>JANLXT010000080.1:0-20480 GCA_031365225.1 candidate division FCPU426 bacterium
TTGGAAACTGATAGTAGATCAATTCTGCTGGTTGTACCCACCGAAAGTCTTGGACTTCAACTGGTTTAGGCTCTCCGCCCACCATCGAACAAGCATAAAAACGCAGCTCAAGCTTGCGATCAGGATAGGCATAACGAATAGTCTGTAGATGGGGGCCAACGCTCACTTGAATCGCCAGTTCTTCTTTCAGTTCACGCGCGACACATTGTTGATCACTCTCCTGTGCGCTCTTCTTGCCGCCAGGAAACTCCCAAATACCACCAAGGTGATCTTCAAATTTACGCTGGGTGATCAAGAACTTACCGTCTTGTTCAACCACCCCAACCCCTACTATTTTATAACCGTCGCTGGTCAATTCGGCCATGGCCGCCCCGGACAAAGAGTCTTAACTAGGACACTATTGTTAGGTGTCGAAGGCTCTCCGACAAGCCTTATTTTTGAAGATGCCCTTCTTTGTAGTCTTTTTCGGCATCCATTTCGACGGCTTTGCCTTTAACCTTGCCCTTCTTTTTCTTAGCATCGTCCAAGTGAACCAGTTTTTTAAGGATCACGATACGTTTCTTGACCTCGGCCCGGCGGCGACTGGCTGGGAAAAGCCGTTGGTATTTTTCCCAAAAAGTCAACGCCTCGCTGCGTCTCTCCAGACGTTCTAAAATGACCGCGGTATTAACATAGGCGGCAGCATCCCAGGGCGCCACTTGCAAAGCCAATTTATACATATCCAAAGCTTTTTCGATCTTGTTCTGCTTATCGTAAATGATCCCCAAATTAAAATAGGCATTCTCAAGAGTATCTTCATCCGCGGGCTTTTTTTGTATCACCCATCGATTGAGTTTCTCAGCCTCTTCGAGGCGATTTTGCGTGATATAAACCGCTGCAAGATTTTGGGCCGCTTCAAGATCCTGAGGATTGATCTTTAAGACTTGGTTGTACTCTTTTTCTGCCAAGGCGATCTCGCGTCGCTTGAAATAAAGACCGCCCAAATTAAAACGGGTGACGGTGTCTTTGGGTTCAAGGCTCAAGGCCTCTTTATATTGATCCAACGCTGCCTCTTCTTTACCTTGGTCCGCCAAAATATTTCCCAAACTAGAATGCAAGCCAGAATGTTTTGGGTCCAGATCCAATCCTTTACGGGCGTTCTCTTCGGCGACCTGCAACGACCCTTTCAAATCATGCACCAAGCTTAAATTATAAATGGTCTTCACATCCTTGGGATCGCGCCGTAAAGAGCGATCGTAACAGATCAAGGCGTTGTCCCAATCTTCGGCCATTGCGTACGCCGAACCAAGGTTGCGCCAGAGCTTGGGTGAATCAGGGTCCTCTTTCAAAGCCTCGCGCAAATACGAGACCGCCCGTCGGTAATCCCCTTTACGAAACGTCGCTTCGCCCCACTCGGCAGGAGTGGCCGGCCGTTTTTTTACCTCGAGCTTTTCCGCGCTCATCTTGCTGGGAAGGGGGTTTGCGACAAGCGCCATGCGTGGCTTGCTGTACTTGGGCGTCTTAACGACCGCTGGACGCTTGATACAAGCGGTCAGCGTCCATGCCAGGGCCACCAAAAATAAAAAGTGCCGCATCACGGTTCCTTGTCTTCGGCCACGATACCTAGACCGCGTATCTCAGCGATAAAAGAACGATTCAGGTCCTGACACGCATCGAGACAAAGGTGCACCAACTCGGTCTCGTCGGCCGCGCCACAAAAACGAGTGAACGCATCCGCCACATTTAAAAAACGGTCCTCGGGATGAGGTGTGTGCAATGCTTTGTCATAAGAGCCCAGACGCGCGCGCGCCATCAAGACTGCGGCTTTAGGGTCGCTACGCAAAACCCCGCTAAGCCCTTCTTCAAGGCGTTTGCAAAAAATCTCATAAAATTGCTCTATCCCTTCAGCGCGCATGCCTAGGGTCTCAAGCGTACCCATCGCAAATTGGGATGCCATCGCGGCTTTTAAGAGAAAGAGCTCGTGAACGATATCGACCGTCTCCAACCCACGCGCGCGTAAAGCTCGATCGGCGGACGCGCAGCGTTCCATCTGCTGAACGCTGGGTGGCAGTAGCGGCAAAACGCCTTCAACCACATCAAAGGTCGACATCTCTAATTTCAAAAAGCTCATACTTCACTCTCGCCACGTACAACGCGCCGCAAGGCCAATTCCCAGCGTTTGACATCTGGGACCTTCAAGAGCACAAGCCCTTCGCGCTTGCTTACGACACCAAGCTCGCCACCCAAGCGCCACGATCGCTTTGCTGGCCTGATCTCATCAATCTCACCAATCGACAATGCGATCGAGGTAGCATCCGTCACGACCAAGCTAAGCTGTTGGTTGGTTAAGAAAGCCCAACCCTCACGGAGCCTTCCCTGCTGAGTCCACGTGGCAGGTCCATAAAGAATCGCCTTTTCGCCAACGCTTAATTGCGGGGGGTCAGGATGTTGGCGAGCCAGTCGCAAATAGGCTAATCTCGACAATGCCAAATACATCACCACGGCACCAAGCCCCACCAAGAGACCCGCAAGGTTGCCGCCTTTGGCACGGGCCAAGAGCCCGAGCAAGCAACCAAAGATCAACGCGGGACCCCAACGCCTCATGGCTTTTTCTTCATATCGGGAGTTTGCCGCGTAGGTGGCTCGCCCACGACATCGTCGCGCTCATGCGAAACCGCCTCAAATGGCACAGCGCTGTGATCAGTCAAAGCGCGATAGACCGCGGATCGAAAATAACTCTCGTCTAACTCAAAGTCTGCTCGCACTTGCTCCGCCTCGGCGGGGTTGACCGGATCGTAAGCCGAAACCTTGCTCGCGTCTTTTTTATCGATCCAGATCTTAGCCACACTACGCAGCGCACGGCGGGGCACGCTCGTCGCCAGCCGGCTACGCCCGCCTTCGATCTCGACAACTCTAAAATTGGCCTCGCGCATTAGACCGGCATTGGCCTTGATCCATCCGTTGGCCTTGTCCAACGAAAGATATTCCCAATGAAAAAATGGCTCGTGATCCAAGACATCTCCCACCGCGTCGAGGACTTTTTCTTTAGAAGCGTCAAATTCTCCGCGCTCCATGAATCCTTGTTTGTCCGCAGAAATTCCATCAAGCGGATGAAATTTAATGACATGGGTCGCACACGAACTTAAGAACAGTGGGGCTAGTATAAACAACCACGATTTTATTTTCACCATGCTCCTTGATGGATCGCGTTCTTCAACGCGCCTTCAACAACTTTCACGTTCTTCTCCCACCTAAAGTCTCGCCGCGCCAACGCTCGCGCGTTTCGCGCCACGCGTGTTCCAAGCGCAGGGGACTTTAACAAAGAGATCACAGCATTTGCAAAGCACTTTGGATCATCGCCCACCAAGACATCATGCTCTGGTCGCGCGCCAGCGCCCATGGCGCCAAAAGAGCTTGTTACCGATGGTACCCCAGCTGCAAATGCCTCTAGAAGCTTGTTCTGTCGCCCTGCGCCAAAGCGCACTGGCACAACGACGACCGCGGCTTGGGATAGCTGTTCCGCCACACTTGGGATAAATCCTAAGAGGCGTATCCCTGGCTGCCCTACCAAGGCCAGGATCGATGCTGGAGCGCTCGATCCAGCGATCACCAGCTCGGCAAAGGGGCAGCGAGCCAGAATCAAAGGCAAAATCTCGCGGGCCATCCAAAGGACGGCATCGGTGTTAGGCGCGTAGCCGAGCTGTCCTACAAAGAGCAAGCGTCCACGCTTGGGCTGGCGGGGCGCCGCAAAACAGCTGGGATCCACGCCATTGCTAGCCAGAATAATTTTTGACCCAGGGACCATGGCCAGCAACGTCTCGCGATCACATTCCGCATTGAGTAAACAAGCGTCAAACTGACGAGCAGCGTCGCTTTCGCTTGTCGCTAGCCGCTTGGCCTCGCGCGACCAGAACCATCGTAACAAGCCTCGCGACGTGGCAGCGCGGCGCTCACTGTAACGCGTCAAGCTATCGGTCAAATCTAACACGCGCGCGACGCGCGCGCGCTTGGCGTAGGGCGCCATGCGCAAACGGTAGGCGAAGACCGCGTCAAATGAATCGGTGGCTAAGAGCGTGTCCACCGCCCGGTTCATCGCAGGGCTTGCGTAAGCCGCGACATTCATTGATCGCGCTCCAAAAATATTGAGGCCCGCGGCGATCATTTTTTGCCAGCGCCCCCACGCGATTCGATGCGTCGCGCGTAAACTAGCTTGAAGAGGACCCGCCTTCCAATCGCTCGGGCGCGCGGGATCCGCAAAGCACAAAAGCGTGACGTCGTGCCTGCGTCCCAAGGCCCGCAACCAATGATAAAGCCGTAAACGATCGCCATCGCTCGGCGCGTCAGGGTAAAAAGGCGCTAAGACCAAAAGCCGCATCAACGCTTCCGTGCGGTGTAAATCGCCGCGCTACCAGCGATCATCGCCGGGTAGTCCCAATCCAAGGACACGCTTCGCTTAGCGCGAGTGCCCATGGCTCGACGCAACCTGGGTTGCTGGCAGAGCATCAACACCCTATCTGCCAAAGTCGATACATCCCTTGGCATGGCAAGGTAGCCATTCACGCCTTCACTCAAGATCTCGGGCGCGCCATCCACTTGGGTCGCCACCACGGGCAATCCCAGCGCCAAAACCTGAGGAAAGACACAAGGCAATCCTTCAAAGATGGACGTGAGCAAAAAGACATCCATGCCCGCTGCCAAAAGACGGGGGTCTTTTTGCCAGCCCAAAAAATGAACGCGCTTATCAATGCCAAATTCACGTGTCAACTGCATGGCTTGTTCTTTTAGGGGACCATCCCCTACGTAGATAAAGCGGGCTTTGGGTTCTTTTTTTATCGTCATGGCGGCCACACGCACAAAGGTCAGCGGGTCTTTTTGTGGCTTAGCGTTTGCGATAGTTCCTACCACCAGGTCCCCTGCGCTCAATTCTGGAACCTGAGCCTTCAACGCCAAACGACTACGCCGCGTGGCTTTCCATCGCTTTAGATCCACAGCCGCTCGCACCGTCACATACTGATCGGCGAAACCAACGCCCTGTAGCAATCCCTTCTGTCGGCAGCTTTCCGCGACCACCACCAATGTATCGGTAAGGTCGGCGAGTATCTTTTCTATAAAGACGTAGGCCCCAAACGATGGGCCTGTCATAAAGTCGTTGAAAGACCAACCATGCACTGTGTGAATGATGTGCGAAGTTCCCGCCAGCCATGCGGCCAAACGACCCACCAAACCAGCCTTGCTTGAATGGGTATGCACCACATCTATCTGGTGCTTGATAAAGTAGCGCCTTAGCCATAGCAAAGCGCGCAGATCAGACCAGGGTGCAAGGGGGTGCGTCAACGCGGGCACAACCACAAAACGATGCCCCAAGCTTTGAATCGCTTGTGGGTTGAGGGTTCCTCCCGGGCCAGCCAACAGCGTCACGTCAAAGTGCGCGGGATCTAGCCGAGCCGCGGTCTCGAGAGCTACTTCTTGCGCGCCTCCTAGATCGAGTCGCGTGATGACAATAGCGACTTTTTTCAAGACGGCACTGCCTCGGCGCCTTGCCAAATCGCGTCTTCCATGGCGGCATATTCCCAATTGCCCCAGCGCCCGACACTCTGAATATTTTGATTCCTAAGATACGCCTGAATCGTGGCTACGGCGGCGGCCCGGTGCTCGTCATACACGACATAGGCGCCCGGGATATCGGCGACAAAGGTCGCGCTAATCTTGTCGCTGGCTCGCAAGATGCCCATATCAATCAAACCTTGGCGAACTTTAGCAGGTGCCTTTTTTTTATCGATGGGTCTTTGGGCGCTATAGCTCATTTCGGCATAGACGCTCGATCCGCCCTTTGGCGCCAACGCCGCGCTAAAGTTATGATAAAAGCCCACGCGGTAGAAAGGGAGCGTGGGCTCAGGGACATACACCCACTGCATCGTGCTGACATTGCGCCCAGCGATACCAAAATTAACGTTCAGCACGGAGCTTGCGCGCAATCGCTTCGCCGCGCGTTTTACGCCAGCAGGCGCGCCAACAAGAATCCGAACAAGGTGAGGCAGGGGGAGCGTGCTTATCAAACGCTGGTAGTCAGCTTGGCTACCATCACTAAAGCGTACCTGACGGCGTTTGGGGTCAACACTGACAGCGGCCACGCCTGTGCTTATCTTGACTCGCTTCGCAAAGGCCTGTGACAAGATCTCAATGCCACCACGCTTTGGATAGATAAAGTTGGCGTTGTAACCCATGGGTTGGCCAAGGTCGCGCAGAGCGCCTTCAAAGACCTGCGCCAAACTAGGCTTAGGTACAAAACGTCCCATAAAATCCGTGGACATACGACTGGGATGAATGCCCCACAATTTTTCGTTGTAGGGCTCCATAAAGTGGCGATAGATTCCCTCGCCAAACGTTCGCAGATTCCAATCCTCAAAATTTTTAAACTTAGAAACACTCGCCTTGGTTTCGCGTTTGGCCCTCAAGTGCCCATGCGCGCGCAATATACCAGTAAGACATTCTTGAATGACTTTAGGCGGCAGGCCGTGCAAATTGGCCTGAAAGGGGGCGCGCGTAAATCGTTTGTGAGAATAGACCCAAGAATCGCGCTGAACCGGGATAAAAGCTTCTCTTAAACCCAGCTCATCCAAAATAAGTTTTCTGGTACGCTCTTCTTTGGTGTGCAGTAAATGACCAGTGTAATCAAAAGTAAAACCGTTCACGTGTTCGCTACGCACCAAACCACCCGGACGAGCTTCTTTTTCGAACAATCGATAGGGATGTTTTAGCTTGCTGGCACGATAGGCGGCCGAGAGGCCTGCCAAACCAGCCCCCAAAATAAGCAGGGGCGCTGGCATCAAGGCGCCGGTGCCGCGGGCGGCGGCGTCAAGGGGGCGGGTGCCGTATCATCAAGGGGGCGATCACCGACCAACCGCAAACGCACACCCACCGTCGTGCCTGGGTAAAAAGGAACCTTGAGATTGCGCATCTCTCCTTGACGTAAACTTATTGCCGCATCACCTGACAAGCAGACAAATTCGCCGCCAGTTTTGCGACAGGTCGCAGTCAACGCATTCAAAAAACCAGGCCGGGGATTGTCGTCTTTTTGGCTGATCTTTAATGTAAGTGCCGTGAGCACCGCTTGAGAATCATCCTTAAGGCTTGCGGCCATGGCATCAAAGCGTCGCAAACTAGCCAAGATGCCCTGGCCGGTATCCGCCACCGCAAATTCTACATACCCCGCTTTTGGAAAACCTTGCACACAAAGCATCGCTCCCGTGTGAACCTGACCGTGCCGAAAAACATTGTCCACTAGGTTTCTTAAAAAATAGTTAACTTTTACATAGTCCGCATCCGAAGCGTGCACAATCGAACGCAAGATGTTGACCATCCGCTGACAGGCGTCCTCGCTGTCTTCGGGACGCATGACCATCCACAGCTCTTGCGGCCTTTCGACCGCGTTGCCCTGAAACACCGCGACGCTACCCTCTTGCATTAAGCGATACAACCCCATGCGCATCAAGTCATTGCTAATGCGCCCACTCTCGGGCCGTCGGATCACAGAACCTGAGGGCAGGCGTTTCGCGGCAACCAACCACGCCACGCGCGCGCCGAGGGTGGCCAATCCAAAGGCCGAGACTTTTTGCAGATCTGTGAGATCCACTGTCAAGGTGTCGCCATAAGGAACGTTCATCACCATCGCCAGCGCTTCGGTCACCAGTCCGGGGTGGTCCATCGATAAGGTGGATGGAAATTTAATATCTTTCAATGTTTCGCTCCCTTACGCACATCATGTGGCATCGCGATACCCATCAACCAGAACGCCGCTACCAAACCCACAATGCCCAACATCGCCCAAACCAAGAGCGCGGCTTGCAATGTTAAAAAGCTGGCCCCAAAAACGACCATCCCTAAGCCAAGGGTTAGACCGCTAAGCACCACGACCACTCTCGGTTTAGAAAATCCCAATGCGCTCAATCGCAACGGAATATGATCTGGACTTCCTTTCCATGGCGCAATCCCCTTGCGCACACGGATGACGGTCATTAATAGAACGTCGAAAATGGGCAATCCCAAGATGACCAGCGGCGAAAAAACTGCCAATTCATTCTGGTGAGAATAGCGCAAATTGAGCGAAATGGCCGCCAAGCTAAATCCCAAAAAATGGGAGCCGGCGTCTCCCATGTAGACTTTTGCGGGAGCCCAGTTCCATCCCAAAAAACCAAGGCACGCGCCAAAAAGCGCGGCGGCGGCCAAAGCGTCATTGTAACGTTCACCCTGCAGCGCAAAAGCAAAAAATACCAAAGCGGCCGCGGCGCTGACGCTCGCCGCGAGACCATCCATGATATCCACAAAATTCATGGCATTGGTGATGGCAACAACCCACAAGATCGTGAGAGGAACCGCCAACCAGTCGGGACGCACAAAACGTAGCCGCAAGCCCACGGCCACCAACACACAGGCTCCTGCTATCTGGCCCAAAAACTTAACCCCGGGACTCAAGGCCTTTTTATCGTCAACAAGCCCCAACACCAACGCGATCATGCCACCCAAAAGGATCGCGTAAATCCCGCGTCCTTTCTCTAAACCATAAGGCCAAGGTGCCATCCCTGTTTCTGGCAGAGCCACAAACTTGGCGATCAATGTCGCGAACATAAAAGCGACAAAAAGAGCCACGCCTCCCAAATAAGGGATCGCGAGCGTGTGGGTCTTGAGACGCGTGTTGGGCACATCCATAAACCCAAATCGACGTGCGGCGCGCATGGCCAGCGGTGTTAAGGTCACGGCAAAGACGTGCGCAAGAATAGCGGCAAATAGATAGGCGAGCATAGTCCTAGCGCAAAGGGAGAACGACGACGTTTCCATCGTCATAGGTTTTTTCTCGCGGACCCTGACGGGCGCTTTGAATCCAAGCCCTAAAATGAGCCTCGACCGCGGGACTTGAAAAATATCGGTAAGCGGGCCCCGGCTGGGACAAGATACGTGACCATTCCGCAAAGTTCACCAAGACAAAATCATACCCTTTTCGACGCAACAGCGCACCTACGTCTTGCGGCTGCCGTGCTGAAGCCAACCATCCTCGCATCGGGTGGCGCTCAAAAACACTGCTCGCCTCGGAGCGGGGGGGCAAGTACGCAACTCTCGAATCCCCAAGGACCAAAACCCTCGCGGAGGGATAACGCAGGCGCAACCAACTAGCCGCCTTGGCGTAATGCACCCCCCGCCGGGTCAGATAGTTGGTTTCGTCTTCAAGGCCCAAAGTCACCGCATAGGGATCAAAGTCTCGCACGACCAACAAAAATACCCGTCCGGCACCGAGCCCCAGAGACAGGACCACCAAAATACGCAGAGCCAAGACCCAGGTCGCTGAACGCGCCCAACGTTCTAGCTCTAAAAGACTCCAAGCCAAAAGTAGACACAAACCCGGCAAAAGAGGGATCAGATATCGCAAGACATGCGGCCCCCCTGCCCAAAGCAGCAAACCCAAAACACTATAGAGTGCCAGCACCCGCGCTTGAGCACTGTACGCAAAGAAAAAAACCGCCGGTAAAATTCCCAAGAACAAAAAGCTTAGGTTTCCTCCACCGCCAAACACGGAAGGTTTGAAAGTGATATCCCACGGCAGGCGCACCCAATCAAGAAGGCGCTGGGTCTGACCAAAATCTTTCATATGCTCAAAATAGAGATCTGAGGCGGACGGCAACCACTGCGTTCCAAAAAAACTTAAACCGAAAGGATAGAAAGGGTTGTCCTTTAACAAAAGCCCGCGCGCCATCCAAGGCAACAATGGCAACGCAAAGAGCGCCACCGACAATAGCAAAATCCCTGGTGAACGCCGTGGTGCTTGCGTCGCGGCTAACCAAGTGCTTATCAGCAAGAGCGCCGCCGCGTGCTGCAAAGCCACAGGCTTCACCGCCACGGCCACGCCAGCAAGGGTAAACGCCAAAATCATCCACCGCCCTTGCAAACCCACATTGCGTTCCGTGACCGAATTGAGTAACGCTGCCAACGACAAAAACGCAAAGAAAGCGCAGACACCGTCCGCGCCAAAGACACCGAAAGCTAGAATCGCCAGCGGTTGGGTCAAAAATAGAGTCGGTGCCAGCCAAAGACGTCGCTCTGGCAAGAGGCGGGCACCTAGATCCATGAGCCCCAGTCCCAAGATCGCCGCCAACGAAAAATTAAAGAGTGACGCCGCTTGAACACCACCCACCGTGATAAGCATCGCCCAAAGATGCTCGGCGGCAGCTGGCAACCAAGTGAAAAGAACGCTCTCGCGCGGGCCGCTCTCGCCCAACAAAGAGGCCCGTAGAGGTTGAGCTAGGTGATAGACCAGCGCGTCATAGAACGTGATGGGGGCCAGCACAAGACCTAGAACCGAAGCCAACGATAACGCCATCGCAACCAAAAGCCCCTGCTCGACACTTGAGCCTTCCCAGGGATGTTTAGAACGAAAATCTCGACGTAACTGCGCGGCAAAATGTTCTAAGTGATTCAGGCCCAAAAGCGCGCAAAGACCCAAGGTCACCCAAACCGTGATTGGACGCAAGGATGCGAACGCGCCAAGGCCCGCGCCCACCAAAGTAAGCGCGCCCAAGCCTAGTCCACTTGAATAGAGAGCCTCTTCGAGCAGTGAGCTAAAATATAAACGAAAAAGACGCAACAACGAGCGCCCCAAGGCCAGCGCCGCAAGATGCACGCAAACAACCACCGTGAGCGCGATCAACCATGGGTAACCACCCCGGGCGGGTACACCTATCACCCGCGCCGTGGTGATCAAGAGCGCTAACAGTCCAGTAAAAATGACTAGAAATCGAAGACGCCGCAATCGATCCTCAGGCAAAATCGAGACGGCCCCGAGGGCGCCGGCATAATTCCAGCGTCCAGGACCACTCTCGCAACAAATAGAACCACAAGCCTAGATTAAGCAAAGCCCAGACCAAGTAACTCGCTTGCGGCAAAGCAAGTGGCGACCAGAATCCTGCCGGGACAAGTACTTCTGGAAAAAATACTCTGTAAAATGGAAGCACGATGACCAAGCCGACTAGGGTGAGTCTTCCCCCAGCTTTGCCGGGCAACAAGAGCCCCAGGCACGCCGCCCATACCAAATATTGGGTCGCCATGGCTGGCGCAAGGACGAGCATGGTCAAGGCCACCAAAGCCAAACCAGGCAGCAAGGGCAAGCTCCAAACACCCAGCAGCGTTAAAGTCCATAGGCCACCCAAGGCGGCAACGGCGACAGTTTCCCAGGCGCCCGCTATCAACCGATAGGTGGCTTCAGGCGCTCCTGTTGCAAAAAAGAATGAGCGCAGAGCTTCTGGCAAGGAGAGGGCTCGGCTACCGTGATAACGCAAGGATTGCAACATGTTCCATGGTCCTTCGGTCATCAGCCAAGGCAAGGCCAGCAGCAGCGGTCCCGCCAAACAAGTCCAGGTCCAGCGCCAGCGTTCGCGCGGGCTGGACAGGGTACCTAGAAAAAGTGGCAAGAAAGCCAGCGGCCAAGATTTTAACGCGATGGCCACACCCAAGGCCAGGGCTGAACCAAGATCCGCTCGCCGGGTCTCTCCAAATTCGTGCGCCCAAGTAGCGGCCACGATAAAGAAGAGAGCGACACTATCAAATTGACCGTGCCCCGCACTGACCAACGCCGCCAGCGGATTAGCCGCCCACGCCATGCCTGTCCAAAAGGCGCGGCTCGCCCAAACTGGCCCGGGATCCGCGGCGCCAGCAAGTCGCGTTAAACTAAGGCGCTCCACCATGCTATAGAGCAATGCGGTCAATCCAAGATCGGCGAACAAAGCCGGTAGCCGAAAAAGAATCGCGCTCGACCAACCGGTAAGGTCCGCCAATGCGTCAAGACTCTTTAAAACAAGCGCCCACAAAGGCAGGTACGGATAGCGGCCGTCCAAACTAGGATCACTGTAGAGCCCAGGCAAAAGATGGGCCTTGGCAACCAACGCGTACGACTGCATATCATAAGGCGCACCAGCGGCCCAAGTTAAGAGGGGTAAGCGCAATGCCAGACAAGTAAAGCCCAGCAACCAAAGCGCGCCTTGGCGGCGGCGGCGCGCTAATGAGAGTAGATCCCGTTCCATGTTCCCTTTCTAGTCCCGCCGCAATGCCACGATGAATCCGGGGCGAGAGGGCAAACGCCAATAAGAGTTCTCTAACGTCTCAATCAAATCTCGTTGAATCGGCTGTTCTAAACTTAAAGGCTCTGTCAGCACGGCGACACGCGTCCGAGGATCACGCAACCCGTTTAAATACTCTGTCTCGCCGTTGGCCCAAGCGGGTGCCTCGCCCGTCAACGGATAGTTGTAGAGAAAACGAGAGGCGGGGATGCGCTGACTGTAGTAATAGAGCTGCGCTTCACTTCCCCAAATAAAAAGTCGCGAATCTGCGGGACTGCGTTGCGCGATCAAAGCGCCCAGCTCCGCTCCCTGCGCTAAAAGTGGCACGCCATAGAGTCTCAAACTTCTTTCTTGAGCGCTCGACGCGCTCCACACGGGCCAGGCGCTTAGGGCAACCCCACCTAAGATGGCGCCTAGTCCAACGCATGCGGCCCACTTTGGTAATTGCGCTAGACCAACCGCGCTGGCGAGCGCAAGAGGAGCCAAAAGCAAGAGCGCGTAGTGAGGATAGTACCTCCCCCCACTGGCGACACCCACGAGGGCGGCCAAAAACCACAAACCAAGAGCCAAGCCAGCAGCATGGCGACGAGTTCGCCATAGCCCCCAAAGCGTTAGCGCAAGCGCCGCGCTAAGTTCTGGCGCCAACCAGCGACTCAGGCCCCAAGCACGAAGGAGGGACCCGCTTGCGCCTGACGCCACATAACTCATGTTGTAGCTGATCACACATCGCCAAAGATCCGCGGCAGCTTGGGCGTGAGCAAAGCCCCACAACACGAGGACCCAAGGCCACGCAACACCAAGACTCATCCAGCCCCAGGCCCGCCACCCTGACAGCGATTCTGAGCAATTTAGAAAAGGCAGCACGAGCAACAATGGCAGAGTAACGGGCTTTGCCAAACAAGCGACACCCAACCACGAACCCGCTGCCAAAGCGCTCCAAACTCCCGCGCGCTGGGGTAGCATCCAACACGCCACCGCAAGCACACTGGGCAATATCAGAAAGGTTTCGGTGTTGGCCGCCAATGCCTGCGTACGAACACCGCTCGCTAGCGCCGCATAGACCCAGGCGGCTCCCCAAGCCCAGCGCCGAGGCTGATCGCTCGATTCTGCCGTATCCAAGTTGCTGTGCCGCGCCGCCAATCCATACGCCAGAAAAGCCAACGTTAGCAGAGTCAAGCTGGACCAAACCCACGCGACCAAGCGCAAGCCCAACGCTCCGTCAGACCGCCAAAGTTGACCCAAGAGCGCCATGGCGATAGCCAGCGGTGGCTTTTGATGCAACCAATCACGATAAGGCACGCCCGCGCCACTACGCCAGAGCCACGCCAACGTCGCCAGCTCTCCTTCGTCACGATCCAAAGGCAGATCTAGATTGACCCAGCGTATCAGACCCAAAAATGTCAAAGCACTCAAGACAGCAAGCCAAGGAAATGTCGAACGCTGGCTTTCTCTTGTCATGGAAGTCCTAAACCAGGTTCAGCCGCGCGCGGCCGGGCCGCCAAATAGACTTTGTCCGCTTTTCGAGCCACCTTCGCCTTCGCTTTGAGGCGCTGGGCGCTGAAGCGCTCTCCTTTTTTTTCGGCAAGCGTCGCCAGTCCTGTCCACGCTTGAGCTTGATAGCCATTCAGCTTGCAAACTTGGCCAAAAGAAAATTCAGCGTCTTTCCATTGCTCACGCGCTACGCGCAAATAACCCAACCCGATCCACGCCGGCCCATAACGCGGGTCAATATCCAACGCCTGCAAATACGCCTCTTCAGCTTGGGGCCAGCGCCGCTGCTGCGCATAGAGGATCCCTTGATTGTGCCAAGCCGCTGCGTAGCGCGGTTCCAAACGCACCGCTTCTTGATAAGCATTCAGAGCTTTTTCTTGATGTCCCAGATCTAGTAGAAGGTTTCCTTTTAGGTTCCAGCTTCCCGCGTCGACTCCACGCAATAAGATTCCTTTTTCGCACGCTTCGAGCGCGGCGTGAGATTGGCCTGTTTCACGTAAGGCCAACGCCAAAGCGACATGCGCGCGCGATCGTTTTGGCGCTTTGGCGACGCTCAAACGATAAGCATCGCAGGCACCACGGTAGTCCCCCGCGCTCGCGCGCGCTAGCCCTAGACCAAAATAAGCCTCTGCGTCCTCGGGCTCTGCTCGAACTTGGTTTTCTAAAAGATGAATGGCGGCTTCAAAACGTCCCGCACGACAAAGACGCTCGGCCTTTTTTAAGCCGCTCTCGTCTGCTTGTGTCGACGAACCAAGAAAAAAAATAAAAATCCCTAGACCATATTTTAAAAAAATCATTGAGGGCGTTGCGTCCTCTGGTAAGCCTGCGTTGCCAATCGACCGAGCGCATGCGTGTCGGGATCTTGCTTGTCTAAGCCAACCGCTTTAACATATTTTTCTCGCAGGTCTTTGAGAACAGTGGCCAAGATCGTCTCTTCTTGTGTGTTGCGTCTGCCTTGGGTCTTTTTATCCAAGGCGTCTAACATGTTGATCAATTGACGCGCGCGCGCGGGATTGCCTTTGACAGGCCCCTTGCCTGGTTTAGCCTCACCGAGCTCGGCGGCCGCAGTCGTGGAAAGCATCAAGATAAGATTCAAAAAATCAAGGTCTTCGCCTGGGATGGCTGCTTTGTCTGGCATAGCCTAGTACCTCGGTCCATAGTATCGACGCAAAGCTCGTTTCCACGCGTCCGCTTCCACGCCCATGCGCTCGGTATTTTGGTGATCACTTTTTCGGACATACTCATCAAGTTCGGCGCACAAGATCTCAAGTTTGCTTTGCAACAACACAATCAACTCAGCGCGTTGGGGGAGTGAAAGAGCTCCAGCGAGCTCAACAATCTGCGTCGCGTGGGGCAAACAAGGGCCGGGGTGTGCGTTCAACGCTGTTTTAAACTCTTCTTCGTCGACAGCGCTTGCCAAAAGACGGGCCAATCCTGATTCCATCTCGGTTTCGTGATCGCAGGCCGGACAAGGTTCGGGTTTAACCTTTGCCCAACGTGACCAAAAACTGCTGGGCGCGCCCAAAGCCTTCACGCCCAAACGTAAAAGGTGTCGATAGAACAGCGACACCGCCAGACCATCCGAAAAGTCCTCGAGCGTCTTGGCGTGACGGACACACCACCCTTGCGAGGCGACCAATCGATTCCAATGGCCGTCATCCACCACGCCTTCGTAAAGATACGAGTCTAAAAAGCCACGCATGGCTTTAGCGGTTTGCCCGCAAATGGGGCACTGCGGGTCCTGACGGATGGCTTCTAATAGATTGAAATAGGCGCTATGTTTTTCCACGGCTCTACTTTAGCAGACCTGAGCGATGGGGCCAACCCTCCCCAGCTTTGTCGCACCATACGGGACAAAACTCAAAAAAGGGCCTTCCACACGTGGAAGACCCTCTTTAGGTGACTTTCAGACTAGCCTTTAATGCGAATAAGCGGCATCACAAGATCTAAAATTTTCGCCACACTCGCGTCCACGCTTAACGTGTCGGTAGCCAAGACCAGCTCGGGTGTCTCGGGTGCCTCGTAGGGGCTACTTAAGCCCGTAAATTGGGCGATCTCTCCACGCCGAGCCTTGGCATACAAACCTTTAGGGTCACGTTTCTCACAAACTCCCAAAGGTGCATCTACAAAGATTTCTACAAAAGGCACTCCCGCTTCGCGCGCCAATTCCCGGGCTCGCGCGCGATCTTCCCGAAACGGCGAGATCAATGAGACGAGGGTCACGGTGGTCGCATCTGAAAACAAGAGGGCCACCTCGGCCGCACGCCGTATGTTCTCCCGTCGGTCTTCGGTCCCAAAGCCCAGATCCCGATTCAAGCCAAAACGTAAGTTGTCGCCATCCAGTTGGTAGCAATGCACGCCTTGGCGGGTCAGCTCCCGCTCAAGCGCATTGGCGATGGTGCTCTTACCGCTACCACTCAAGCCGGTCAGCCATAGCACCGCACCCTTGTGGCCCTTTAACTTCTCGCGCTCGGCGCCGGTCACCTGACCTTGATTATAAAAAATATCAGTGCTGACGTGACTCGGATCGGCGTAAGCGTGACCAAAGACAATGCCTCCGCCTGACATGTCGTAGCCATCCACAAGCACAAAACGTCCCGTCCCCGTAAATAAGTCATTGTTATCAAAAGCCACGGGTGTTCGCGACATAAGGATCAGCTCCGCGACTTCGTTGCGCTGCACAGCTTCGGCCCCACCCACTTTACCCGTTAGGCTGTCGCTATCTAACACCGAGCGAATTTCTTTTACTTGCACTTCGGCTTCTTGAGTTGCCAATTTCAACTTGTATCGCTTGATTTTATCAAGCGGTTGTTTGCCCAACCAAAAAACCCGCGCATGAATCTCGTGCGACTGAACAAGTGGGCTCTCTAAATGCGTAGCGACGTGCCCGCGCTCTACAAAAATTTGCTCGGAAAGCGTGATGCCAACGCTTTCGCCAGTAACTGCCGTGTCCGAAGCCGCCGCCGACCAACGCTCGATGCTTGCCACCGTGCTACTCTTGCCACCCGGCCAAAAAGTTAGTTTATCGCCCACCTTCAATTTACCGCTCTCGATGCGACCCCCTAAGATGCGGCGGTGGTCGAAGCGATAGACGTCTTGGATTGGGAAGCGCAGGGCGGCATCGGTGGGTTGTGGCGGTGACTCGAACTTGTCCAGCTGCTTCAGCACGGTCAGGCCCTTGTACCAGGCCAGCTTGGGCTCTTGCACCGCCACATTGGCGCCCTCGCGCGCGCTCATGGGCACGAAGGCTAGCGGCTCAACGCCCAAGCCCTTGAGGAAAGCGCGGTACTCCGTCTCGATGCCGTCGTAGACCTTCTGATCGTAGCCGACCAGGTCCATCTTGTTAACCAGCACCACCACTTGCTTTAACCCCAACAACGATAACAGCGTCCCGTGCCGCCGGCTCTGTTCTTGCACGCCCTCGTTGGCCGCGATCAACAAAAAGGCGGCATCCGCTTGAGCCGCGCCAGTCACCATGTTCTTAATAAATTCTTTGTGGCCAGGAGCGTCAATGATCACGTATTGGCGTCGCGCTGTCTTAAACCATATCTGCGCGGTATCGATGGTGATGTTCTGATCACGCTCGCTCTGCAAAGCGTCCATCAAAAATGCGTACTCAAAATCCA
Source organism: candidate division FCPU426 bacterium (assembly GCA_031365225.1). GTDB lineage: Bacteria > Oederibacteriota > JAJYGY01 > JAJYGY01 > DAIDJD01 > JANLXT01. The sequence goes on from JANLXT010000080.1 coordinate 17,198, forward strand.
CGCCGCGTTTTTTGCACGAGGCGATGAGCGCTTCCATCTTGCCCGTGGGCAAGCTATCCGTGTCCGCCAGCAAGCGCCCCACAAAGGTCGACTTGCCGTGGTCCACATGTCCCACGATCACGATGCGCAGCTGCTGCTCGGTGGATGTCGGGGTCGCGCTCACATATACCCCTGCGCACGCAACTGCTCAAAGGCGTGCTCGCTCTCGGCGTCCTGAGCGCGCGTGCTACGTTCAGCGACTTTGGTAGCGCGTAGCTCAGTGATGATCTCGGGAACCGTGGTAGCTTGGCTATCCACCGGGCTGGTGCATGGCGCGCAACCAAGGCTGCGGTAGCGCTTGCCGTCTTTGGCAAAATACAAACCCACCACGGGAATGCTTTCTTGGTGGATATACTCCCAAATATTTACTTCGGTCCAATGCAGCAACGGATGTATGCGAATATGCGTGTCCGGAGCAAAGTCGGTCTTAAATTGATCCCATAGCTCCGGGGGTTGGTCCTTAAAGTCCCAAGCAAAATCTTTGCCGCGTGGGCTAAAATAACGCTCTTTGGCTCGCGTTCCCTCTTCGTCTCGGCGTATACCAGCAAAAACTGCCGTGTAGCCTTTGGCGTTCAAGATAGTTTGCAAAGCGTCTTTCTTAAGCATGCCGCAGCATTCAACGCGCGTGGCCTTGCCATTGGGGAAAGTGTTGCCCGCCTTCAAGACCTCGCTGTTCTCGCCCACCACCAGATCCAAACCTAGGTCTTTGGCCTGCTGGTCGCGAAATTGGATCATCTCGGGGATCTTGTAGCTCGTGTCCACATGCACGACCGGAAACGGCACATTGCCAAAAAACGCCTTCCGCGCCAACCACATCATCACGTTCGAGTCCTTGCCGATGCTCCAAAGCATCGCCAGATTCTCAAATTTGGCGAAAGCCTCGCGCATGATATACACGGACTGCGCTTCGAGCTTGTCTAAGTGAGGGTAACGTTGGCTCAAGGCTTCACTCCCGTCTTGGTAGTTTTCTCTTCAAAGAGGTCGCTGTAGAGGACCGTCGACACATAGCGATCGCCTGCATCAGGCAGTATCACCACTATGTTCTTTCCGGCCATCGCAGGCTCGGTGGCGACTCTAACCGCCACGGCCACGGCCGCGCCACAGCTGATGCCACAGAGCAAGCCTTCTTCACGTGCCAGGCGTCGTGTGAAGACCAGCGCATCTTTATCACTGACGCCTTCGACACGGTCCACCACATTTAAATCTAAGGTTTTTGGTATGAATCCCGCGCCGATGCCTTGAATCAGATGACCGCTCGGCTCAAGCGGACGCTTCTCTTTAAAGGCGCGTATTGCAGGCAAGGCTTGCGGTTCAACCGCCACCATCACGACATCACGGTTTTTTTCACGCTTAAAGTATCGTCCTAATCCACTTATCGTGCCACCGGTTCCAACGCTCGCAACCAACACGTCCACTTGGCCATCTAACGCTTGCCAGATCTCTGGTCCCGTTGTGCGCTCGTGGATCAAAGGATTGGCAGGATTCTCAAACTGACGAGTGTAGTAATACGTGCTGGGATCGGAGCGCTCCAAGGATTCGGCTTTTTCAATAGCTCCAGTCATGCCTAAAGCTGGATCCGTGATGACCAGTTCTGCGCCAAGCATCTTTAACACTTTCACGCGCTCCTCGCTCATACCTTCTTGCATGACCAAGGTGAGCTTATAGCCCCGCGCTGCCGCGACCATGGCCAACCCGATCCCGGTGTTGCCACTGCTAGCTTCTAACAAGCGCATGCCCGGCTTTAATTGGCCACTTTTTTCGGCTTCCCAGACCATGCTCGCTGCCACGCGACATTTAACGCTGTACGCGGGATTGCGTCCTTCCACCTTGGCAAAAATTAACGCGCCACCTGGCGCCAAATTTTTTAGGCGCACAAGCGGCGTGTTGCCGATAGAGAGCGAGTTGTCGTCAAAGGAAGTCATCAGGCCTTCGCGCTCGGATCCTTCACGATCCTTAGATATGGTTTCACCGCTTTGTAGCCCTCAGGAAAGCGCTCTTTGATCTCGGCTTCATCCTTGAGCGCGGGCACGATGATAACGTCTTCGCCTTTTTTCCAGTTCACAGGGGTCGCCACTTTGTGCTTGGCAGTCAACTGCAGGCTATCGATGACACGCAGGATCTCGTCGAAATTGCGGCCCGTGCTGGGTGGATAGGTGATCGAGGCTTTTATCTTTTTGTCGGGTCCGACAAAAAAGACGCTGCGCACGGTGGCCTTGTCGTCAGCATTGGGGTGGATCATGTCATAGAGCGTGGCCACCTTACGGTCCACATCGGCCAAAATTGGAAAGTTGACCGCCGTGCCCTGGGTCTCGGCGATATCAGGCAACCAGCCCGCATGGCTTTGGTTGTCATCCACGCTCAGGGCGATGACCTTGACGTCACGCTTGTCGAAATCGGCCTTCAGTTTGGCCGTAACCCCCAGCTCGGTGGTGCAGACTGGGGTGAAGTCCGCCGGGTGCGAGAAGAGCAAGCCCCAGCTGCTACCAAGGTACTCATGAAACTTGATCGTGCCTGAGCTGCTTTCTTGCTCGAAGTCGGGGGCGATGTCGCCAATGCGTAATCCCATGGCTTTACTCCTACGGTGATGGGTTATCTAAATAATCTATAATATACTATATCATATTAATATGGATTATATACAAAAAATTGACCAGCAAGATTGCTGGCCAAGCCTGCTCCAAGAGCTATTTATCGCCCCGGCGCCACCCTCTAATAAAGGCCCCCAAAGCCACGATAACGGCCACGTAGCCCAGTATTCGCAAGCTTTGAAGGCCCCAAACAAAGAGGGGGTCGTTCTGCACCAACTCGGGCCGCAAGGCCAAGCGGCCCAGCAGGGCATGGCTACCCAAGATAAAAATCAAACCCGCAGCAACGACGGCAGCCCAGAGATAGCCCTGCACACCTACTGGCTCGTCCTGATCTTGCGGATCCTGGCTCATACGAATTTGAAATAACGCAGTTTACCCACTTTGACCACTCGACCACTCAGGACCGCCGCTGGTTCATTGAGCGCCGCTTCGGGCAGCACCGTGTAGTCCGCGCCGTCTAACCAATGCACGCCCTTTTGCTGAACTAAGCGCCTCACCTGCGAAGATGACTCGCCCGTGGCCGCAGCGAGCGCGTTTGATATTTTTTGCATGCCAGCCACCGAAACCTCTGGTGTGCCGTCAGGAACTAGAACCGCGTCTTTGCCAAAGCGCTGGTTGAACGCGTCCTCAGCGGCCTTCACTGCATTGGCGTCATA
>JANLXT010000087.1:0-20693 GCA_031365225.1 candidate division FCPU426 bacterium
GCAATTCTTTAGCGAAGTTTGACCGTATCGGAATTTCTTGCGCCAATGCTTTTTTGGCAGCGCCGACGGCCTGCCCGCGCTCGCGCCTTAAAGCCACCGCTTCCTCTGGCACGTCAGCGAGCTGTCTGCCGTCTGTCATCATCCCGCCCTGCCTGATTTCTCCAGCAAGCGTATCATCGCCCATACTCTCGGCGCGCATGGCGAGATTTTCACGGATGGCTGTTTGCTGTTTAGCCTGCATGTCCAATGCCGCCCTTTCACCGCCAGCAGAACGTCTAAAGCCTGCCTCACGCAACGCCGCGGGGCTAGTCTCACCCATCGTCTCGCCCATCGTCAACGGAATGCCATGCGCTTGGGCGAAATTGGCGCGATTAGCCACGTTCGAATCAATCGGCTTGGGCGCAAGTAATTTCGCTATTGGCGCAGGCATCGACGGTGCAATTTCTGCTGCTCTGGCCTGCAATTTTTTGTTACTCGCCAGGATTGCGGGTATTGCCGTAATCAGCGCAGAAATCGCTGTCTGTGGCGTACGCAACGCCATGTTCAGGCCGACGCTGGACGTTTGCGGATCGTAAGCGTCCTCAACCGCAGACGCCGCTTTCCGCATTCCCTCGTTTATGCCAGATCCTTCCAGCGTCGCGTTTAAAGCAGCCCCCGCACCCAATCCTCTGCCTGCGGTCAACGCGGTCAACGCAGCATTAGATACGTCGCCGAGCATTCCCGCGCCTTGGTCAACGGCGCTTCCCTCGTACGCGTCGCGCCCCTGCGCCACATTCATTAGCGGTGCCGCAAAAGGCAGGACTTGCGTAGCGCCTACCGCCGCACGCTTGACTATTTCAGATGGAGAATAGTACGCGTCTTTTTCCTGCTCGACATTAGAAGTGTTTGGCGGTTTTTCGAGCGCACCAATAGCGTCCGCGTATTTGCTCTTTCGAGCAGGCGCGTCTAGCGTTGCTATTTGGTCGCTGTATTTGCCCACTATTGCCCCATCTGTGATTTTGCCCACGCAATATCGTCAGGGCCTGCCTCGGGGTCGCTCAATATTTTTTCAGCCAAGGTTTTATGTTCGGGCATGCTCTGTGCAGATTGTCCTGCCTGCCCCTTTTTGCCTGTCCTCATAGGGTTTACGAATTGCGTATTACTCCACTGCAAATCATGCGCGCCCTCCGCGTCCTGTTGCATTTTGCCAAGGCGTGATTTTATTTCTCCTAGCGTTTCTCTGGCAGCGCCTTCGCTAATGCTCGATGACAATCTGCCGAGCAGGCCTTCCATAATCGGCCACTCTTTTTCGGAAATTGCGCCAATACCGCCGCCACCCTTCATTAGCTGAAGACCTTGAGCTTTTAGGTTTGACGCAAGACTTTGAATGTTTGCCTTTGCGTCTGGATTAGTCCACCCAGTCAGAACTCCCGAATATCCTCTGCCATACTGGCTTTCGATATTTCCTTTGGTGCCCAATATTTTATCAATCTTTTCATTGGCCATAGTCGCAGAGTTTTTTAAAGCATTTAACGCAGTTAAATCTTTGTGATATTTCCCAGCTTGCACTTGGTACAAATCAGAACCTGGCACCGATTCCACTGTGTCGGTTTGCTGGTTGTATCGCTCGCCCGGCTTTAGTCGCATCCCGCCAGGCGCTCCGCTAGTGGCCTTGCGCGCCATTTCAATTTCGCGCATTTTTACCGCCTCGGGCCGTGTCGCAAACAACCCCTTGCCTAAATCAAAACTTGGCGTGTTTTCTTTTTGCTCTGCCTCGAACGCGCTAGACGCCATAGCATCCTGTGCAGACTGGCGCTCGTTCGCCATACGCGCGGCTCTCGCCTTGCTGTATGCGTCTGCGCCATTCTGCAAGGCTTGGCCTAGGCCTGCCCATGCTGATTCGTTGCCCATTATTTCCCTCGCGGACGGGACGCCAACCCGCCAAGGTACGACCCACCCATACTCGCCCCAGCACCTAGCAGGCTACCAACCGCTTGCCCTCTGCCTGCTTGCTCTTGTCCGTAATTCTGCGAGTCAATGCCATATTTCTGTGACATTAGCTGGTTGCGTGCCATTTTTGCTTTGTTGAATGCATCCATTTGCTCTTTTCCGATTTGCAACGCCGCATTGTTCTGGTTTTTTTGCGTCAGCGCTTGAATGTTCGCTAATGCGCCAGCGTTTGACCCACTGGTTGTGCCACTGCCGAGCATTTTGGATTGTCCAGCCATGTATTGGCGCTGATTCTCGCCGCCCTCGACGGCCAGCTGCTCTTTAGCCGCCGCCAACTCTGGCCCTGTCATGTATTTGCCTAAATCAGTCGCAAAATCCGTTTCGTACTGCGGTGCGTCAGGCCGACCATATTCCATCGGCCCCCACGGCGTTCCTTTTCCGTCACCCATTGTATCCCCCAAACATTTCCGACCCCTTAGCGCGTCTAGCGGCTGCCCTCGCTTTAGCAAAAGCATCTGCCTCGCCCGCGCTGTTGCTCAATTGCGTTTGCTGGTCCCTGTACGTTTGATTTTTTGCCGTCGCGTCGGCGCTTGCTTTTTGCTGTTGCGCAGCCTGCGCTTGAATTTGGCGCTGTTGAGCGTCGTAAGCGTTTCTGTCAGCCTCATCCTTGGCGGCTCGTTTTTTTATTCCCGTCTCTCCTGTGATTTCTCCAGCAATGTCTCTCATGCCAGCGACGGGCGCAATTATATCCTTGGATATCCTCGCGCTGTCCTTGATGAAGCGTTCAGCACCACCGAGCGCGCCACGTGCAGCCTCGCTAAAGTTTCCTTGACCAAACTGACCTAGCGTCGAGTTTAGCGGGTTCCAATCCGTGTTCCCTGACCACGCCTGCCCATGCGTTGGGTTCCAATCAATCTGACTAGCGCCGTCACCCATCTTGATTCCTCCTTGTGATTGTCATCCCGTTTAATTTAAGCCACGGATTCCAGTTTGTGTTTATTTTTCTCTAGTCGTTGTGTTTGTTGCGTTTGTATTACACACCGCAGTATGGGCGTCCCGTCCTCGTACTTTTCGCCAGTGGCCTCAAACTCTCCGTTGTAATATCTGCCCACGGCCTGCATTGCGCTGTCGGGCCTGCACGCAAATCCAAGGCGCTGGATGTCTGTGGAGCCAAGCCATTCCCTGACAATCCACATGCCCCGAATGTCCCCGACCATAATATGCACCCACATCATGCCATTGAAAAACGACACGCCGAGATAGCTACTGCCAGCCCTTACATACTGATGGTCAGCGCTAAGATTCTTTAGCTGTTCGCCGGTCAGTTTTGATTGGCAATTTCTAAAGAAGTCTGGAAAAGACACGCTGATCATAAGCTGGTTTCCACCACCTGAAGCGTTGTGAATGATCCGTTGGCGCTAAAAGTGCAAGTTCCTGCTGCATTGGCAAAAAGCACTTTGGCAGTGTGCTTTCCATCCGAAAGTGTCCCCTCCCATTGCAGGGTCAACGCCGCACCAAAGCCCGCCGTGGTGAAGCGCTTATAATCCAAAACTACATCATCCACCATCAATCTGGCATCAATTAAAAATGCGCCTGAATACTCCTGTGCTGTTTTAAAAAGCACGCGCACCCATCCACCGCTTGACGTAAATGCGCCCTCCATATTCTTTCCATCAACAACTGGGACCGCAGACGTTGCGGAATTAAACGCCGTGCTGGTCTGTGCTTGGACTAGCAAAAGCTGATTGACTCCTGTTGCGTTTAACGTCTGACGGATTTTCTTGATATTGTTGACGTTCACCTCGTCAACCTGCTCTTGGCCCATTGCGGGATTTGGATTATCAAGATTTGCCTTCATCCAAGCCTCGTTCCGCCTGATTCGCTCCATTCCAACCGCATCCAATGAATCTCTAAATTGTTTGTGCCTCTATAATTTACGCTTCTAAAACGCAACTTGACGGATTTTCCGACAAACCCGAGCCTGACAGCAAGCCCCGTGGCAAAATCTGCTTTTGTCATATCCAGCACAATTGTCCTATATGGCAACGCGGCATTCTCGGCAAACACATCCACGTATAATTTAGCGAGGCTAGTCAGCGCCTTGCCTGACACGTGCAAAAAATCTAATTGCGCAAAACTGGACGGATCGCCAAAATCAATGTTCGGCGTGCTGAATCGGCTGATTATCTCGACGCCGTTGTCCTTGTAATCACTGGACCGTTTGAACGCCTGGCCGCTATAATTTCCGTTCCACAAAACAGGCAATCCATTGCTGTCTCCCAAAATAGCAATGTAATTTGCTTGATAGCCATCATAAAGGCCGAACATTTTTTGCTCGTAATCATAGGCGAGTATTCTGTCCCGCACCGTTGTCCCTGTACTGCTCACGGTCATCATCACCTGATTCCTGCTAGTGTCGTTGCAGGCGACTGCATAAATCATGCTATTTAAATTAAATGACGTTGTTGACGTGTTGTCAAAAAGATTTTGGATGAACCTAGTTTGTGGCAACACATCCGAATAGGTGCCATAGCAAATCGCCGGGCCTCTGGCAGACAAAAAATATAATCCCTCGGGTATAATCTGCATCGACCAATGAGACAGCACGCCAATCTGACCGTGAACCCTGTTCACTACCCACGTATTTACTGCGTTGCCAGTGAAATCCACGCGATAGATTGAGGATTGTTTGCCAATCATTAGGGCGCCGTCGGATACAGCCAGCCCGGTGATTGTTTCGCCGTCGTCCACCGCTACGTCAAGGAAATCGCCTTGAATGCCCGTCCCGCTAGATCCGTCGCCCCACACGTTAGGCGCGTACTGCTCTGTAAACCAAACTCGGCTTGGATTGTTCGGGTCTCCAGCGCTTGCCAGCATATTTTGAAACACTTGAAAATATTTAGCTTTCGGCGTGGCAACTTGTCCAGTGAAATAACCTTGCGCGTACCCTAGACCAAGCTCAATAGTCCCGCCAGCAATTAACTGTGCGTCCGTCATTGGCAATATGCTGTTCGCTGTCTGCGTGTTGGCGATTGGATTGCCAGCAGTAGACAGATACGCCGCTGGAATTTTATAAAAAGCCGTCCCGTTTGGGAGCGTGCAATACGCTGTTGTCGCCGTCGATGCCACATCGAAGCTAAACTGCGTCGCGATTGCGTCTACTGTGATGGCGGACAAATCTATTTTGTTGGTTGCGCTCGCCAGCGTCACAGATGCAACGGTGCTAGCTCTGTATCCACCTGACCGTAGTGCCGTCACTAGCATCACCTTTACAATGCCCGTCCCGTTGCTCCACGGTCCGCCTGCGCTGGCTGTCTGCGCTGTGGCAAACGTCCCCCTGTACCCTGCTGTCATTGTTGCCGCCGCAGAACCATCCCAGCATTGATTAGCACTCGTTGCCAAATCGCAACTAAACAGAAGATTCTTGAGCGTCTCAAAATCGTAAAGACTGTTCACGCTCGACGCTAGCCCACTCGCAATACTAGTGTAGCCAGCGTTGTAGTAGTACAGGTTCCCATTGCACGCCAGCATTGGAAATTGGGTTATCACTCCAGCTGCTTGCGGCCTGTAATCATAGATGCCCAATACTGGACGGCTACCTGTATAAATTATCTGGTATGGGGTAAACGTGGTAGACGTGGTCAGGCTCCCCGTTGTGCCATATTTAAATACGCCCACAGATGAGTCGTTGCCAAACATCAAGAGCTTGCTGGTTGCCGCCGCTGCTCCAGTACGGGCTAGCATTTTTACACAAATCCAGTACGCTGTCGCATTCGTCACCGCAACGGGCGCCGGGAAATAGAAAAATACTGGCGCTTGCTGTGTCGCCTCAATTTCGTATGCATCCACATACGAATTAGACGCCGTGGCCCTGACTGTGCCAGGTGCTCCAGCGTTGTCATTCAATATGAAACACTGGAGCGTAGATAGCAGACTGGGGTCGCTCCCACTTGCGCTCACCCGCATAGTGACCGCCTCAATCGTGTTGGTCGCGGACGCTGTTATTTTTGCGTAAAACTCACAATAGGAACCATCCACCGCTACGGATATATAGGGGGCAACGTCAGCGGTTAGCGCTGATTGTAGGATTGACGTGCTCGCACCTTGAATATCAATGCCGTTTTGATCGTATCCAAAACGTTTCTGCATTGAAGCGATTTTTGTGAACTGTAAATTAGTTTCGTCGGGGCTGTAAAAATGGCCCTTGTCATTCAATAGATTGGTATAGCGGTCATCTGGCCGAGTGACTAAGCCACCGCCTAAAAAGTCGTACCTTTTAGATTTACGTCCAGCAGGTAGCTGTGCCATTTACCGCCCGAATGGAACGAACAGCGCTCTGTTCACATCTGTGTACGGGCTGTAGGCCGACTCTGCGGCGGTGTCACGCATACGCCAGCTAGATTCTTCAGTTTCTTGATCAAACTTCCACATCTGAATCATGCGCTGCGAATATAACTGTTGTGTTTCCGTCACCCTGTCCATTTGGCCCAGCCAATCAAATATTTTCATTTTTGCCTTGAGGATAAACACGTCCTGCCATTCAGGCAGAATCAAAGGCGTGTCTGCATCTGCGCTTAAATCTGCTATGCGTAGCTCTGCGCCATACTGCACCGAGTAAACGGCGTCAGCAGGGCCTGGCACAAGATAAAATTGCAATCCGTTAGTAGTCGCGTCAGGTGGCGCAGGCACATAATTGACAGGTAGCATGTTCGCCATGTTTGTGTATCCGCCCGGGTGAATTACCTTCCAATCGCTGTACGCAATCCACGACATTTTTAATTGTCTGGCTGGTATGCTCATCATTTTTACCTGCTTCGCCGTCACGTCCATGTCGTAAGGCGCTGTTTGCCCGACAACAGTGTTGAATGTGAACTCGCGGAACAAAAACCACCACGCACGCTCCGAACACACCTCGCGGTATGCGTCATTGATTAAAACCTTCACCTCTGCCAATGTCGGGCGCGTAGTCGTGTCCCAATAGGGTGATGCTCCGCCTTGCCCACCAAGGATTTGACCGCCTAACTGCGCTTGTATCTGGAGAAATGTTTTTTGTCCAGCTAAAGGCATTTTATACCGCCATGTGCGAAGGTAATTTGCGCGGATCAAAAACATACCGCTTGTCCTGCATCTGTTTCGCAAGTTTTGATTCTGGCGCTTCGTTTTTTGCGCTCAGCGCGTTGCGATACTCAACAGATTTAAACTTGTCGCCGTATGGCTCTGTGAAAAAAGCCCTTACGCGCTTGGGGTCGAAAATGTACCGCCCATTCGGCTCTTTCATTTTCCGACACGCTCTGAAAAATGTTGACCAGCCCCTTACCCATTTACCCTCATGCTCTGTGTCGTGTTTCGGCATGATTCTGAAATATTTGGGAGATGGGACAGCCAGGATTTCCCACAATCCGTTTACGGGATTGCTTTCTGGGTGACTGGGTATTTTTAAATATACCATCACGCCACGGTGCTTTGATTTTTCATCCACTTCTAGCTGTATCCGTGGATTCATTGCGATCAACGCCCTGCGGAAATAGGAAAAACTGACTGTCCCTCTGCCCATTTTCTTATTTATCCGAGCTAATGCCCTGCATGGTGTTTGCATTACCGCCAGCAGTTTTCCGTTGCTCGATTGTGACCTTTTCAAACGCGACACCAGTTGCAGGCGAGTCGCCTAACGGTTGGCTAGAGTCGTTGCCCTTGGGTTCGAAAGAGCTTGGAGTTGGTTTTTGTAATTCCATGATGATTCTCCTATTTAGAATGTGCGCTCTGCCTTGTAAGGCACAGCAGTTGCAGGCGAAAAGACGTAAAGTGTCAAAATCAACTTTAAATCTTCCCCATCCTGTTTGAAACGCTCCGCAATGATCAGCGCAGGGCTGACTACGCCTGATTTTTCAGCGTAATCAATCCACTGACCGCGCAATTCAGGCTTAAAATTTCCAGCCTCTGCCTTAACAGTCGCTAGTACCGCTTTACGCTTGGCACTTTCAGCGTCCGCTTTGGCTTTCAGCGTTTCAATTTTATAAAGCTGCGCCGGCGAGTAGCCAGCACTGGCCTTTGCCTCAACTTCTTGCGCAGCATTCTCGCTTGATTCCGCTATTTGCTTCTTAGCCATGTCATTGGCTCCTTTAAGGCCGCAGGGGATTGCTCCCCTGCGGTTGATTTACGATCACGAAGGCTCAGAAGCCGTGGCGTAGACTTTGTACGCGCGCGGGCCGTCAGTGCCGATGTATTTAGCGACGTACGAGGATTTCCAACCAATCGAACCCAGCTGCCCCAGGGGGTTACTAATTGTGACATTGGCAGAGCTATTGACGAACAGATTGAACGGCAACGCATCGTCAGCCGCAACATTCATCAGCGCGCCATAACCGACCGCTAAATTAGTGTAAACGTTGGGAATGCTGTTGATGTTAGCCGAGCTATCAATCAACGACGTGGTATAGACACGGAATCCGCCATAGGTGCCAGCGACGTTTTTCCATTTCACATCATTAGAGTCGCGCTTTTGCAGATCCGTCACGGAACCGAACAGATTATCTGTGGTGACATCGAACTCGCAGTCGGGATTCAAGTACAGGCTGTAGAAGCCATCGTCAAACGTAGGGACGTTGGTGGCTCGGAACAACTTGCTCAAACGCCGAATGTCCTTGCTGGTGAAATAGCTGTTCGCCGCAAACGTTCCGCTGTTGGTGCCGTTGCTGTAAAACGCAGCAGCGCCAGAAACGTACTCGTTATACGTCAACGTATCGATTGACAACGCGCCGTTGTAGCCGAGTTGTCTGCTGAATTGGTCCATGACGTTGCTGCGCCCAGTGACTTCCACCATGTCGGTGACTTTTACCCAGTTGCCGTACTGCGCCAAGGTGGCTGTGAACAAAGTGCTGGTCATCTGGACTTCGGAAGGCGCAGCGCCTTCGCTCAAAGCGCTAGTCGTAGCGCTTAGATTGTCAATGCGGTACGTGCTGATAGTCTGGCCTTGGTTTTTGCCAAATTTCTCCATCATGCCCGATTGGTGGAAATAAAGATTTTTGCGCAAGAAATCAAAAGCCTTTTTCTTGTACATTGTTTGAGCTGCTGCTGTAAATACTGCGATAGTTGTAGCTGCCATGTTAGGTGTCCTTTTTGTGTAGCCCTCTAGCCTTTAAGATTCGGGTATCGCCTCTTCAAGCTCAGCAATTGATAAACCGTCCAATTCCTTTTGTGACATTTCGCTGACTGGTTTTTTGCCAGCATTGGAAACGGTCGCGGTTTTTACACCTTGTGACGCCGCGCGCGCTTGATCTGTGCGCGTTTGCGTCACCTGCTGCGCTTGCCCCTGCACTCTACTGCGTTGCGCTTGCACCATACTGAATGCCACGAAAGCGGGGTCTTTTTCCAAGCGTTCTTGACGCTCCAAGGCACCTGGTTTGTTCGCCATAATGTCCTTGTAGCTCTGCTCGAAAATACTGTTCCACGCTTCCTCTGATTGAGCCGATTCTGGCAGAACTTGGCTCGCCATTTCCATCACTGCATTGCGATGGTTGCTGTCCTGCCGCTGCTCTTTCATCTCGTTCAGCAATCCAATATATTGCCCGCCCTCTTTGCCAAAAACTTCCGTGGCCTTTTTAGAGATGTACGCATCGAGTTGCTCTTGCTGGGTTTGAAGCTGCTCCTGATTCTGTCTGTCCTCGGGGCTGAGGTTTTGTTGTTGTTGTAGGCGCGCCAAGCGCTGTTCAATCTGCCGTTCAATCATTTGCGGTAATTTGTCCATTGCGCTCTGATTTTTGCGCAACGAGCCAAGCTCGCGCTTTAGATTTTCTTGTGCAGATACGAACCACTTGGGTGGCGCCTCATCTGGTGCTGATCCCGTTTCTGTTTCGCTCTTGCCCACGCTTTCGCCAGTCGTCGCCGTAGAAGTGTCCTGTTTTCCGTCGACAGGGGCTTCCTCGGTGTGTCCCTGTTCGGACACAAGCGTTTCTAGCTGTTCAATGGGCATTACGTCTAACTGTTCCTGTGTCTCGTTCATTAGTGCCTCGTACTATGCATCTGGAGTGGTTTGGTCAGAATGACCAAAGGCCCCTTTTGCGGTATTAATCCCTGCGTGTTCTGCCATAAAGAAAGGCAGGCGGATAACTTTTTCGATTGCCAAACCTTCTACGCGCGCGGCCTCTCGTTCCTCTGGCGTTGCGCCACGGATGGCCTTTTCAAACTCTGCCCGAGCTTGAGCCTCTGCCCATTTCAGCAATAGCTCCCATCCTTTTGACGCAAAAAATTGCACCATGTCCGCCCTGTGCGCTCTCAATTCCTCGTATGCGTCGCTCATACAATGCCCTGCGCCGGGTCAGTCTGTGATGGCGATTCACTCGGTGATGGAATCGGATTGCCTGCGCCCATCGGTGGCATACCAGTCGCACCAGTTGGCCCCGTCGGTGGTGGTGGCGCATCCTTGAACAGCCCACGCGGTTGCACATTCACCAATGGGAGCATATTGTTCGCCAAGAAATCATAGACTTGCAATTGTTGTGGGACGCCCTCGTTGTTCACCATTGCGCCAGGTGCGCCCGCTTGCAATTGCATGATGTCCTGCAACAATCCTTTGAGCTGTCCGAAATGCGCGACTTTTGCCTGCTGTGTCTGCGTTGGGACGGCCTTGAAAATGTAGCACCCCGCTAAATCCTCGGGCTGAACTCGGTACCCCTTGCCGTCGTTGGACCCGTCCTTGACAATCATTTTTCCAGGCTCGCCAAACTGTTTCCAGAGCAGAAAATATTCATTCGCTATCGAACCGAACATTGAATTATTTATCATCTCTGTAATGTAGCCGAACCGCCCATTTGACCCCTGCGCCAGAATCTGCGCCTCGGTAGCCGTGTCCGCCTCTTGCCCAATACCCTGTGACTGGTCATTGGCCGCCGTGGCCTCTCTCATCTGCCTAATAATGAACTGAATGAAATTGCTGATTAGCTCAATCGCTTGCGTTGCTGGCTCGAAGCGCTTGATTCCTTGGACCGACAGGACAGGAATCAGGCTATTGCTCTGCAAGCTCACGCTCCGCCCATCCATGCCGCTGGATGGCTCGTAAAATGTCGGACTGTTTGCAGAATTGTTCACCAATTGCTCCAGCCTCGACATGTTATTATTCAGCGCCCTCTGCATAGATTTAATTACCGTGACAGGTCCGATTCCGAGTAGCTGGCCAGGCTGTCTGCTCGCCTTGATAGTCGCGAATGGCTTGCGTTGCGGGATTAGTGGGTTGGGTCGAAACTTAACCACCGTATCACCGCCAACAATCCAGAACTGATACTCAGCCTGCCGATGAATGCCGTCGTGTTTCCATGCCAGCGTTGCCCACCATTCATCTAGCTCCCACACCCCATCGTCCCAGCCGACTGACGGTAGCTGTTTAGAGTCAACCGCCTGCGACTGTTTGGCGTCAGGGTCGCTAGGATTATCAGGAGACAGCGCCTTGCCAGCCCTTTGAACAATTTCATCAACGCTCTCGATTATTCCATCCTCTTGCATACGAAACAATTCGTTAATGCTCGCCATTGACCGCTTGCGAACCCACGGACTGTCAGCCAACCCTGTCTTACAGCGTGGATCCCACGCCATCATGCGGATAGACACTGGCTCGAAATCAGGGCGCCCGATTTCGTATTCTTGCTGAACCATGCCTGTAATTGGGTGAGGCTCACCCATTGGTGTCATTGGGTCAGGCGTGCGTTGCGCCACCAACTCCTGACGTTTGCTGATCGTCCATTTCGCCTCAACCACCGCCACGTTTTCAAGCATTAGCATTTTGATAGTTTCATCCGCCTTGTCAGCGAATCCATCCGTCGTGCTGATTGTCTCGTTGATGAAATCCGTCACAACCTCTTGTTTGTTGTGGTCGGACTGCATTTGTAGGTCGGGGTCAACGGCTATGGCGCTAACGAATGTTTCACGTGGAACTAGGCTGGTCACTACTCGGCCCGTCATCGTGTCAACAATACTGGTCACAATCGGAATGGTCGTGCCGTTGGGCAACGTCCCCGCGATTGCGTTGCCTCGATACAATTTGTAGTTGTCCTCGATTCCAAGCAACGTTGTATCGAACCAAGTTTTGAAGGACGTGTTTAAATGTTTGGTCTTGCCCGTCAGCCATTGCGCCGTCACCCCATCAGGGAATGCGACTAGCCCGACCGACTCAGCCTGATTGTCTTTTTGGTTTAATTGCCTATCGGGAGTTTGTTCAATCACCAATTTGTATCCTCGGATGGCATTGGCCTATCATTCAAAATACTGTTCAGCACCCATTGCTGATACGTCGGTATTTCCTCGACCACTGGCGTCCGTGCTGTTTCGAATACGGCCATTTCGGCATATCGCCAAGCGTCCATCATGTGGTCAAGATATTTGTGAGGCTTCTCTTTGTAATTCTCTTCCGCACCGTCGCGCGTGTCCGCCCATCTGTACAGCGTGACCTCGTGACAGAACGCCGGGCAATGGTCTGCGATAACGAAAAAGCGAGGACTGCCTAGCTGTCCTGCTCGCGGATGCCACGGCGGAAATTTGTGCTTCGGGTCAGGCATCAACAACTGCTGGTTTTTCTGGATGCCAGCGCTCACCCTGTTGTTGGCATTGATGCCAAATATTCCGAGTTCGCCGTAAAGCTGTTGGAAATCTCTCCCATCGTGATCACTGCGCCCGCTGGTACTCGGGTCCATGTACACGATGATTCCCTTGCCGTCGGGTGTGCGCCTTACAGAGTCGCCAATCGAAAGAGCTTTGACATCGTCAGCGTGGTCTTTGATGTTGGCAGAAACTTTGTAATGCTCTTTATATAAAACCGAATTTCCGTCTTCGTCCACCGCAACAAACGCAACGGCTGTGGCGTTCTGCTGCCCATGATCCCAGCCAAGGAATCGCGGCCAGTGTGCTGGAATGGGCATTGGGTCAATGCAGTGTAATGCTGGTAGATACGTTTTGTAAATCTGCCCACTGAAAACTTCCCAACTGCCGTCAAGCCAGCGTTGCGCCCACTCTGCTGTATTTGTGGCTCGCAAGCTCTTAATATACTCTGCTGGCAGATTGGCTTCGTTGGCCGCGCTACTCGCCTCAATCATCTGGTATTGACCAGTCGGATTTAATTTGTACCTCTTGTACACCCAGCCTGGAGCAGGATTGCCGGTGATAAATCCAAACTCTCGTGGCGTGTACGGCAATGGTGCGCCGTACAAACGTTGGTAAGCGTCCCTGCATTCCTGCACACGCTTTGGACCCCACAGGCTCAAACGCCCCTCTAAGGCGCTGTAAACTTTTTCAGATATAAACTCAGCTTGGTCCAAATAGAACCAGCCGAGTGTCGCGCCGAGAATACTGTCTGGATTGTCTGCGTAGCGGAAACGGACCTCAGATCCGTTGCGTAACCATAGCGTCGCTGGTGGCCCAGCAATGAATCGCTCCACATACGGCCCTGGCTCAAGTGTGCCACCGTTGCGCAATTTTACGAAATAAAGAAAATCTTTCTGCGTTGTATCAATTAACTCTTGATACGACAGTCGCCCAACTACGCCGACATTCCCAGGGAACATGTCGCTGAGCAAAAGGCCCTTGGCGCACCCAGCCCAGCTTTTTCCGTTTCGGATGCCACCGTAATAGGCGCTGTATTTTTGCGGACTGAATAAAAACGCGCGTTGTTTTTCATTCAGCGATGTGAGTAATGGTTCATCCAATGATTACCCGCCACGCCTGCCCATTCGGTTTACTGGTCGCGCCGTCCTGTGACATAGCAAGGCCTTCTGGTTTGAACGTTATGTCGCCACATGGTATTTTGTGTAACGTTAGCGCCGTTTTCCATCGCTCTCCCTCGAAACTCACCTGCTCGCCGTGTCTGTTTGCGTTGACGATGAAATGTTTGTAGCCCTCTGTCTGCGGAGTTTTTTGCCAATTCGGTACAATGACTTGCGCCACTGCATCGTTGACAACGCTTTGCTGATCGCGCACATTCGCCTGCGCTTCCATCGCCTGCGCCACATACAGCGCGCGTTCGGACGCTGTCATTGGTTTATTTGAATCGCCGCTTACCGCCTGCTGTTTTTTTGTCCGCGGCTTGCCCTTGGGCCAGCCACCGCGCTTAGGCTCTGTGATTGCCACTGATTTCTCAGGCAACCTCTTCGGCGCAACAGTTGACGCGACAGCCTTTACCGTCTCACCACTCAGCCATTGGCGCATTAAGTCGATGAATGCCTCTCGTTGCTCATCATCGGCGTCGTTCCATTTCTCAGCGAACTCGTCCACGAATGAGCAAAAGCGCCTGCTGTCCAGTAATTCAATGTCAGTCATTTTTGCCGTCCATCGGATCGCTCGGTTTTGCCTGTCTCCCCGTCCCGTTGCATGCGTTGCATGATTGCGGTTTGTCGCTCCCTAGTAGCACTAGGTTGCTGTGTCCCTTGCCCATGCATTGGTAGCATTTCGTTGTGTGCGCCTGCTCGCCAATGTAATTTGGGCCTGATTCAAAAAAATAAAGAATCGCCGCGCCTAAATTGTTTCTGTCGCCCTCGAGCACTCCGCCCCTCTCCTGTTTAGCCATATACCATTTCAGCCAGTCAACAACCTCATCGTGCGTCAGGCTGATCCCCTCGTTGTTAAATGTCATAGCGCTCCCCGTTGATTGATGGTGGTGTCGCGCCTTCGCGCAAGGGCTTGACGACAAACTCACGGATACTGAAATTGTCCGCAGTCAAATCAATAGTCTTTTCTAGTCTGCGGACAGCTACATAAACCGCAACAGCGACGCCACGCATTCTGTAAATAACTACAATGGTGGCGCAGTTTATGGCAACGGAAACCAATGCAATCACGGTCATCATGCCAATCCCCTGATTTTTCTCGCCCATGTCAACGCATCTGATTTTACGCCACTCAATTCATTGAATCGGTCCACTGCATTTGGACTAATCCTCTTTGCTATCGACTCTAAAAAAAAAGCAGCGCCTTCAATGTTCGCCCGTCTGGCATCGTCTGTGATTATCGGCGCTGGAGCAGGCGCCGCCTTTTCGCTATCTGCCAGCGGTACAATTTCCAGCGATTGCGCCTTAGTCAATCCCGCAACGATGAGCGCCTGCCTGATTTCTGCGTCTGGTGTCCCTGCTCTATGCATTGCCTCGGCCTGTGCTAGCGCTGCTATTTTTTTCGGTCCTGGTGGTCTGCCTGCGCTCATTTTGCTCCTCTTAGTTGAATGCTACGGGCCTCGTTAGTGTTCCATGTCAGTAGTCCACGCGCCTCAAGGCCCTTTAGCATTGTCCTGACTCCTGCTGGCGATAATATGACGACTGCTCCTATCTCTCTGTATGTCGGCGGTCTTCCGTGTTCGCTCATAAACGCTTTGATAGTGTCCAGCACCTGCGTCTGTTTCGCTGTCGGATGAAGCGTTGGCATCATTCGCCCAACATTTTTTTTGCGTCATCTGCGTATTGCTGAGCAAATAACGGTGGAATAACGATGTTCGTTTGGCTGTTCTGTGTGACCGCAATATTCACGGCCTGCGGACTGAACCCGAGCCTGTCTGCCATCGCCTTGAACGCATCGAGTCCAAATCGGTTTTTAAACTCTGCACTTATCCCGTTCCGTTCGGCTGATGGCGAGTAGTCCGCCTTTTCTTTCAGGCTCGCTTCAACGCTTAACAGCGCCGTTTCTAAAAGTTTTGTCATGCGCGTCTTTGAACCGCTTAATATTCGCTCGGATTCTATCCGCACGAAATTAGTGGAAACGTATGTGTGGTCCATCTCCATGACGGTTTCGGCATATGCTCTTTGTGTCATCCCCTTGGGTTTGTAGACTAGCAAGAATTGGTCGTATGCCATATTCCAGTCGAGCACTTTATGTCGCGTGTCTGGACTGCCATCACGACGTATGCCGATTTTTGGCACACGTGTATGGCGTTTTGATTTAATTATTTCTACTGGTCCCTCTTTCATTTAGGCGAGCGCCGTTTTGGTTTTTTTCCGCAGGCGTGCCATTTTCGCTTTATTAAACTGTTTAAGCGTTTTAGCGGTTGCCATCATTGTTTTTGTTCTGCGCTTTTTTGCCATCGAAATTCTCCTTTTGGCGTTGATTCCATTCGAATATTTCTAGGCCTGCGATAATAAACGCGCTTGTGATGATTAGAAATGCCAGCAGGATTGCTAGGCCTGCGATTGCCTTAAAGAACATTTGCGCCTCGTTAAAGGCTGAAACGCTTGCGCACAATACTGGAGGGGCCAGATGTGCGCACTTAGCTACATGGTAGAGCGTTTTCAGCGTGGGTGCAGTGGTTGGAGTCGAACCAACTATTTTCGGCCTTAGCGGTCCGAATGGCTACCCTCGCCCACACTGCGTCACCTCGGTCGTTTAAATGTCTGGATGAGACCGATTCTATTTATTTCAGGCCATCAGGTGGAGTTATAGAACCCTCTTTTTCCACTCTGGCCCTGCCCCCTTCAAATACGCATGCAAATCGCTCTCTCTGTCTGCGCTCAAAATTATCTTATAACCATTCTCTAAATTAGCTGAATCTCTCTCTGCCATCTGTAATGCCCACGCTCTTTTGTGATCGTGTAGCCAGGCGTGGCATTTTCTGTGGCACAGTAGCAGATTGCTGTCGTCGTCATGCCCGCCCAGCGAGCGCTTTAATTTGTGGTGTAGATCGCTACCCCCCTTATCCGCGCCACCCTTGCACACCTGACACATGGCCACGCTGTTTATTGTTTCACCGTCATTGCTGAATCCACCCATTTTACCGAATCTTAGGAAAAATCGCTCTTTCGCCTGTTTTGCCTGTGCCAACCATGCGCCCGTTTTTTTGCCTACCTGATTCAATGGTTTGCGTTTAGAAAACTTTAACCCGCCCCCTGTCGTGAATGCCCAGCCTAGCGTTTTAGCGCGCTTAATTGGTTTGCGGGGTTTGTTTTTCGTCTTTGGCGGTTTAGGTATCGGCTTAGGCATCATTTCACCTGATTGATTTTAAACGGATACAGCAATTCGACGGCTTTCTTTTTTATTTTATATTCTGGCGTCTCGAACCCTTTTACCTCTGTCCATACAATCCGCCCATCTGCCCAAAACTCAAGAAAATCTATCACCAGTTTTGTCCCGGGTATCTCGACTGGCACTTGACACAAGAAAAATATTATCTGCCCATCTGATTTCAATTTCCTTAATTGCTGGTAATACCTCGCTTCGGCCTTGCTCGGGAAATTGATGCCATCCATTTCTGTCCTGACAGCATTGTATTTGTGCGTTGGCCATGTCATCGCAGAAACTCAATCGGATCGCATTGGTAGTGTTCGGCTAGCACTTGGACCATTCGCAAGCTCGGCAACCGTTCTGCTGTTTCCCATCCGTAGTAGTTGCGCCTGCTGATTCCTAACGCTCTCGCGAGCGAGGATTGTGTCATGTTTGAGCCGATCCGTATTTTGCGGATGTTTGCTGACACTCTGTTTTCAAAACTCGTTTTTTTCACTCTTGCTCTCCTTGGCGTGAATATTAGCACTATGTTTACTTTCTTGTCTATTCTTTTTTGGCAGGATCACGCCACCACATTCTAACAGTGTCCCCTCTACACAATACTCTCTGTCGTCATCATCTGGATATTCACGCCAGCACTCACTGCACAATCTCCCCACGGATCTGCTCCTGTATCGCCAAGTCCATAAATATTCTTGCCAGTGTGTGAGCACTACGCATGGCTGACCGTAGCGGGAATGTCTGGTGATGCCTGCCCTCGATGACGGCATCCCTCATCATCCTGTGCGCCTGCTGTTCCATGCGCTCTGCCCTGCGTTGTTCTCTGCGTAGATTATATAGGTTCTCGGTCATGGTTCCCCCTTTTTTAAAAACTTCTCTTCTTCCTCCCGTATGCCATAGCGGCCTTTTCTAGACGCTTCCACCTGCGCCCGTTGCTTTTGGTATCTCTAAGCCACGCCCAACAAGCATCTATCAACCTCTTTTCTTGGCGCTTGTGTTCTTTAACTCCTAGCAGTTTACATAGTTTACAGCGGGTCACATCTCCCCCATCTCTCGCAAGGTGGCTTCGGCTTTGGCGACTGCTACTGCGCTGTCAGACCCGTATCCACCACCGTCAGCTATCTCTAGCTCTAGCGCCTTCGCCAGCCGCTTCCACGCATCACGTGAGGCTTGGAGGCGGTCCCTCTCCCGAAACCAAAGGTCCTCTCTAAATTCATTGTTTTTGTGCCCGATAGCCAAGCCTTTGGCGTAGCACTCTGGACACAGACTCGCAAACTCTATCATTGGCTCTGAATCTGGGCCTTGATATATTTCGTGGCCTTGGCATTCAGGGTTCTCATCCATTGCGCTTCTCCTTTCGCATGGCGGCGTCTATGGCTTGGCGGGGTGTTGGACGCATGACAGCCTTGCTCACCTTCACCATGTTGCCTAAAGAAAACCTTTCTTCCCAACCCCAATTTACCAGCCACCTATACTCTGCTGTGTTGTGTTTCAAAGGCCTGATTTCAGCCTCGGCTTTCAATAAAAAATCCAGCCGTTGCTTGTCTGTGTGCCGCTTCATGGTTTGCTCTCTGTGCCACAAGTGAAGTTCGGTGTGGCCACGTAGGGGATTGATAAGGCCACGGACTCGGCTGGGGTATGTACATTGGGGCCTTGGCTCTCTCTGCCTCTATTCTCTCGGAGGCCTAGAGCCACGATGCCAGATTGTAGATAAGCCTCGTTCTTGAGCGTGTAAGTCACTACCCGCTTACACACACGCTCGGTGTAGCCAGTCTCCACCGACCATTCCTCTAGCAACAGCGTGTCGCCAACCAGATAATTCCTATCATCGTCCCGTAGCTCAAAGGTCTTGCTTCCGTCAAGGACTGCTCGAAAGAAGATGGGCCAGATTTTCAGATGGTGCGTCTTTGGCTCTCGGTATGTGGTCACAGTTCATCCTCCTTCGCTTCGGGTGACAGGGCTGGTGCTCCGACTTTTGCTCGGCGAAGGCAATCCAGAGCTTGGCGAAGATTGTAGAACCTGCCAACCATTTCACCCTCTGATTTTTCTTTTTCGTTATCGACTAAAAGCTGAGCAAAATAAATCACCGCTTCCGACTCCGCATCCACAATCTCCAGCCGAGCCTCTTTTGTGTCCTTCTCTCGCCACGCCAATTTAGCCTCTGCCTCTAGGTCCAGAGAGCGCAGGGCCATCGAGCAGATGGATACCTGAAAAACTGCGTTGCTTTTCTCTGTGAGCATCCCGCTATCTATGTCTTGTAGCGGAGCATAATATTTCATGTGCTCTTCAATCTTCTCTCTCATCAACTCACTCATCGTCCTGCCTCCCTAGTGGTGGCTCTCTCACGAGCGTCCTTGAGCTCGGTGTCTAGGTCCCCGCGCAGGTCACTCACGTTCCCGCGCAGGTCACTGGCATCTCCCCATATGAGCAAAAAATCTCCGATAATTTTATCTGTTCCGAAAAGTTTGGGTTTCGCAGACAGTGTTATTTTTCCGCTAGCTAGTGCGTCTGTGATGTTCATTTTTCCTCCGTTGAGTTGTGGGTGTAGGTCTGATATTCGGATGGCTGTGACCGCACAGTGGACACGGCTTTAGTTTGGGATCCGTCATCTAATCCCTCACTCTCTCTAGCGTGCGATCGTCCATCTGGTGCGTGACCTGAAATGTGCCACCCTGCCTCATGTCGCAGTGAGCGTGTTTTGGGTGCGTGTTCATATAGCCGTTGGGCGCTACGATTACAGGCCCGAGGAATGTTTTTTCATCAATCCAATCAGGGAGAGTCGTCCCCTCAAACAATTCGATATCGCCCTCGGCAAAATGATTGCTCCCCTCTCCCTCTCCTATAGCCAGTTTGTGCGAGCCTAATTTTTTTTCGCGTGGGTGGTTGTCTGCCACGCGATACACATATATATCGCCCTGCCGATATCCCTGCCCAATTTCGCACGACAGCAGAACACGTGTTTCGCTGACGTTGAGTTTCATTCCGGCTTCTATTTTCTCTATGACGTTTTTCATTAGCACTCCGCGAGCAAACGTGATTCATCCTTGAGGCCACTAATCATCCTGTGGGCCTCGGAACAGGTTTTCGCTTCTGTTGGAACAGACATCCAATATCCGCGCGCGGTGCTACCGTCAGAGCCGAACAGCCATTTGAGGCCGTCCTTGGTTCTGTAGAGCGCTCTAGGTGCCGAGCCTACCAATCCAAGACCAGCACTATAATCGATGCACTCTGCCCCTGAATCTAAAATATATTTTTTGTGACCGTAACGTTCGATCATTATTCGTTTTATTTCCGCATTTGTCTCGGTGTGTATGTTGTCCACCGATATTTTTTCGGGTTGCTCGACTACCCACTGTGGGACTAGGACGTTGCGGATAGCGTACATTGCCGACCCGTCTGCCCATGTTCGGTACGGTCCATTCTCTCCGTGAGGCACGCCGTTTTCATCCAGCAAAAACTCAATCGGCTTTTCGGAGATGATACAAAAATTAGGGTGCATCCATCGGAATCCAGATATTTCGGCCAGCCTTTCATATGCCGTCCAATGCGAAAAATCAATATCCAGCTTAACGACGTGCCTAAAAAAACTTTGGAAACACGCCCACCCCGACCACTCGTTGCCGCCCTGATACATGGGCCACGCTTTCCGAGTGCACCCTAGCATAAAATCTTTTGGCCCAAAAAGAGCCGCTAGGCTGGCGGGATTTCCAGCCATTCTGAAATTTTCTGCACCGTACGTTGCGTTGCGCGTTGCGTTGTCCATTGCGTTGTCCGTTGCGTTGAGCGTTGCGTTGTACGTTGCGTTG
>JANLXT010000089.1:0-10817 GCA_031365225.1 candidate division FCPU426 bacterium
GTTCACGGCCCATGCCATGCGGATCGTCAAAGAGCAGGGTCTCGACGGTCTGGATATCGACTGGGAGCATTGGAAGGGCGGGGAAGCCGACCCTGAGGGCAGGCAGGCGCTTTTAGATCTGGTCAAAGACCTCTCGGCGGCGCTGCGGCCGGCGGGGAAGCTCTTGACCGTGGATGTCTTTGCCGGCGACTGGTACGGGAAGCATTACGATGCCGCTCTCATCGACTACGCCGACTGGCTACAGGTCATGGGCTACGACGGCAGCGGATCTTGGAGCGAGAAGCCGGGCCCTCATTCAAGCTATAAGATGCTCGAGCAGGCGATGGGGTATTGGCTGGCCAAGGTGGGCAGGGAGAATGCGGGCAAGCTGGTGCTGAACGTGCCGTTCTACGGCAAGAAGTTCCCCAAGGGCTTCGTCAAGGGCCAAGAGGTGGGCGGCATGGACTTTGGCGAGCTGGTGAAGCTCGACCCGGCGAATGCGGACCGGGACGTCTATAAGGCCGAGGGATACACCGTCTATTACGACGGCCGCAAGACGTTGCGGCGCAAGATAGCGGCCGCAGCGGAGCATGGGCTGGCGGGAGTGGGCATCTGGGAGCTGACCCAGGACAGCTCTGACCCCGCTCTATCCCTCATTAATGTCTTCCCACCCAAAGCGGTCCCTTCAAAGCCGTGAAGATCAAGGTGAGCGTCAAACCCGGCTCCAAGCGTGAGGCGGTCGAGGCTGTGGGGCCCTTAGAATTTAAGGTCTGGGTGAAAGAGCCGCCAGCGGATGGCAAGGCCAACGAGGGCGTCATCCGCTCCCTAGCCCAGCATTTTTCCGTTCCCAAGAGCTCGGTCCGCATCCTGCGCGGTGGATCGGGGCGCCAAAAGCTGATCGAGGTCGTGTTGAAGCAATGACCATGCTCAAGAGAGCCATGCCTGTGGCTGCGCATTCCCGATAAAACCCTATTTTAAAAGCCGCGAGATGTCAGACAACAACATCCAATTCAATGAGAGCTTGGTCCGCGGGCTGCTGTCCGCACAGTTCCCGGACTGGGCGGGCCTGCCCCTTGAGCGGGTCACTTCGGCGGGGACGGACAACGCTCTTTTTAAGCTCGGCCAGGACAAGGTCATCCGCCTGCCGCAGCGGCAGAGCGCGGCCCTGCAGCTGGATAAGGAGCTGCATTGGCTGCCCCGCTTGGCCCCGCACTTGCCCCTCGCCGTCCCGTTGATCTTAGGGCAAGGGCTACCCACGGGTGCTTTTCCGTGGAAATGGGCGGTCTTCAGCTGGATCGATGGCGCGGATGCGAGTAGCGGTCGCTTGGCCGACTTGAGCCAGGCCGCTCAGAGCCTAGGTGATTTTTTGAGGGCGCTAAGGGCAGTCGACCCGAGCGGGGGCCCGCTGCCTGGGGAGCATAATTTTTACAGGGGCGTGCCCTTGGCCGAAAGGGATGGCGCGGTGCGCAAGGCCATCGCAGACCCCGCTTCGGCTGTGGATCCCCAAGCAGCCACCGCTGCCTGGCAAAAGGCGTTGAGCGCGCCAGTCTGGGCAGCCGCCCCGGTCTGGATCCATGGGGACCTGCATGGCGGAAATCTGCTGGTCAAAGAAGGCAGCCTTTGCGGGGTCATCGACTTCGGGGGCTTGAGCCTGGGCGACCCTGCCTGCGACCTGATGGTCGCATGGACTCTCATGACGCCCGATGCACGGGAGCTATTCCGGGCAGCGCTAGCGGTGGATGCTGCGACCTGGGAGCGGGGCCGGGGCTGGGCTCTGTCCTTTGGCTTGATCGCCTATGCGTACTATAAAGATAGCAATCCTGGCCTTGCGCAGATAGCTCGGCGGACGATCGATGAGGTCTTAGCTATTTGACCTAAGAATTTCATTTTGCAAGCGCTGAGCGCCCGACCAATTAAACAAAAAAGCCCGCCAGCACGGCGGGCTTTTTTTGATAAGTCTTGAGGCTTAGAGTTGTTTGCAGAGTGCCACCAGCTGGTCCAGGGCGATGCCCCAGCCCTGGCTGAAACCCATGGCCTCGTGCTTCTTAGCGGCGGCTTCATTTTTGTGTAAACCGTAGGCCGTGTATTTTGTCTTTCCGCCCAGATCTTCTAGCGCTAGTACAGCGGTGAAATAAAAACCGCCTTCGCCTTCACTCAGGTAGCCCCGGCTTGAAGGGCGGTAGCCTTCTTGCAGGGCATCGGTCCAGACGAGGCGCTTCATGGGAACGACTTCTAGGTAGCAGCCCTCGTTGGGAAAGAGCTGGCCTTCGGGAGAGCGCATGGTGGTGGCGAAGCGCCCACCGGGACGCAGGTCGATGACGCAATCCGAGACGGACCACGGTTTGGGGCAGAACCACTGCTTGAGCAATGCGGGTTCTGTCCAAGCTTTCCATACCAGCTCAAGGGGCACGTCCACGATTCGTTCCAGCCGTAAGTCTGTGGTTGGGTCAAAGTTCTTCGGATTCATGTTTCCTCTTGGTCCAATCTTTGTGAGTTTAATAACTTAAGTATATACCCTAGCAATAGAAGTGACCAGACACCGTCAATATTTTTGCGCTCATTGGCCCCGCCATCCTGTGGAAGGGGCTTCTCAATGTCAAAATCACTTTTTTCCTTTGAGCTGGGCGTTAGAGAATAAAAAGTTCAATATCGCACGCCTCTCAAACGTAGCCCCATGAACGCCTCGTAGGCGTGCTATGTCAGAATTGATGGACAGAGTTTCGTTACACACCACAGGCATACGGTCGACCTGAACGCTCGTAATTGTCTATTTGTAAACCATCCTTCATGTCGAATTTAGTTTGCTTAGCGTCTTATTCCTGTAAGTAATTTTTCTTATCCTGTATAGTCACGGCTATGAAAATTTTACTGGCGATCACTCTATTTGGTTTCACATTTTTTTCCCAACCGCTTCACGCGTCTTGCACTGACATTTATAGTCAAAATTCGCCAACCGCTTCGTACCCTTTTGCTATCACCGCTTATGGCCGCTTTCTGGCCGGTTCCAATACGACGGTAGACACGATTCAGGTCAACCTGGCTACTGCTGCGAATGTGCAGGTTGGAATTTACGACGAGGCGTTGGGCAGCCCAGCAAACCTGATCGGAGCTTCTGACAGCACGCCATTAAGTGCGGGCTGGACCTCGGTTTCTTTGAGCTATACGGCAAGCATCACAAACGGTTTGTACTACTGGGTCGCCATCTCTGCCGATGCTGCTGGCATCGGCACTGCTGTTGCCGGTGGCGGCTCTGAGTTGCTAGAAAGTGGGCCGGGGCCCTTGGGCAATAATCCGTCCACAATTTCCAATGCCTTTGACCAAATTGCTGTCATTGTTCAAACCTGTTCTGGCCCCCCAGCCACTTTCACAAAATCGCCTTCGCCCACGCCAAACCCCTCGGTCACGCCTAACGGTTGCACTGCAGCGTATAGTCAGGTGTCTACTGCCCTGAATCAGCCAGGCAACCAAACCTACTATGACCGCATCACGGCTACAGCCTCAGTCAGCATTAGCAGCATTCGCGTATGGATCAACGGCACAGGCTATGGGCAAGTCGGCATTTACGACGACGTTGCTGCCTTCGCTGGCGACCTGTTGGGATCGTCTAATGGCGTGACTTACACCGCAGGTTGGAATTCGGTGCCCCTGACCTCGACAGTCGCGGTGACAAATGGCACCGTGTATTGGGCTGCGGTGAGCCTTGATAACGGCGGCGCCAGCGTGGGCACGTATGCCAACCTCGCAGGCCAGCTAAACTTTAACCTCTACGCGCCGCTCACCTCACCGGCAAGCTCTGGCGGAAACTTCCAAGAAAATCTGGCGCTCATGCTTGAGTATTGCACGCCCCCGACGCCCACGAAGACGCCTTCTCTCACCTTTTCCAGCACCTCCACCGGCACGCCGACACCCACACGGACCGCCAGCCCCACTATGACCCCAACCCGGTCGCCGACTGGCACGCCGAGCTCGAGCCCAAGCTCGACTCCAACCCGGTCGCCGACTGCCACGCCGAGCTCGAGCCCAAGCTCGACTCCAACCCGGTCGCCGACTGGCACGCCGACCCAGACCCCGAGCGCAACTCCAACCCGGTCGCCAACTGGCACGCCGAGCCCGAGCCCAAGCTCGACGCCAACGTGGTCGCCTACTGCCACGCCAACGGCTACGCCTAGCGCTAGCCCGACCCCGACGCAAACGCCCAGTTCAACGCCCACGCCCACTAACAGCCCCACGGGCACGGCCACGCCCAGTTCAACGGCCACGCCCACTGATAGCCCCACGTCCACGGCCACGCCGACTTTTACCGCGACGCCAACGGCGACTCAGACTTTTACGGATACTCCCACTTCTACGGACACGCCCACCTCCACCGGGACGCCAACGGCGACTCAGACTTTTACGGATTCGCCGACAAAAACCGCGAGCCCGACCTTCACGGACAGCCCGACCCAGACCGTTACGCCGACGGCAACGCCGACCTTTACTGAGACGCCGACCTTTAGCGCCAGTCCAACTTTTTCAGACAGCCCGACGCCGACGGTGACGCCGTCCGTGACTGAAAGCTTCACTGCGTCGCCGACTCTCAGCGCCAGCCCGACTTCGACTGTCAGCCCAACTTCGACCAGTTCGCCATCCGTGACGCGGACATCGACCATGACCTCCACCGCGACACGCAGTTCGACGCCGACGGCCACAGCTTCGTTGACCAAGACTTCAACGGCGTCCCCGACCGCGTCCCCGACCGTGACTGCGTCCCCGACCGTGACCGCGTCCCCGACCGTGACCGCCTCCCCGACCGTGACCCGGACCGTGACCCAGACCCAGACCGTGACCCGTACGGTCACCCCGATCATTTTGGCGACTTGCTACAAGGTGGCGAGCCAGTACCAGATGCCCCTTAGTAGCTTTGGCGACATGTGCTACGCCAACGGAAAGCTTGTGATGCCCCTCAACTCCTACCAGTACCAGATCCTCGACCCCGCCACCGGATTCACGCAGGTAGGCACCCTCGGCGCCGGGCAGGGGTCCGGGAACGGCCAGGTGCAGAGGCTCGGGGGCATTGCCTGGAACGGGACCGACTATTACATCCTGGACTCCAGCTTGCGCAGCGTAAGCAGGTTTGACTCGGCGGGCAGCTGGATTAGCACCTTTGGAAGCGGAAGCATCACTGCCGAAGTCGTTGGAATCGCGGCAAATTCATATAATATCTTTGTCAAAGAAATTGGTAGGGTGCTGGTCTTCACTCCCGGCGGCCTCTTTATAGACGAATGGAGCATTCCCAACACGCCGAACACGCCGAGCCTGCCCCAGCAGCAGACAACCGGAATCGCCGCCGACAATGCCAGGGTTTACGTGGTTTTCGTCAAAAATGAGACGATTATTGATCCGTCGGGACAGTCAAGGCAGGGAATCGTGAGAAAGGTCGGGGTGTATGACACCTTTGGCGTCCTCCTATACACGATCTCATTCGGTGAAGCCCTGGAAATGCGTAAGGAACTTGGCGACGTGATGGTGAGCGGCACTCTCTTGTGGGTCTTTGAAGGAAGCTATGCCATAGCCTACGATGCCGCCACTGGCGAGCCGAAGGACCAAGTGAAGGTCACCAACGTGAGCAACACAACCACATGGTACGATTCAGTGGCGATCTGCCCTGGCCCGGCTGGCCCGCTGGTGCTTACCGCGATGTCGGAGCGGCATGTCGCCCACAATGTGCCGTGGAGTTATGTCATGAGGTGGTTAGAGCTCAGAACCCTGGTAACCTGCAACCAAGTGGTGGCTTCAGCGAACTTAGCGCCCAGTGTCATCAAGAACGCTGTGTATGAGGCAAAATTGACTTTCCAAACCATGGCTGGTGGCATGTCGGTGTCCTGGGACCTTTCCCCGGTGCTGAGGAAGCTGTTCTTTAAGAGCATCGGCGTCGCCCGCGCGGGCGACCCGGTCAAGTTCTACGACAACACCTTGAATATTCGCCTTCGCGTTTACAATCAAGCGGGGGCCCTGGCTTCGGTTGTCAACCAGAGCGTCTCCATGACTGATCCGAGCCTGCGCCTGGATACCTCTGAATTTTCTTCCGGCGTCTATCTAGGCCTCCTGGAAATCGTCCTGCCAGACGAGACGGTTAAAGCCGATCCCATCCGGTTCATTGTGGTGCATTGATGCGGATTTCTTGCGCCTTTCTAGTGGTCCTTGCGGCCGGTTTGTCCGCGGAGCAGGTCAACTATAGCGCTGCGAAATCGTCGGGCCGGCTCGATCTCAGCGGCGTGACCGCCCGTGATCAAGCCATGGGCAATGCCGCGGTAGCGGCGGGGCAGGGCCCTTCGGTTTTCCTGGCCAATCCGGCGCTCTTGTCGGGCCAGGGAGACGCGTACAGTTTTGATCAGAACTTGAACCTTTTTTATTCGCGCTCCCTGCTCAGTGCCAGCCATGGCTTCGGCGCCTTTTCCGGCGCGGCCAGCCTGGGCTACGCTGATTTCGGCGCTGTGAATGGGAGCAACGAAGATGGATTGCCCTTCAGCGTACGTCCATTTCAGCTGAGCCTGGACCTGGGGGCGGGCAGGCCGCTGGAATCCGGGTTCAGCGCTGGTTTGGCCGCGCACAGCTTGATGCAGAGTTTCGGCGGCTTCGGCACCAAGACGGCTTTTGGCGCGACGGGTGGCTTAGGCTTTGCGGCGAAAGGATGGACCCTTGGGATCGCCCAGTCTCTGGAGTCGGACATGGACAGGTCTGCCAACACGGTGCTGTCTTCGGTGAATTTCGGCTTGGCGTGGACGGGCGCTTGGCTGGAAACGCAGAATGTAACGCTGGCCGGACAAGTCGATTACGATTACGGTTTCAGCCGCATTGCCCGTGTGGGCATCGAAAACTGGAGCTTGGGCATTCTGGCCCTGCGCGTGGGCTACGAAGCGCCTCTGGAGCAGGAATACAATCCGCCTGCCTGGACCACAGGAGTTGGCGTGCAATACGGCACCTGGGTCATTGACTTCTGTTACGCCAGTCGCGACGTGCTAGGTTCAACGCAAAGGGTGACACTAACCTGGCGGCCAAAAGCCTCGAACATGTCGGATACGAAGGCCGAGGCAAAGGCTGTCGAAATGGCTCCGGCAAAGCCCCAAGTCCCGCTTAAATCAGTAAAGAGCGGCGCAAATGAATAGACTCGGAAGTTTTTTCTTCGGTTAATTTGAATATTCTGCCCTAAATTTAATTAAAGACATCTCAGCTAGAGTGCCACGGCAAAGCCCGCGATTTTTTTGAGATCGATTCGACACGTTCTGAATCGCGGCAGACTGTGATTGATCGGTCCCACTAAAGTAAATGCGCCGTTTTTTCCCCATCCAGTATTTCATTTACCCTACCAGAGTGCCTGCCGGGATCCTGGTGAAAAACATGCCCCAACCGAACTGTGGCGGAAACTTTCAAAGTCGGCCGATACGCTCCGCAACCGATTGGAAAGGCGGAAACAGTTTGGCGAATTATCCTGCAGGGATCGTAGCCAAGATCCGGCCGGTCGACCTGTCAACCCACAAAATATTTTCGACCCCGATCCAAAAGCTCGCGCCTGACCAACGCTAGTAGGGAGGGTAGTCAGAATATTTTCGGGCACCTCTTCGCCGCGCCAGCTTCTATCGTCGTCTATTAGACTTCGCAATTCATTAGCTTGAGTTTCAAAGGAGCTCTCCATGAACAAAGGTCGCATCGAAGCTTTTAGCGACGGCGTTTTCGCCATCATCGTCACCATCATGATCTTGGACCTGAAGCATCCGCAAGGGGAGGACCTGGCGGCTTTGCGACCCTTGTGGGCTGGGCTCTTCAGCTATCTATTGAGCTTTCTTCTAGTCGGGATCTATTGGGTCAATCATCACCACATGTTTCAGGCTGTTGAGCAGGTCCAGGGCAAGACCCTCTGGCATAACTTGCACCTGCTGTTCTGGCTGACGCTGATCCCCTTTGGCACCGGCTGGTTGACGGAAGGACACTTCGGGCTTTTTCCGATGCTTTTTTACGGAGTCTTGCTCTTGGGAGCCGGGGTGGCCTACTTCTTTTTGGCGCGCTCGCTGGCCCATTTGCACGGGCGGGACTCGCGGCTGGCCCAGGCGCTGGGTGAGGACGTGAAGGGGAAGATCTCGACGGGGACCTACGTTGCCGCCCTTCCCCTAGCTTTCGTGAATCCTTGGATCTCCTATACGCTGTATGTATTGGTGGCGCTGATGTGGCTGGTGCCCGATCCGCGCTTTGAAAAGCGTTTGAAGCGCAAGGGATCGCGCTGATCGAACCCTTTGCGTACAATGCCCTATGCTAAAACGATAACCCGTCATAACTCGACTGCCCAATTATATTTCTTTTGCTGACTAGTTCTTAGGCCAAAGAAGTCATGTTGACGGCCTTGCGCATATCGATGGTTTGTCCCTTTTGTGGGGCCACCATCTAAATAAAAGCCCGCCTGGATAACAGGCGGGCTTTTGCGTTTTGACGATTCGGCTCTTCTTGCGGCGCTAAACCTTGGCTAGCAACAGATCGTAGCCATGGACGAATTTTTCCACGCGTTCGCGGTCGAATCCTTCGGTGGCAAGAATGGCTTTGCCCTTCTTGCCGAACATGGCACCACTACGCCCTTTCAGCTCGGGGGCCGTGAACAGCGGCAGGATCTTAGTGGCGTAAGCGTCCGCGGTCGGCGTCAAGAGGCCGATGATGGTCTCGATCAACTTGAACTTCAAGCCCTCGCCCAGAAAGTTCGAGCGGATCTTAGTACGGATTATGCCAGGGTTCAGGCCGAAGATGTCCAAGGTAGGGAAGGCGGCCCGGGCCCAGAGCACGTTGGCTTCGTTGCCGGCCACGGTCGTCATGTGCGTCTTCATGGGATCGTATTTTCCGGATGCGTTCAGGTCGCTAGGGTCGCCCAATTGGCCCGCGCCAGGAAATCCCGTGATAAAGACGCGCGTGCCGGCCTTCAGGCGGGGTGCCAAGGCCTTCAAGATCGCGTAGCGGCTAAGGGTGCTGATCGCAAGGTCCCTCTCGATGCCTTCCGCGGTCTCTTGGCGCTGGGGCGCGGCCATGATGCCGGTGGTGAAGACGACCACGTCGTGATCCGCGCTCAGCTCCCCGCCGACTTGGGTGGCGACTTTCATCGAAGACAAGTCAGCCTGGACAAAACTCAATTGGGGTTGCGCGGCGTCGCGGAAAGTGCGGCCGACCACGGTCACTTGGGCGCCCTGCTTAAGCGCTCCTTGGGCCAACGCTTGTCCGATACCGTCCGTGCCTCCCACGATCAGAACCCGCTTGCCGGCAAGGTTTGGGGCGGAATTGTCCGCGACGATCAGGCTGAGGTCGGGGAAACCGTTCATGGAAGTTTTGGGCTTTTTCATTTTTCTCCTCTGTTTAGTCTCGCCATTGATTACGTTCTGGGTCCAGCTGCGGATTGGCGCAAGTCGATCTATCCTTAGGGCGAATAACAGCTTCAAAATCCTCCGTGTTTCAAACTTCAGCGCTTTAGATAGATCGGATACGCCCTGTCGCACATTCCATCGTCAGCTTGTCCAATGGGGGGGATAGCGATTGAATACAGATTGGTAAAATGGTAACGTAGTCACGAATTTGAGGTCTAAGTTTTTTGAGGGAGTTCAGATGAGATATTTTTTCCTATGCCTTTCGATTGCTTGCCTTGCGTGCGTCGGATGCACGACGTTGCCTAGGGTCACCTACAAGCCTAACGAATCCCTCAATGTTTCCCAGCCCAAAAAGATTAGGATTGCGGTACTGACCTTCAAAGACCACGGCCAAGCTCCTACTTTGCCAGGTGCTCTCTTCACAACCATGGCGGTGGTGCCCCTGATCTTTTACACCACCGTCACTTCCTATGACGGACATCCTTGGTTCAACCAATCGTCGGGGGCGGGTCTCGCCGCCGGCGTGCAACCGATCTACCCTTGGTCAGGCGGCGGCGGAGCGGGACAAGCATTGGAGGCCGACCCCAAGGACTACGCCGATTGTTTAGCCGAAGATCTGGCGGAGAGCGGGGCCTTTCAATCGGTGAAATATGTCAGTTGGGAGGAGCTCGAAAAAACGCGCAATGATTACGATTTGATTATCACCGGGGATTTTTTGTATGACCGCAACAAGTTGGTCGTCTCTAATTATGGTCTTGGAATCGTGGGCACCGCGGTCTTCTTAGAATTTCTACCTATCCTTCCGACCTCTTTCCTGCTCCGCGACCTGGCCATTGACCTCTACGCCTTCCGGCCGGATAAACCCTTTGAGAAAATATGGGAGCATAAGATCCGTCAGAAGGGCGAGACACGTGTCGGATTCCACGTCGGGGGTGCGGCAAGCTTGAACCGCAAAGTCAGGGAAGACACGCCTGCGGTGCTAAAGGCGGCCTACCGGCCGGTTGGTGAAGATCTTTTGGGACAGCTGGCGTCCGGAGGGCAATTGAGAAAAGCCTTGGGCCTTAACCGCAAAGAAGACTGAGGAGCCGCCGACATGATGACACCCGCTTCGATACGCAAATTTTTGGTCATGGCCTGCCTGGCTCAATTTGTCCAGGGCTGCGTGAGCTACAATGGCAGCCTCGTGGATTCGCGGTCCAGGCTCAACACTGACCTAGCCGACTACGCCGTTGGCGCCAAGAAATCCGAAAAAAGCTACGGCGAGTTCCTGGACAAGCATAGTCCGCTCTATTCCTACGAACGCTATGCCAAAGAGCTTTCGAAAGAGCTGGAAGCACTGAGCACCTCGGACAACCTGGTCGTTTCGGCCGAGGGTGTGCTGGGTTACTTGCCCATCTACCACGACCGACTTCTGAGCCTGGCCGAAGCGCGGCGCGCCAGGGCCCTGGCCGCCATGAAGAG
>JANLXT010000144.1:0-10639 GCA_031365225.1 candidate division FCPU426 bacterium
GTTGGGCTACGCGCCCGCGAGCGTGACGATGTCGCCCAAGACAGGGCCCTTGCCAGCGAGCAACCCCAACTTGAGCGTGGGAGCGAGCCAAGCGTTCACGTATACGTATCTGGCGCACCAAGCGGGCGTTGTGGCGTTCACAGCCACAGCGTCGTCCTTGGGCCAGACCTCGCCGATCACGAGCGCGTTGGCGGTGACGGTGCAAGCGGCAGCCAACATCTCGGTGACCGCGGCGACCCTTAGCCCCAACACCGTGTCGATTGGCCAGCCCATCACCTTGGTCTTGACGGTGAGCAACAGTGGTGGCGCGAGCTTGTTGAGTGTGTCACCCACGACCTTGGTCAAGGGCGGAACGGCGGGAACGCCTGCCTTGAGTTTGGTTGCGCCAACAAGCGTCAGCTTGGGCGGGCTTAGCTCGGCCGACTTCACATACACCAGCGTCGCGGTGGCTGGCGCGGGTAGCCTTGGATACAACATCTTGGCCGCTGGGCGCGACAGCAACAGCAACCTGACATACACCAGCGCCTTGTTCTATGCCTCTAACGTGATCACGGTGAAGGCGCCACCAAGCTTGAGCGCGGTATTCAGCCTGAGCAGCGCGATACGCAACGTGGGTCAGCCTTTGACGATCGTGGCGACAGTAACTAACGCGGGTGGCACGGACGCGATCTTGGTGACGCCTTCGGTGTTGGTGGACCTTGGTTTGGGTGGTGGAGCCTTGTTGCAAAGCGCGTTGCCGGCCTCGGCAGCGGTCTTGGCCAACAACGGCACAGCGCAGTTCACGTGGTGGTATTCAGCCACGGGTGCGGGAACCGTGGTCTTGCAGGGCAACTTCAGCGGATATGACGCGAACAATCCGGTGACGGTGGTTAATTCGCCTGTGGCGAATACGCCCAATTTGTTGATCCAAGCGCCCGCGAACCTAGTGGCGAGCAATCCATTGGCCTTGCCCTCGACCGTGGGCACAGGAGCGCCAATCACCGTGGTGATGTTGGTACAAAACACAGGCCAGGCGACAGCGATGAACGTGATCGCGCCCAGCATCTCGGCATCGAAGCCGTTGTTGGCGACGGGCATGTCGCCGCTGAACCCTGGACCGGTGACCTTGCTGGGTCCGACGGGCAGCTATGCCTTCACGTACACGTTCCTCGCTGGCAACACGCCCACGGCGGACACGATGAGCTTCACGGCGTCGGCGTTTGGCTTAGACGGGAACACGGGATTGGCTTTGGCGGTGACCTCGAATGCGTCGAACTTGGTGACGGTGTTCCCGCAGGCGAACTTGGCCGTTTCGTCGCTAACGATGACGCCCCAGACGGTATCGGTGGGCCAGCAGATCACGGTGTACTTGACAGCGTCGAACGTGGGCCAGGGCAACGCTTTGACGGTGACGGGTTCGAGCCTGACGGCCTTTGGCGCCGGCAGCGCGACATTCTTGACGAGCACGGCGTCGGTGTTTGGTGGGCTGACGCCGGGAACGACGCGCCTCTACACGTACGTCTACACAGCGAGCGTGCCAGGCGCGTTGGGCTTTAGCGGTTTTGCCAGCGGCTATGACATCAACCTGAGCCCGATCGTATCGCCGATCTCGGCCACGACAGCGATCCAGGTACAGAACCCGGCGGTCTTGAGCGCTGGGGCGTATTCTCTGTCACAGACAGTGACGGTGGGCCAGCACTTCAACGTGGTGGTCTGGGTGACGAACACGGCGGGCGTGTTGGGCGCGATCGCCAAAGACGTGACGTTGACGGCGGCGGGTTCAAGCGGAGCGTTGTTGAGCTTGATCAGCGGGCCGGTGCCGGTGATATCGAACGTGACGCCAAGCGCGGGAGTTGGAGCGCCGTTCACGTATACCTTTAGCGCCAGTGGCGTAGGTGTGGCAGGCGTGACAGCCTTCGCGTATGGCCGCGACAACAACACAGGGATTGGGATATACACGACGGCGACAGCGGCGAGCACGGTGACCGTGCAGGGGATACCCAGCTTGAGCGTGCAGGTGAACGCGCCAGTGGCCAGCGCGATCCCGGCCAACGCCAACATCACCTTGACAGCGACGGTGAGCAACACGGGCGCGGGCGTGGCGACCTTGAATGGAGTTTCGTTGACGGTGGGCGCGTTGAGTGGTTTCGCGTCCTTGGGAGCGTTGCTCTCTTCGGCGCCTACGACCGTGACCTTGGCGGGCGGAAGCAGCGCGACGTTCAGCTATGTGTATGCCTCCACAGCCACCACTGGCAATGTGGTCTTCACGGCGACGGTGACGGGTGTGGACGCCAATTCGACCTTGGCCTATCAAGCGGTGAGCTTGAGCAACGTGACCGTGACCGTATCGCCCAACACGCCAGTCTTGAGCGTGGACAGTTTGACGACATCGTCGTCGACGGTGACGCTGGGCCAGACCGTGACGGTGGTGCAAGTGGTCCGCAATTCGGGTGTGGTATCGGCGCCGGCGACGACCGTGAACGCGTTTGTGGCAGGCAACTTGTTGGGCTACGCGCCCGCGAGCGTGACGATGTCGCCCAAGACAGGGCCCTTGCCAGCGACCAACCCCAACTTAGGCGTGGGAGTTAGCCAGGCGTTCACGTATACGTATCTGGCGCATCAAGCGGGTGTTGTGGCGTTCACGGCCACGGCATCGTCCTTGGGTCAGACCTCACCGATCACGAGCGCGTTGGCGGTGACGGTGCAAGCGGCGCCCAGCTTGACCATCACGGTGGCGACGATCTCGCCAGCCGTGGTTTCGATTGGTCAAACTTTCACTGCCGTGTTCACGGTCAGCAACGCAGGCGGGGCAACAGCCACAGGCATCGTGCCTCAATTGCCAATCAAGATTGGTTCGGCCAATCCAGACGCCTTGACGGGGCCTTTCCCGGCTAGCATGACCCTCGCCACGGGACAGTCAGCAAACTTCACTTTCACGGGCAGCAACAGCGTTTTTGGGGCTGGTCCTTCGCCATGGAGTCTAGGCTATATCTTCCAAGTGGCGGGCACGGATCTCAACAGTGGCGCTTCGGCACAATCGTTGACCCGTGCGACTTCGACCAACATTAGTGTGCAAGCGCCCGCAGTCTTGACGGGTGTCTTTAGCGCCTCTCCTTCGATCGTGGTGCTTGGTCAGATAGTCACCTTAGTCATGACCGTCAGCAACAGCGGTGACGCCGTCGCGTTAAACACCGTTCCTAGCTTCTTGACGGGTATTGGTGGTGGTGGATTGAGCTTAGTGACACCCATGACTCAGGTCGCGCTCAATGTCACCAAGCCAGCGCTAAGCAGCTTCACTTGGACCTACAGTGCCTTTGGCACGGGTACCGTTGCGATGCAGGGCTCTGCCACAGGTACGGACACGAACCTTGGTAACGTCGTCAGCACGGGTGCCCTCACCACGGGCAACGTCATCATCTTGGTGCCCGTGAGCTTGACCGTCGAAAGCCTGGTCGCGGCGCCGCACCCCATCGGCACGGGTAGTCAGATGACGGTGACGATGGCAGTGCGCAATATTGGCCAGTCCACGGCCAACAATGTGGTAGCGCCTCAACCCGGGGTCATTGGCGCTGTGCCTAGCTCTAATAGCGGTCCCTTCCCAGCCTCGGTCGCCAGCCTAAGCGCGGGCCAACCCGCCACGTTCACCTACCTCTATGCGTTCCCCGTGGCGGCGAGCTCGGTTTACTTCACAGCCGCTGCCTCTGGGCTTGATGCGTTGGCTGGTAGCACCTTTAGCTCTTTCAACGCGCAGTCCAACGCGATCTCGGTGGTGGCGCAGGCCGCGATCAGCGTAACAGCGATCACGCTCAGCGCTCCAGGCCCGCTTTCAGTCGGACAGCCCTTCCAGTTGGTGCTGACAGTTTCGTCCTCAGGCCAAGGCACAGCGTTGACCATCACCGCGTCACCCGTACTAACCGTTGGTTCGGGCACGGCGAGCTTGTTGAGCGGGCCACTACCCAGTGGCATCAGCTTAAGCGCGGGTGGCGCTCAAAACTTCACCTATAGCTTCAGCGCAAGTGGCGCGGGCACCGTCACTTATTCAGCGCGAGGCTTGGGTACAGACTTTGTATTGGGCGCGATCAGCACTCAATACGCGGGCGCGCCCGCCTTGGTCATCCAGACTCCCGCTAGTTTGCTCGCGACCAGCTCCTTTGGCCCATCGCCTGTGTCGGTCGGTCAGTTGGTCACTGCGGTCGTCACGGTTAGCAACACTGGCCAAGCGACTGCGACGGGCGTGACCTTGTCTGCGATACCAGCTCTCAGTGGGTCTGCGTT
Source organism: candidate division FCPU426 bacterium (assembly GCA_031365225.1). GTDB lineage: Bacteria > Oederibacteriota > JAJYGY01 > JAJYGY01 > DAIDJD01 > JANLXT01. Next base: position 4,255 of record JANLXT010000144.1, read on the forward strand.
AACCTTCTATAACCCCGCAAATATCACTTGGCCCGCGTCAGTCTTGGCAAGTGGCGCTGCTGCGACCTTTACCTACACCTACAGCGCTGCTGCGGTTGGCACTGGTAGCGTGACCTTTAACGCCATTGGATCGGATGCCAATAGCGCTGCTGCGCTCAATAGTGGCGTTGCCGGCAGCGCAAGTGTCGTGGTGCAAAAGGCGGTTAGCTTGACCAGCTCGATCACGGTTAGCCCTGTGGCTGTCCAGGTTGGTAATTATGTGACCGTGGTGATGACAGTCAACAATGCGGTTGGCGCTGCCACCGCCAACAATGTCACGGCCACACCGTTGCCGGGTATTAATCAGATTTCAACCTTCACTTATCTCAGCGGACCGGTGCCCGCCACCGTAGCAACACTTGCTGGTGGCAGTAGCAGCAACTTTACCTACACCTATAGCGCCGCAGCGACTGGAACAGGCATCAACTTCACAGCGACGGCTGCGGGCAACGACGCCAATAGTGGGCTCTACTATGCGAGTGGGGTCACAACATCAAGTGATACTCAGGTGGTTGGTAATCTGCCTATTCTTAGCGTGGCATTCCTGGCGCCCAATCCCTTGACGGCCACGGTGGGCCAGCAGGTGACGGCGGTCTTAGTGGTCACCAATACCAACCTTCTGGTCACCGCGACCAACGTTCAGTTGACGCAGGACAAGACTGGATTAACTGGGACCGCGGGTGGTTCGATCACCAGCCTACCTTTCCCGGCCAATGTGGCGTCGCTGGCATCGAATACGTCGACCAACTTCACCTTCCGCTATGCCTTTAGCAACGCGGGCACGTCGGGCTTTACCGCGGTCGCTGTCTCTAATGGTGGCGCGGTCACGAGTGCGATGGCCCAGTCGATCTCGGTCACGGTGCAGGCTGCCGCAAGTCTTTATGTCAGCCCCATCAGCTTGACACCGGCCGCCGTATCCATTGGCCAAGCGTTCACACTGGTCATCTCAGTTAGCAACACGGGCACTGGTACCGCCAGCAATGTGGCGCCCGTCTCAATCGCCAAGCAGGGAACCGCCTTGCCAGATAGCCTTGTTGGGCCAATGCCAGCCAGCGCGAGCATCGCTGGTAGCGGTGGCGTGGCCACATTCACCTACACAGGCGTCAATAGCAGCGCGGGTTCGGGTGTGTCGCCTTGGACCTTGGGTTACCAAGCCTCCGCGCAAGGTTTGGACGCCAATTCGGGCAATCCGATTTTCTGCTCGTTCACAGCGGGATCAGGCATTATCACGGTCTCGACGCCAGCCTTCCTTGGTGCCTCGCTCTCTATCGTTCCGACCTCGCTCAATTTGGGTCAGCTCGCGACCGTCGTCTTGACGGTTAGCAACAGCGGTGACGCGATCGCGTTGACGACCACTCCTTCGCTCGTGCAGATCTTGGGCACGGGCGGGATGGCGCCTGTCACGGGGCCAATTCCGAGCGCTGCCAACGTAACCAAGAGCGCGGCTTCAGCGACCTACACTTGGACCTACAGCGCGATTGGGACAGGGACACTCAGCTTCTCGACCCATGCGGTTGGCTTCGACCAAAACAGCCTCAGCATCATTAATTCCAATATCGCTATGGGCCCGTTGATGACGGTGCAATTGCCCTCGGCCATCGAAGTGAGCGCGTTCAGCGCCGCTCCTGCGGTCGTAGGCACGGGAGCGCCGATCACCTTGGTCATGACCGTTCGCAATTCGGGTGGTGGTGCCGCGCTCAGCAACGTCGCGGGTGTCGCGGCCGGCAATGTCTTGCAGACAGGTCCGGGTACGGCGGGCACTCCGACGGGTCCTTTCCCAGTGTCCGTCACTAGCTTGGCCAGCGGTGCTTCGACCCAATTCACCTATATCTTCAACGCGGCAACGGCAGGCTTGGTCCAGTTCTCTGCTGGCGCCATCGCGGTGGATGCCAACGACGGCAACGCCCGCGTCGCCAATTACTTGACCGCGACAGCGATCAATATCCAAAGCGCGGCCACGCTAGTCGCGGGCTATGACTTTGTGCCGGTGAGCCGCCGAGTGACCAGAGGCCAGACCATTGTTCTTACGGTGACTGTCAGCAATACGGGTGCGGGAACCGCTACCAATGTTACCGTCCCCGCCCCTGCGGTCAGCCTTGTGGGTGGCGCGGCGATTAGCATACTGACTAGCCCTGCGGTTCTGCCTACCATGCTTCCATCGGGGTATGCGTCCTTCAATTACACCTATTCGGCGACCAGTGCGGGTAGCGTCTACTTTAGTGTGGTGGCCACCGCGACGGATGGTTTGGGCGCGGTCACTTCCAACACCTCTGCCACGGCGGGCGTTACGATTCAAGACGCCGCTGGCCTGAGCCTGCTGGTCGGCCAGCCCTTCAAGGTTAATACCAACCAGGTCTTTAACGTGACCACGACCGCGACCAACACTTCGACCTTGGCAAACGGCGAGACCGCACTGGCAGCCACTGCCGCCTCCGCACCTGGCTTGTTGAGTGGTGCGTTCGCAAGTGGCACTGGGCCGGTACCGGGACCCACGGCGCTGATCGGTGCCGCGAGCCAAGCCTATGTCTATAACATCACCGCCGGCGCGGCGCCTGGCATGTTGACCGTTGCAGCCGCTGTAGCTGCGACAGCAGAAAACACTTCGTATGCCTTGAATGTCACCAGTGGCGTTTATGTCTTAGTCCAGACACCTGCTGCGTTGACAGGCTTGGGCTCGGCCACACCGAGCACGGTCAATGTCAGCCAGCTCTTTACGATGGTCCTAGCCGTGTCAAACACGGGCCAGGGCGACATACTTAATTTGACCCCTGGCCAGATCAGCAGCGGTAGCGCCACGGTCCTTAACTTGAACGCTCCCAGCAATCTAGCGCTGTTGAGCGGTGGTGCGAGCGTCAATCTGACTTGGACCTTTAGCGCCACGGGCGCGGGCACGCGTGACTTTACGCTCTCGGCAGCTGGATTTGACAGCAACGCGGGTATCCCGCTAAGCCTGAGCGTGCCCGTGTCTGTGCTGATCACCCCTGCGCAGGCTGTCCTCAATTTGATTACAACAATTCGCCCGGCCCAGCCTGCGACGATAGGCGTGCCTGCGGGTTATGTGACGATCACCGCGTCAGTGACCAACAGTGGCCTACTGCCTGCCAACAACGTTTATTTCTCTGTTACGCGTTCTGGCGCAGGTGCGCTTACACTGCTTAGCGCCTTGCCTGCCAGTATCGGTACTTTGGCCTCTGGTGGTGGTACGGGACAATTCACATTCATCTATGACGCGAGCGGGGCGGGCTTGATCTCGATTTTGGCGAGCGCTTCAGGAGACGACGGCCTGCCACGGGTCTCTAATGTCGACAGCCTCTCTAATACCATCTTGGCTCAAGATGCGCCGACACTGGCCAGTAGCGCTGTCTTCTTAGGTGGCGGCACTTACAGTGTGGGGCAGATCCTCACGATGCATGTCACGGTCACCAATACCGGGGCCATCAATTTGACCGCGACGGCTAATAACGTAGCCAACCTGAGCCTGGCCAAAGGAGGAACAGCGAGCATTAGTTTGCCCGTTGTGACATCCATCCCAGCGAGTGTGAATCTGGCGCCAGGCGTCAGCCAAACCTTTGTGTATACCATCACGCCGACCTCGGCGGGTACGCTCTATTTTGCCAATATTGTGATGGGCGGGATGGATAACAACACGGGCCTGGCGGTTTCAGCATTACCCGTGAGCTCAAACACGGCCACACTTGTTACGCCAGGCGACCTGTCCTACGCAGTGGTTGCTGTCCCGAGCAAAGTGACCCTTGGTCAGGTCTTTACTGTGAACTTGACCGTGACCAATCTTGGTACCGCAACCGTTAACAATGTGGTGCCGTTCATCAATCCCAATAGCTTTGGCCAGCCTGTCAGTGCGCCAAGCCTACCCAACCCAACATTTGCCAATCTTTCCGCGGGAACTGGACAGACCTTTGAGTGGACCTTCACGGCTATCGGCACTAGCCCGGATATTCAATTTAACGCCTCAGCCAGCGGGCAGGAAGCAAACACCCTTGCCACGGTTTCGAGCGTCTTCTTGACCTCGACTGCGATCACGGTTCAAACGGCGCCGAACCTGACCGAAGAGTTGACGATCCGTAACGCGTCCATCACGCCTTTGACTGGCTGCGAATTTGACCCAGTGTATGTTGTCTTGACCATCACCAACACGGGAACTGCATTAGGCACTGCGGCAGAGCTGATCACAGTCCCGGCGGCCCCACTCGCCTTTGATATCAGTGGTGGCCCAGTCGCCGCGACGTTGGTGAGCTCGTCCGCCGCCGCAGGCCTGACCATCACGGTAGCCGGTGGCGCGAGCCAACGCTTCACGTGGCGCTACGTCGTGACCAACGCCGCGGTCTTCAACTTTAGCGCTATGCCTACGGGCGTGGACGCCAACTCTGGGAGCGCCAATTACGCGGTCACAGAGACTGCGGCCAGCAATTACACGCTCGTTGGCTCTGCTCAGCTGAGCGCCTCTATCTCGGTTGCGCCTGGCTACACCATGTCCAGCGGACAGGCAGGGACTGTGATCTTGACCGTCACCAACACTGGCACCGCCATCGCTAATTCGATCACGCCCTCGGCCCTAACGGCCTTGGTATCTGGGCTTGCGGGCTTGCTCAGCCCTGCCAGCGGACCTGTGCCAGCTAATTTCTATGGCTTACCCGCTGGCAATACGACTGCCTTCACATGGACCTTTAGCCCCTCCGCCGCTTTAGGTAGTTCGGGCACCTTGACCTTCCAAAATTCGGTCAATGGACAGGGTGTGGCGGGTGCTTGCCAGGTCTTGGTGCCTGTCGCGGTCGCCTCTGCGCCAGTTGCTGTCTCAAGCGCCGTCAGGCTTCTGCTAACGCATTCGGCGCCGAGCCCCGCATTGATCGCTGTGGGTTCGAGTGTCACGCTCACTGTCTCGGTGCTTAACGGTGCGACCGCGATTGCCAGCAACGTCAGCCTGACCAGCGTTAACCTGTTGGGCCTAGGCACGGGTGCGGTAACCGCGATAGCGCCCGCCTCGGTTGGGCTCAATGCTAATAGCGCCCAGATCTTCACCTATATCTACACAGCGACTGGCGCGGGTACGACCCAGTTCTCGGTGCAGGCAGCCGCGATCGATACGATCAGCGGTGTAACTTACACCGCCAACGTCGTCTCAGCGACTTTAGTCGCGCGCAACCCTGTCACCCTGACCGCGACCATCAGCGTTGTGCCACCGCTGGTCTCGCAGACGCAGGTTATCACCTTGGTCGCGACCGTCTGCAACACCGCTGTGGCGCCTGGCAATGTCGCTCAGTCCTTAGTCTTCAATATCCAGTCTGACCCCAGCTTTATCTTGCTGACGCCTGCGGCGCTTGTCGCCATCAACGCTGGCAGCGCGCAAAGGTACACATGGACTTACAGCGCAACCGCGACCGGCGCGTTCGGATTCACGCTCAACGCCCAGGCAACCGATAGCTTGACGTCTGGCGTCACAATATCGGCAGAAGCTCTCTCAAATGCGGTCATTGTCACCACACCGCAGGCCATCTTGACGATTGTCGGGTCCCCTGGTTTGATTGACATGGCGGGGCTCCCCGTACTGACAAACAACCTGGTGCTTGGTACCAGCTACAAGGTCACCATGACCGTGCGTAATATCGGACTGGTGACGGCGACCGCCATCACGCCGACCGCTTTTATCAACAGCATGGGCTTCCTGTCCTCGACCGTGACACCTTTGTTCACGGCGACTCTGGCATCCGTGCCTGTCAGCGCCAGCCAGACTTTCACGTGGACCTTTAGCGCCACGGCTACCACCAACGGTGGCCTGAACTTCACCAACCTCGACGTGGTCGGTAGCACGGGCGGATCCGCCCTGACCACCGCGGTCAGCGGAAGTATTAACGGGTTGAGCGTTATCGGGGTCAGCTTGACTGCTGAATCCTTAAGTGTCGCCTTCACGCCAATTCCGGCCACCACGCTGCTTGCGGTTGGTAACATGATCACTGTGACGCTTAGCGTCAAGAACTCGGGATCGGCCACGGCCTACAATCTGCAACCCGACGCGCTTTCGCCAGGATTCGATCCGACCTATTGGTTGTCAGGCACCTCGGGAACCTTGCCCCTTGGTAGCGGTCCGTTCTATAACGGTTCGCCCATGCCAGTGGGGGGTATCACGCTGACATCCAACACCCTGTCGAATGTCGCGGTCTTTAAATGGGTTTATGTGGCTCTGCAAGGCACCCCGACAGGCTTCACGTTCACAGCCCAGATTGATAGCTTGGATGGCTATAGCAACATCGTTCAGAGCACTGTCGTCGACGCGCCGGTGGTGACGATTGATAGCGCGCCATCCCGTCCGACCTACCTTATAAGTTCGCTG
>JANLXT010000177.1:0-3709 GCA_031365225.1 candidate division FCPU426 bacterium
AAGCGAAAGATTGGGCTAGCATCACGCGGCAATAAATATTGTCTCGGTAAAACGCCGTGGAACAAGGGGATACTTAAGCCAGCATTTTGCCTGCGTTGTCCGAATCAGGTAATGATCGGGAGCTTGGCCCAGGGCCTTCGACAGGCGTTTCGCCATCCGGGCCGTCTGATGTTCGCCGTTGAAGAACCGCGTCACGGTGCTGGCGGCGACGGCGGGACGGCACTTCCTGGCCAAGTCGACCGGCTGCCACCCCTTGGCGGCCATGTCGTCTCGCATCCGCGCGACGTCGTAATTCAGCGTGGACAGCATTGTGTTCCAGACAATACGGCACACTGGAATACGTTGTCAACAGCAAACTTTTGCGGAGCGTTGCAATGCCTGCCAGCCGCAGACCACCATCTGTCATCGATGCCGAAGCGCCCTATTTTTCACGCGGAGATTGGGGCGTTCCTTGCCAACAAACGGGACGCCAAGGGATGGAGCCAACGGCAAGCTATTGACCTCGCGCAACGTAGGGGCATTGCCCTCGCGCTGGGGCCTCTCCGATTCCTTGAACTGGGGAAGACGAAACACCCTGACGCCGATCTCTTGAAGGCCGTAGCGAAGCTATACGGTCTGTCGTTTGAGATGCTTGCGCAGCGATTCATCGAAGCCAACTATGGTTTACGGATTGACCTCGTTCGTCAGGCCGGTGATCAAGAGTCGAAGCGTCGGTAATGCGTCACTCTGATTGAGTCGCCGGGACTAAGGCCGCTTGGTCCATTATTTCGATGATTTCAGCGATGTTCCACTTCCGATCTGTCAGGCCGACCTGCATCGCCGGAGTCTTGCCACCGAGTGATTTGTGTGGCCGGATGAAATTGTACCAGACGGCGTAGATCGCGACCATCGACACATGGTTCTGAAGCTTCTTTGAAAATCCATTGGTGAGCCGCGTGTATCGGCGCATCTGCATTCGGAGCGTCAAATTGTTGCGCTCAACGTAAGACGTGCTGATGTGCTTCGGGTCAGGGTTGCCCAAAACCGGCTTGTTCTCGCAACCAACGCAAACTGGCGGTGAGTAGCGGCCAGGATTATAACCACCTGCGGAGAATTTCTTCAGAACGACTCCAAGATCGACGTCTTCGCCGAAGGCTTCTACGATGGCGGGGGGGTAGTGCGGAAGGCCATCGGTGGAGAGTTGAACACGACCGCTCACGCGACCTGCGAGATCGAACATGAAGTCATGCGCATCGCTAGTGCTACGGCCGCCCACGTGCCAAGTGATGATCAGTTTCGACTCGGCATCCAACGCGGTCCATGTCCAAACGTCGCCCGCGTTGGGATTCTTCTCCTGCATTTCTTCGGTGACGTTCTTGGCCTTCGCGTAGCAGAACGACCAGATCTCATCAGCCTGGATTCGCTTGGCCTCAACTTTACGGACGTGTTCATCGTGAACGGTCGCGCACGCCTCGCCAGCAGCGACTAATAGTTTCGATACGGTGTTGAGCGAGACACCAGCCAGCCGTGCGGCGGACCGCATCGAGTTACCCTCGCAGAGCATTGCGAGGATTTGCGCGCGCTTGGCAACAGGCAGCCGATTCATGGAACAAGCATAATGAACTTATTGCTTAGCGTCAAGTATAATGTTCAAAACCAACCACCGATCAATATATCCATATGTATGGATGTACGGATGCGTATGCTACACTCCAGCCCAATGGCCACTATTGGCATTGATTACCCGCTCGATCCTGGTATTGCTCACGCCGTCCAGGTATTAGCAGCGGAAGGCGTTGAAACGTTCGAGTCGTGTCAGGGTGGCCCCGGTCACGCATTCCCTGAGCCTACGGTTCGGTTTCAGGGCGAGATCGCAGAGGGGCCACGCGCATTCGCCGTGGCGCTTAAGGCTGGACTACCGGTGTTAGACTTGCGCCGGGTCTGGCCTGTGATTGACGGAGAACTTACCGGGCCGTGGTGGGAACTTACGTTCCGCACCACGACCGGCAAGCCTGTTGCAACGTCGAACTAAGAGAGGCGCTGACAGTGCGTGCAGAGCGGCCGATTGCCGGTGCCCGCACGCTTGTTCTGCGGCTCGATGTTGTTGCCTTCGGTGCAGCTGGTGTTGTTGTGGTAAACGTTCGGAGTGTTCAGCTTGACCGAGTGGAACGGTGCAGTCTTTGCCATTTGCGTAAAGCTTTCTGCCGTCTCTGACGGCGGAAATGGGACTGGGTAACGGCATTTGCTTCCTAGGGCGCTGTCCGTCGCCCAGTCCCGACATCTGAAAATCTAATCTACAGTCGCGATAGGCGTGTTTGCCCGTTAGCCCCCTTCCATGTCTGTGGGATCTTGGTCAGGGTACGGTTCGGGGTTCGGTTCGACCCCTCTTGTATCCCACTCAACAAGTCCAAAAGTACTGGGAGCAGGGCGGTTGAACGTATCCCCGTGCTTCACATATCGGCTCAGATTTGACACCAGAGTGGGTTTCTGAACAGGTGTATCGCTTACAGCATTAATCTTGACTAACAGTGCATCCACGCTCAGGGGGTGCCCAGTATCCCTAAGAATCTTCTCTGAATACCAGACACTTGACCCCTCTTGGATAGGCTTTGCCCGCTTGCCCCCAGTGAATCCGTGCCGAGATTTTGGCTTATTCGGCTCAGGAGTGACTGCGATGCGCCCAGCCAAAATCGCGCGCGCGTCTCGCAGCTCAGCCTCTATGATCGACAGTTCAGCCTTCAGAACTGCCGCGCGCAGATGCTTCAACTTCAGGGTTTCTAACCAGTCTTTCGCCACGTCACCCAATATACGCCCGAGCATCCCAGAGATAAAGAGCATGGTGGGATTGACAGGCTGACGCACTAGGTGCGAGGATGGTCTTGCACCTGTAGTTCAACGGATAGAACAGGGCGGCTCGTACCCCCAAGATGCCAGTTCGACTCTGGCCAGGTGCGCTCGTTTGTGTTGCGGGAAGGCGGTCTTGCCTCTATGATTGGGGGCAGGGGTACGAGCCGCCACCGTTCCTTTGGCGCAGAAGCCAAGGTGGGGGTCCCGGAGAGCCGCGCAGTTAATCGCGCGGCTCTTTTGTGTACAGGCGTTAGTTTTTCCAGCGCGCGCGGGCGGCCTTGCGGGCGATCTTGACGCGGTCTGCCTTCTTGGTGCTCTTGGCCCTTGCTAGACCGCCTCGCCGCCCCAGTGCCACAGCAGCAGCATTCTTGCCGTCTTCCGTCAACGTCTCGGTGATCTCGCCCGTGGCGATCCGCATGACGTGGACGGCGTTGGAGATCACGTCGGCGGGGCGCTTGTGGCCCTTGGGACTCTTCGGCATTTTCAGCTTACCGCTAAGCATACCTTAATTCGCGCTAGAATGGTCCTTGTGGAGAGCCACCATGCCTGACTACGTTCTTGAAGTTGACGGCGCGAAGTACAACGTCTCGACGCGCCTAGCCAACCAGACGTACCACATGACGGCCACCGTGGCCGACGTCGCAGCGGTTGTTACACCTATCGACCAGCTTCCAGAGGACGAACAGGAAGCTTTGCGCCACATGGTTCGTGTCCTGAATACAGCCCCGCCCAGGTTCTGAGTCTTATAGACTCAATCAGAGTGACGCATTACCGTCAAGGATTCTCGCGGTCAAGGCGGCGATCGCCGCGGCCACCAGGGTGTTGAGAAAGAGCAAGACGTCTTCGTTCATCACGCCGCTTCGCCGCAATCGATCTGCCAGCG
>JANLXT010000186.1:0-1545 GCA_031365225.1 candidate division FCPU426 bacterium
CGTACGGCTCAGGATCCAGTTGTTAAGGCCACCTTCGCAGCAAGAAGTCGGAATACCCGCACTACGTGACACGCTATAGGTCGAGTGTGGGATACGGAAGACGATTGTGTAGTGTGGCCCTTTCCAATCCCACTGCCAGTCAACCTTGTATGCCTGGTATCCGGTCGTCCGGGCCGCATTCACACCCGCCCCCGGCTTCGCCACAGTCCGCGTCGCTTCAGCCAGAACGGGATCATGATACCTCGCCTTGACCGCGCCCCAGGTCATCTTCGTGACGACCGGCTCTTGGGCAAACACGGACAACGACAACGTCATCATCAGGCACAGCAGAAACAGCTTCTTCATTGCCGCACTCCTTCTTTGTCCCGAAGTGTTTCGAGATATGTAAAGAACATTAAGCACGCGTCGAGTGGACGCCGCTTACTACAACATGCGCCGTCTGCGCATGTCAAAAATCGGCAACTCGACTACCCACAGGTTTTCCCCTGCTAGTAACCAAGCCACCGATTTCTCTACTCTTAGTTTACTACTTTAATTTTTTCTGTCAAGGTTTTGCGTGTTTGTAGTTTTTTTTCTGGCAATAACATCAAATACATGCCAATGTTTTGGTGTCCCGTTTGCTGTCTTTCCATCAAATTCTTTTTCATTAAAGAGAAGTGTGTCCAAATCGTCGAGCATCGACTGCGCCTTGGCTCTCGTAACAAATGTGAGATTTGTATTTAGATGCCACCCATCACGATCTCCAAAAAATTGACCGCAAAATATCCCATCAGTAACTAGCGATTTTTTTATACGATCGAATACTTCAGAAAACTTCTCGGGCTGAGTAAAGGGCAGTGAGTAGATTGCAGCCGCGATATCAAACTTGTTAGGTGGAAAATCAAATTCCACAAAATCTGAAATAACAAACTTTAACTTTTTCGATTTGATATTCAAACAAGCGGCCTCAACTGCCTGTTCTTTGTCTATTATCGTTGTTTCAAAACCCTGGGAGAGCAAATATTTCGTGTCTTTTAATGTACCACCTCCGCCAATATCAATTGCTTTATTTTTTACTTGAACATAATCCATGGCCTGAACAAGCAATGGAGATGGTGGATAATTTTTAGTATCCTTAAAATAATCCTCCCAGTTTTTTGATGCGCTATTCATAGAGATTTCAATGGTACATGGTAATAAAAGAGGGCACAATATATATTTAATCATATTGTGCCCAGTGGTGCTAAGACTGACAGCCCTGACAGGCTGCGCAGTTTGCGGCGCAAAGCTTCTTCGCAATGCGCTTGATTCGCTGTTTACGAGTCATTGCAATCACCTCCTTTCTACTGGAATCGACGGGCTTAGACGTACGTGACAAAAGCCCTGACTTGCAAACGCTTACTCAGTGGATCAAGCTGATCGCGGCCATGAAGCATGACGAAATTATCGAACCAGATCGCTTGGCCAGACGTGAGCTTGATGCCGGTCGGGGTGAAGCTCTCGATGGTGTCGGTCACGATGGACGCCTTGCCGTCGCTCAGAACGTCGAAGAAGTCGCCGTCGGCG
>JANLXT010000243.1:0-7634 GCA_031365225.1 candidate division FCPU426 bacterium
AGGCTGGGGGCGAGCAACAGTGAACTAGCCTTGCATCTAAGTCAGGACGCTCACGCTTGGGACGCCCCAAGTGTGGCAGGGCGCCTTACGCTTCGTTCTTTAGGCACACGCGGTCCCGCGAGCGTGGCGACAACCTTGTCCGATTGGGTTGTGATCGATGGGGTCAGTCTGCTAGACACAGATTGGCAGAGCTGGGTTGAGGCCTGCGATACCTGTCTTTGGGTCGAGCGCGGGGATTTGCAAGGCGCACGGCGGGCTCAGCGTCTGCTGGGTGCTTGGGACCAGGCACATTTGCCTCGGTGCAAGGTGCGCCTTGTTTTTTGTGGCGAACATCCTTCTCAGCCTTTGCCCCAACTAGAAAACATCCCCATCACTCGCCTGCCTTATAGCGCCCGAGCGGTTAGCGCCTTAGCCCAAGGCCGACCCGAAGTCATGGATGAACCGCAAGGCCTGTTTGCCAGAGCGCTACGCCCACTGGCATTGGCGTTGGCGCAAGACTTAACCCAGCCGCGGCCAGGCGTCGCCGTCGAAGCCCTTGATCCGGGTGACGAAGAGCTTGGCGCACGACTGCTCGACGCGGTCCGATCGCGCCTGGATCTAAGCAGTGTCGAAGCCGGCGCCACCGACCCCGCCGCCTTTAGGGCGCACTGGGAGCCCGCGGTGCGTCAGGCCTGCGCAGCGCAATTGGCGATGATGCAGGCAAGTTGGCTGAGTCGAGAACGCCGCCAATCCCTCGAAGATCAGGTCGCCCGCCTTGCCCTAGGCCTGGGGCCTCTTGAAGAGCTTTTAGCGGATGAATCCATCACCGAGATCATGGTCAACGGCCCGCACGAGCTTTGGGTCGAACGTGCCGGGCTCTTAGAACGCGTCTCCCAACGCTTTAAAGATGAGGCCCAGTTGCGTCGGGTCATCGAGAGGATTTTAGCCCCGCTGGGCAGACGGCTAGACGAATCGAGCCCCCGGGTGGACGCGCGCCTGCCCGATGGCAGCCGTGTCAACGCGATCATCCCTCCCCTGGCGCTGAATGGGACCTGCCTCACCATCCGAAAGTTTCCAACGCGTCGTCTCGACATCGCTGGCCTCATTGACCGCCAGGCCTTAGATAGCAACTCGGCAGAATGCTTGCGCCTGGCGGTTCTAGCGCGCAAGAACATCTTGGTCGCCGGCGGCACGGGCTCAGGCAAGACCACGCTGCTCAATGCCTTATCCGCCGCCATCCCCAACAACGAGCGCGTGTTAACACTTGAAGACAGCGCCGAGCTAAGCCTAGACCAAGAACACGTCGTGTCTTTAGAATCACGCCCCGCCAATTTAGAAGGCCAGGGCGCCATCAGCATCCGCGATCTGCTGGTCAACGCGCTACGCATGCGCCCAGACAGGGTGATTGTGGGCGAGTGCCGCGGGGGTGAGGCGCTGGATATGTTGCAAGCCATGAACACGGGGCATACCGTATTCCCAATTCGCTACTTTTCCTTTTACTCTAGATCCACCTTTTCAAGCCCCCATACCCAAAAATGCCTACGGAATCACCCTAAAGCCGTTTTACACGACCATGGATATTGCAAAAGTACTGGATATAACCCCCAAACTCTTCTGGTACAGGCAAAACAGAGGAATTTATCCTAGACCCCGCAAGCAGGGGCACTACTGGGTATTTACTGAGGAGGAAGTTGGGCAGATCTTGAAGGGAAAACACACAGTTGAACCGTTCCGAGGTCGCTGATCGTCACATAGGGAAATTAGGGCGGGGTCTGGCGAGCTACTTGCCCCCCATAAGAATGAATTTTACTGTCATCATATCCAATTGGCATGTCAACGGAACATATGGTTGCCCACTTCTTATTTTCAGACAAGTAATAAGTCGCATCATCAAACAAATCAGATTTCGAAACATAAAAAATAAAATATCCCCCGCCCCTGAAATCAATGCCATACCAATACGGTTTTGGTGTTTTTGGAAGAATTTTAAATTCACCGGGAATCAAGGATTCCAGTTTTATGGGCCAATTTTTATGACCCTTTTTATACTTACCCAAAGCCAACACCAATTTCTCCAATTCAGCCTGAGTTTCAAAATTGGCCTTTTCATTCCTCTTAACTTCGGCTTGGCGTTTAAAAATAACGAACCCTCCACAAAAGAGTGCGCCAATGAAAACAAACACAAAAAATTTCATCACTTTGCTCATTCGACTCATTTTCATTCCTTCACACCTTCAATGCGGTTTGGCTACTCAATCCCATATTTTTCCTTTACTTCTTCTTTCGACAAATGAATCAAAGAAGGAGGCCCTCCACCGTGAAGTTCACCTTCCAAATAAATTTGCTCCCAATACCTTCCATCTGCTGGGTCTCTGTAGAGCATCACCCAAAACTTCTCCTTTTCAGCAATTTTTGTCAGCTGTTCCTTTACCAGGTGCCTGACTCTTGTCGCCGTTTCATCTTCAATAACCTTCTTCCCATCCAAAATCCATTTTCCGATTAACTTGGACTCGTCAGAAAGCAATTCTCTGTATGCCTTTTTATACAGCACTGTTCGATTTTCCTTAAATGCAGGCTTCACAACCTTATCCCACCAACCAGGCCTTGGCACGTCAAACTTCACTTCCAAAACGCTAAGGAATTCCTCAAAGCCTTCCCCTTCTTCGTGAACCAAATGCCACAGTCCGTCCTTGGCGCTATGCAAGTCTAAGCAAAGCAAGTCAGTCGTTAACAAATCCCGTTTAAAGGCGACAATCTCATCCACGTCATCCCAGTTCAATGCCGAGACAACTTCCCCCTTGGCAATAAGTTCAAAGCCCTTTTCGGTCAAGGACACCAGACTTTGGCGCTTCAATTTTCTTCCCAGCAGGTGCCAAACTCCAAAATACAGAATCCCCAGAAAACCAACCATCAAAAAGGTTTGGAATACCATCGCCACAAACATCCAAATTTCATCAATGTGGTGGACATTCCTTGAGATTGAAATTGCAGCAAACAAGCTGGGCAAAAATAGTGTGCCGATCCATTTGTCCCAAGCGGAGTGGGCTCCCAAGATCCAAAATCCTACTACAATGACCAAAGACAGAACGAAAGACCAAGCGGCTAATTTTATTAACTTTGTCCTCAAGATCATTTCCTCACGCCATCAATGCGGTTTTGGATCACTCTGCGGACAGCCATAGAACTTTTCAATTACTTCCCAAAGCTCAACGTCTGTTCCAAAGCTGTCTAACGCCTTAGTCTCGGTGCCTTTTTTAAACAAAAATATCGGTTTTATACCGTCATCGTGAATGAAAGTGATTCCACATACCGATGCCCTTGCCTTGAGCTTCTCTATCGAATATTCCATGTCGCTTACAATCTCAGTTCGGTCTTGTTCGGAAACATCTTTGAACGCAGTTCGGTAAAAAATATTTCTCACCTCGATTTTAACACGCTTAAAAATCATTTCTTTACCGCCGCTATTTTCGCAGTCATCACCAACACATGTCAGAAAAATACTGTCTTTCGTGATTTTACCGCTGAAAGAAAGTGGATAGGCAGAGAAGCCATTTTCAAATTTTTTACTCTTTTTAACCTTTTTCGGGTCATCAAAAAGAGTACGATTTCCCAATTTAAATTTAATATCACCTGTTTCTGTAAATCCCAAGTCCAGCATTTCTTCTCGGAAAAAGAAATTCCCGTGCTCCTCGCCATGTAAAAATCCAAAATACTCCCCACGCAAACCATCTTTTGTTTTCGATAAAACAATTCGATTATTTAGTTCGGGGCTAAAATAGTCCTTCCCCGTTTCTGAATTATGGTCCCATTCCTGAAATTTATAGGTACCAACAAACTGGTCATAAGGAATGGTATTGGCAAGGCAAGCAGATGAAAGCAATGCCAAGAAAATGACTACTTGCAGCATTGTGTCTGATCCCAGCGTTTTCCAAGAGATGCCAGAAGCTTCGTCAACGTGGCTTTTGCTTTTTCACCTGCGTCTTTCTTTTCTAAGGCACCAATAATTTCTTCCTGATAGATTTTGAATATCAAGTAAGGCGATTGCTCACATATTCCTTTGCCATCTGTCTCAGTCATTTCTAATTTTGCAGAAAAAGGATGTATTGGGTCTTCGGGATCAAAATTAAAGGAAAAATTGAAGAGAACCTGAGAATTGGATTTGACTTCCTTCAATTTGGAACGTTTAAGCCATTCCGACATCGGCTTATATAGTTCTTTTTCAATCTTTGGTGGAAAATTACCATCGAGAGTAATGCTGATACTTCTGTTTTTCAAAGCGGGAAGATTGTAGGTACCCACCAGGGCTTCAGCCGCCATTTGTTTTGTCTCGACTTCTGAAAGCGCCCTCGCCTGATGATTCACCAAAAGCGGGAAAAGCATAATTGCAACAATGCGAATTCTTAACATGAGTCCATCCCTATTTGGAGTGACCTATTGGAAGGCCCTGAAAACCTTACTTTCAGTTGCCGTATGAGTGACTAGCCAATCCCTAAAAGAAATCTCGTATCCTGAGGGTGTCTTTTTGTAATCCAAAATATTCCCTCTCAGCAAAACCTTACCCGACAATCCTGGATCGGTCACTTCCAGCGATTTTATTGTATCAGGATACGTCCCAAAAGACTTCTTGTACGCTTCCAAGTCCTGGCGAATATCCTCACCGCCGTCAACACATTCATTGAAGGCATTGCGGAACTCACGTCTTCCATATAAATCACCCCCAACAAAGGAGCCCAAGGAAGCAACTGCCAAGATTATTCTGAAAGTAAAACTCTTTTTCTTTAGAGCCAAGAACCAAACAACGGGAAGCGCCAGGCCAAGACATTCTTGCCATCCGAAAGGGTTATTTATCAATATTTCTTCTCCAATCCAAACACCTATCAGTCCACCAAGGAAAATCAATAGAGCGGCAAAGATAAGTTTCCCAATTAGAAATCCTGTTTCCGTCCAGCTTCTTCGCTTGCGCAAATATAAGAGCCAACGAAAAACCAAATAAATTGTCGTGATGCATGTGGCGAACTGGAAACAGAAAAGGCTAACTTTCAGAATAAGAGTCCAATATGCTGCTCCAAAGAACTTGTAATCCAGGTAAAGACCAAATTCTTCCCTTGGTATCCACCGAGAAAAAACAAATCTGCCGCCTTGAAATTTGTAGCAAGCAATCCATTGTGGTTTCCGAACTCCTTTGAAATCCACCTGTCTCAACAAAAATTCTGGTACGCCATCTACATCCAGATCATAGAGCAAAGAGATATTCCAATCATAATTTCCGTCAACTTCTTGTATGACCTTTCCCGCAGAATCCCTAAAAACATAAGTCGTTAGACTCAAATTCGGATTTTTCCAGTCACTATTTTCAGAAGGTTTTAATTTCCTCGTTGCGGAATCAATAGTCATGCCATCAAAAATCTTTCTGGGAAACTTTTGTTCTTCAGGGGTGATATACAAATAGATGAGAAATGGAGTACATAACAGGAAAGGCAGCCAGGTGAGCCCCAGCCAAAAACTCGACCTCTTCCAAATTACTTGCTTCGTTTTAAGAGATTCGTTCATTTGAGTGCCATCCAAAATTCTTTCCGCTCTTCATCCCGATATCTCAATTCAAACGATTCAATTTCCTTCGGCCAAGGTTCGTCATAGGTATAGCCTTCGAGCGTGAATGAACCTGCCTCAATGAACGCAACGAATCCAACTCCATGGTCAAGCCCTTGGATCTCGCCGAGCAAATCGCTGATTACAAGCCTTGAACTGCCTGGCCACGGAAAGGAGATCCCGTCTGGCAACTCCAAATCAGTAAAAAAGCCAACACCCGTTAATCTTCTTGATTTCACGACCACGGTCAAAAGTGAGCGCCTCAATGCCTCAAGTATGGGATGATCGCCAGCAAGCATTTTATCGAGAACTGCTTGCTCTAAAGAATTCATATGAAGCTCACTATCGTTAAGGGCAAAATCTTCATTCAAATCCTCTAAACCCTCGATTGAACTCGCCTCACCTCAGAGACACATTTTGATTCAAGGGGGACGGAAATGAAAGAGTGAGAAAATCCTTTAAATTATGGCCTTCTACCTATACGTTTCCGTTTCATTTCAAAAATTGGCGTGGATCGTGGTGATCGTGATCTAGCATACCGTATTCCCAATTCGCTACTTTTCCTTTCTCCCTAGACCCGCCTTTTAGGGCCCAAATACCCAAAAACCGTTATGGAATTATCGTAAAACAGCTCTACACTGCCAAAGATATCGCAGACTGCCTCGACATAAGCACCAAACTCTTCTGGTACCGACAAAATCGAGGAATCTACCCCAGACTACGAAAGCAGGGTCATTACTGGGTGTTCACTGAGGAGGAAGTTGGGGAGATCTTGAAGGACAAAGGCAAGCTAGGACAGGCATGAAGGCTTGATTCGAGACCTAATGCGACTTAAGGCTTTTCACGAACTCCGTAGGGATCCCTCTCGAAACGCCATTTTCAATATTGCCACCAAACTTTACTTTCTTTTCAGCATCAAAAACTGCCACGAGGATTTTCCTAATAAACAGTCACGCAATATGACCCTGCTCCGCCCACTCAATTTGGACATCGCTTTCCAGAAAGTCAGGTATCTTGGATTCTATATGAATTGCGTCTAAAATCTTTCCCATCTCCCCATTCTCAACAGTTCCCAAATAGAAATAACTGGTGTCTTCTTCAAATTCAAAAAAAGCACAAAACTTTCCATCTGGCTGGATTGCACTTACAAAAATATCATTGGTTTTCATCTTATTCCCCCACGCCTTCAACACTGCTTGGTCAAAACCGTCCACGTCGATTAAGTCAATTTTGTTATTGCATCAATTCGGGTCTGCCCATTTCACTGGTGTCTGTTCCTTATACTCAAAAGCGAACCATGCGGCACCCTTAATGGGTATCAATCGTGATTTGTTTTCTAAATAGATGCTGTTTCCATCCCAAAAGGAAGCCGCCGTAGAACCAGAGGCATCTATACGATCATCCTTCTTTAATTCAAAAATGCCTTTTCCTTCCAAATCCCCAGTGAAATCATTCCATATTTTCACGTTATACCTATTCTGTCCTGCGCTGGAAATTAAAAACCAATTCCCACCGTCAACTCCACCCGCCCAGTAAGCCTCATTTGGAACAGTTTTCGGGCGCAAGGGTATTTCGACCTTCGTCATACACCCAGCCGCAAAGCCAGCCAGCAATAGAATAGTTAAAAGGGATTTCATCATTCCTTCACACCTTCAATGCGGCTTGGTTATTTGACATCGATCAACATGTCCTTTGATACATCAAGCGAACGACCTCCAACAGTCCATTTCTTATCATCGTCTTTTCCAATGAATACCTTGTTCCCTTTGACACTCAGTTCTCCTCGCCAACGGTCCCCCAGGTCAATCTCTCCCAGTTTCTTGATGAGCAGCCTTTCATGGCCCTTCTTAATTACCTGTTTTTCCCAATCAATATCTATGCCCTTATCTTTTTCAAGGACCAGCAGCAACAAATTCTCAAAATGCCCCGTCCCGCCTCCCCAATAGCTGGTAAACAGGACAATAACCCCATCAGTCGTTGTGCCGATATATTGATACCCGAATTCGCTTCCCTTGTCTTCGGCTTCCACAGAAACGAATGGATACTTCCCATCAGCCCTACTTTCT
>JANLXT010000272.1:0-15167 GCA_031365225.1 candidate division FCPU426 bacterium
CCGCCCAGGCTCTGTGACAAAGCAACCAAGCAATTGATCAAATCGCAACGCACTCAGATTGACGCCACGTTGGCGCAACAGCAAAAAATCTAAATTGACCTCTAACTCGCGATGACGACGCAGGCCTGCCGCGCTCCGCTCATCACCGCTATCCGCATTGATCTTGGGGTGCAGAGCCTCGTCCACAGCCACATGGGTGGCGATGCCCGCCAGCAACGCCCGCAGGGCTGGTGAGCGCGGAGTGGCCCAGCGGACCCACGCTGCCAACGTCTGAGTCGTCTCGATGCTATGCATTCGCTGGGCGAAGCCAGCCTGCGCCGGCAAGCTCCAACCCAACCAACCCAGCACCCGGCTTTCAATGTCGTGCGACACTGGACCTAGCACTGAACCGATGGGAAGCCCTCGGTAATTTTTGAAAATGTTGAAATAGGGCAGATCGGGAGCCAAGGCACCTAGAAAATAGGCGTTGCGCTGACCTTCAAGCAGGCTACGCCACTTACCAACGGGTAGAGCTTCGAGCGCTTCTTCTGCGATTAAAAGATGGGTGAAAATGGACGGCACCTTTGCCTCCTGAGTTATGATCGCTTCTCAGAGACAATCTAAAAGATGCAAGTGACGAAGAGGTTTGCGGGAGGTAACGAAAAGGTGAAAAAAATCCCGCCCCGGGATGCCTTTTTTAGGGGTCCTGAAGGGGCGGGATGGACTTAAAAAGCGTGTTCGGTCGAGACCAATGGAATTCGCACCCAAAAACGGCAGCCTTTTCCTTGCTGACTCTCTAAACCAACGCTGCCGCCTTGGTTCTCGGCTAGATGCTTAACAATGGCCAGCCCCAAACCACTGCCACCACTGTCCCGGGCACGGGCTTTGTCCACTCGAAAAAAACGCTCAAAGACGCGCTTTTGGTCCTCGAGAGGGATACCAGGACCCTGGTCAATGATCTCTAGTTCGGCTTCTTGGTTCACGCGCCTTGCGCGAACTGTCACGCGGGGCTGTGGGCCACCGTATTTGAGGGCATTCTCAATCAAGTTGATGAGAATCTGCCGCAGATCACCTGCCGTTGCCCGCACGGCAGGTAGCTCTGCAGGAATCTCAACATGCAAGCTTCCCTCGTTTCTACGCACGCTTTCTTCGAGTGCTACCTGGGCTTCTTCGCACGCCGTGGCCAAGCTTGCCGTCGCGGCCCCGTTCACCTGTCCCAAACGGCGTTTTTCTTCGATGCCCGCCAATGTCAACAAATCCGCGATCAACTCCTGTAAACGCTCGGAATGATGCAAAGCCTTGCCCAAAAATGCATGATTGACCTTTGGGTCATCCACGGCCCCATCGCGTAACGTCTCGAGTGCCGCTTTGATGGCGGTCAGCGGCGTGCGTAGCTCGTGTGAGACGTTGCTGACAAAATCACTGCGCATGCGTTCTAAGCGTTTCTCTTCAGTCTGATCAAAGACCAAGGCTACCGCGCCACTTCCACCAACCTCGGGGCTATCAAAGGGGGTGACCACGGCCCGAGCAAAGCGTTCACCACCCGCCATGTGGGTGAGGTCCAGCGTACTGCGCTTGCCACTTTGCAGCGCCTCTTGCAACGCTTGGTGCAATGCAGGCTCACGAAAAGCCTCTGTATAAGAGTAACTCTGGCCCCGCGGGACTTCAGCGCGCAACAACGTACGAAAACTAGCGTTCATGAGCAGCACTTCACCTTGCTCCCCGCATATCAGCACCCCATCCTGCATGCCCTGCAAGGCTCGTTCCTGCTTACGTAGCGTTTGGGCCAGCCCACGTCCATCCGTCTGCAGGGACTGCGCCATCGATTCGAGTGCGGTCTGCACTGAGCCCAAGGGGCCGTTGTCACTTTCGCTAAACTGAGCGCCAAAGTCGCCGGCCACCAGGCTCTGGGTAAATGTACGGATCTGATCGCTAAAACGGCGCAAGCGCCGCCAGATCAACCAGCCAAGAAAAAGCGCGGCCACAAGGCCCGCGGGCCAAGCATACGTCCCGGCCAAGCCGACAAAGACAAGCGCGAGCGCCAAGGTAGAAAAGCGATCCACGCTTAGGCTCCGGGGCTGAATTTGTAGCCGACGCCCCGCACGGTCTTAAGCAGCGCTGCCGCGCCACCAAGTTTTTTGCGTAAGCGTCGCATATGCACGTCCACCGTCCGAGTCTCGACGTCCGCCTCCATGTCCCAGACTTCTTCAAGCAGCAGTTCTCGTTGAATCACTCGATTGGGGCGCTGTAAAAAAAAATCAAGCAATTGAAACTCTTTGGCAGTGAGCTCGACGGGCTTTTTACGCACAAGCACTTCATGGCGCGCGGTATCGATCTCTAAAGATCCGTAAACCCGATGCTCCGCCGGGCTCGCGATCTCGTTCGGCGCGCTACGGCGAAGAAGCGCCTTGACCCTAGCGACAAGCTCCTTGGGCGAGAACGGCTTTGTCACATAATCGTCCGCCCCCAGCTCTAAGCCGACCACCTTGTCACTCTCTTCGCCTTTGGCGGTCAACATCAAGACGGGAATGCGAGCGGTTTTTTCGGCCGACTTCAGGCGCTTGCAAACCTCCAGACCATCCAGGCCCGGAAGCATCAAATCCAATACCACGAGATCCGGAACCTCTTCTTGCGCCTTGCGCAGGGCCAGCGCCCCATCGTAGGCACGGAGGGTCTTGTAGCCAGCCTTCTCGAGGTTGTAGACAACCAGATCGACGATGTCTTTTTCATCATCGACCACCAGTATTTTCTTCGCCATGACTACCCCTTTAAATCTAGCTTCTCTATCATCTTTATAGCGCACTGTTACACGCAGATTTCTAACGTGTTACATCTTAACTCGCCAAGACTCAAAATGCTCCCCTTCAACCCCCGCTCGCCGGGACCTGGATTCAAGTCGCAGCCACTATAAATAAGGCGCCAAAAGATTGACCGCGGAAGATCTGAGCCGATAGAACGCCGACCAGCGTAACACCCCCGCCATCTCAACGCGTCTTGCCTGCGAACGATACCCCTCGATCACTTGGCTCAATTCAGCTGCCAATGCCCGTGAATGAACTTCGAGATTTAGCTCAAAATTAAGCCTGAAAGAACGGGCGTCTAGGTTGGCTGAACCGATCAAACACCACTTGCCATCCACGACCACCGCCTTGCTGTGCACAAACGGCCCATTGATCTGCCAGATCTCAACCCCCGCCTCAAGCAGCTCAAAAAAATACGCCCGCGCGGCCCAGGTCATAAAAAGATGATCACTGGTCCGCGGGACAAAAAGCCGTACCCGCACACCCGAACGCGCCAGCACCCTCAATTGGGCCAAAAGAGCGCGGTCCGGGATAAAGTAGGGCGTCACCAGGTCAACCTGGCGTTTGGCAAAACGCAAGCCCCCCAAGAGCATGTCTAAGAGTTTTTCGATATGCTCATCGGGTCCCGAGGGCACCATGCGCGCTCTTTGAGATCCTCGCGCGCCAGGGCGAAACTTGCTCGCCACACCCGCGCCCCCCGCGTTGCGCCAATCCGCCTGAAAAAGAGCGATCAAATCGCGCGTGATGGGCCCCTGCACAGAAAAGTGAAGGTCTCTAAAATTGCCCTGGCTAAACCGAAGCCGTTGCCGCAAAAGGCCTAAGGCGCTCTTAGAATAGCGCCGACTGATGTTGAGGCCACCCGTGAACACGCGCGCGCCATCCACGATCAAGAGCTTGCGATGATTGCGAAGATTAAAGAGCGGTTGCTTAAAGATGCGATCCAAGCGCCAATCGCTACGGCACTCCGCGCCCACGGCGCTCAGTCGTTGCTTAAGCCGCGCGACAGCGCCCCAGCCACCCACGCCATCCACCAACACACGCACACGCACGCCTCGGCGAGCGGCGCGCTCGAGCGCGTCCGCGAATCGCTCGCCTACCTCATCAAAGTCAAAGATATAGGTCTGAAGGTCGATCTGGTGTTTCGCGGCGTTCAAAGCCGCGCGCATCTCTAAAAAGGCTTGGTCCCCGTGGGTCAACGCCCCAACACGATTGCCTGGGCGCAAGGGCAGGCCCGTAACCGAGTCACCCAACGCCTTCAGCGCCCCGACACCACCGCGGACCCGCTTCCACGCTGGCACCCCTAAGTTGGAACGCGCGGCGAGACCCACCCGGTTGTATCCAAAGAACCAATAGAAGAGAGGGCCGAGAATTGGAAAGAACCAAACCCAAAGTAACCAAAGTGCGGCGGAACGGGGCTGACGTTTATGCAATAGGATATGCGCGCTTGCGGCCAAGGCCAACACAGCATCCAGGATCCAAGCCCAACGCATCATGGCGCGTCACTTGAATGCACGGCCAGCTGCCAGCTGGCGGGTTGATCCCCCGCGACGTCGATCCAAAACAAAAATACCTCGCGCTGCGCGGGCACGGTCACTAGATAGGGTAAGGGGTCGGACACGGTGACTCCACGGGCGTCGCGCAACGTGACGGACACGCGCACGGGGCGCTTTTTGCCATTGCGGCACCACAGCAGCGTGCGTCGATCGATTCGCGTCTCTGGAAAGCTGACTTTGTCCGACGCAGGCACGCGTTTTGAAAGAGCGCGCAGATCGGCGATGCGTAGATCTCCCGCCAAGACGGGCTTGAAAGGCTTGCCGCCCGGGTGGGTCGCGTAGTAAAGCTGCCCACTGACCAACGGCGCGGCTGGCCCCGAGCCCGTCTTAAAAACGGTCGGAATGGTTTGGGAACCTTTGTAGGTCGCGCGATAAACCGCGAAATGCAGATGCGGCCCTGCGGCTTGTCCCGTGTGTCCGCTACGCCCTAGCAACTGGCCCGCGGTGATCTGCTGGCCCAACTTGACTTTAGCACTATTGGGCTGAAGATGCGCGTAGACCGCCCAGGTCGCGTCCGTATGCAGCACATGCACGTGATTGCCACTGTCCGCATAGCTGGCGCCCCGGCCGCCCACGCTGCTGTCCTGCTTGACGTCGATGACCACGCCCGCGCGCGCCGCGTGCACAGGCGTGCCTTCGTCTAGGTCAAAATCAAGCGCCCGTAAATCGTGATGGGTCTCGGCACCAAAATAACCTTGGGTCAGGGTCTGCTTGGACCCGTGCGCCCACGGCAAAAGATACACCGTGCCACTGTCGGGTTCACGCTCGGGATTGCCAATACCATCCAAGCTGCGCAAACTGTACCCAGAACTTTTTTGGGGGTCGCGTGGCTTTAACCGCGCGAGCACTTTGTCGCTGCCAGGCGCCAACACCCAGCCTCGCGGAAAACTAGCCTCGCTGCTTATGTTGTCGGATTGAGTCAGCTCAACCCAAACCCACCGCGGGGCATAGCGATCGCGGTTCTTGGCACGCAAAAATATGCTGCCGTCCGCTTGGTTCTTATCTTCACGTAGCTCTAGAGGAGATGTTGCTGCCTGACAAAAGACGGTGGCCAGGGCGGCCACCACAAATAAAATTAATCTCGATCGCGCCATAACGCCGCGCCTAATCCGGCGCTCATCGCGCCCACGGCCAAAACATTGATGCCCAAGAGCGCGCCACCGACAACGCCCGCCGCACCCATCGCGCCGATCTTGGCCAAGCGCTGCCGACGTTCTTGCGCGGCTAGCGCAGCCTCAAGGTGCTCTCGCACTTGTTCAATCTTTTCTGGGTCAGGACGGATATCCCAATCTTGAAGGCGACGCAGTGTCTCGCTTGAATGCGCGCCGGTGGTTTTTGCAAAATTAGAAGCCTTCGCCTCAGCCGCTTTGCGCGCCACTTCGGCTGGGTCTTTGCGCAGATTCTCGGCCCGACCGGTGGCTCTGCGCGCCTCGGCGCTACGCCCTTGGTGGTCTAAAAGCGCCGCCAAACATTCAAAATAATTTGCCAACAAGTCGCGCTCGGCGTTGCTGTGGCCACGCGTTCCCCGAATGCCTTCTAAAAGGGCGTTCTCCGCGGCAGCCCAATCGCTACGCAACAAGACAAGCCGCACTGCTTCGGCGCGGTCCGGACGCGACTTGCCCACGTGGGGCCAAGCGGTCCACGGAAAACTAGTATCCGCCTTGGCGGTGGCATAGCGATCGCCATGCTTGCTTACGCAGGCATCACAAAGCTTTTCGCCATCAACAGGGCTCTCACAAATCGGGCAACTCAGCGGCATCAAACAGTCCTTGGTAGTTTGGTTACCTATAAATTATAGTCCCGCCACGGCTCCTACGTCCCGAATGATTGTTTCCCATTTTTGCAATAATACAAAAAAAGCCCAGGCGAGCCTGGGCTTTTAAAAACGTTTCGTAAGTCGAATTTTTAAACTGAAACGCCAGAGACTTTCAAAAATTGTAAGAGGTTGGACTTTTTCTTAAGCGTGCGCAAGGCCCGCGTGCTCATACGGATCTGAAGGGTGCGCCCCAATTCAGGCACCCAAATCTTACGCCATTGAATATTGGGCATTTGGCGCTTTTTGGTGCGATTGTTGGCGTGGGACACCAAGTTCTTGACGTTGGGTCGGCTACCTGTGATCTCACAAACCTTGCTCATGACGACTCCGTGCGTTGCAGGGCAAATGCCCCAAAAGGAAGAACAATATAAGGGACAAGCGTGGCTTGGGGCAAGCCTTTTTACACACCAAAAGACCCTAAAAATAGCGCTTTTTTACCAACGATCCAAGATAAGCCGCATGCGTTGTAAACAGCGGCCCCGATGCGAGACCTGATTTTTTTGTTCTAGGCTCAATTGGGCAAAGGTTTTGCCTAAGCCATTGACCACAAAAATTGGGTCATACCCAAAGCCCTGCTGACCCACAAATTCTTTGCCAATCTGGCCCATCACGCGCCCCTCGGCCCAATCTTCGCGTCCCTTGGGTTCGGCCAAGACCATGACGGTTCTAAAGACAGCATTGCGCGACACCCGTCCAAGGCGCCCGAGTTCATCTAAAAGCTTACGGTTGTTGTCTTCGTACGAGCACCCTTCACCGGCGTAACGGGCGCTAAAGACACCGGGCGCCCCTTCTAAGGCGTCGACTTCAAGGCCGCTGTCGTCGGCCAAGGCTAGCATGCCTGTGTGCTTGGCGGCAGCTCGCGCTTTTTTTTGAGCATTCGCCAACAAAGTGTCGCCGTCCTCAATCACCTCGGGCAATCCACCCGGGATCTCGTCCGCCGAGAGCACCCTAAACGGCAGGTCCGCGAGCGCCGCTTTGATCTCGGCGACTTTGCCCGCGTTGTGCGTGGCTAAGATCAGGTCGCGCATTAGTTTTCTGCCAACGCGCGTTTTTGGATCGCCACCAGCTCGGCCACGCCTTTGAGCCCAAGATCTAACATGGCATCAAGCTGCGCCCGGGTGAACTGACCTCGCTCGGCTGTGCTACCCAATTCGACCAAATGCCCCGCGCCCGTGGCGACCACATTCATGTCCACCTCGGCGGTCGAATCCTCGGGATAGTCCAGATCCAAGCGCGGGCCATCCGCAAAAAGTCCCGCGCTCACCGCAGCGACATGGTCCCGTAACGGCGAGCGCGCCAAGGCGCCGCTCTTGATCAAGGGCGCCAAGGCATCCACCACCGCGACATAGGCGCCCGTGATGCTGGCACAACGCGTGCCCCCGTCGGCTTGCAAGACATCGCAGTCGATGATCAGCTGCCGCTCGCCCAAGACTTGGGTGTCGAGGACCGCGCGCAAACTACGCCCAATCAAACGCATGATCTCTTGGGTTCGGCCACCCAGTTTGCCACGCACGGCTTCGCGATCCACCCGCTGGGGGGATGAGCGCGGCAGCATGCTGTATTCGGCCGTGATCCACCCCAAGCCTTTACCCTTAAGAAAGGGCGGCACTTTTTCTTCGAGCGTGGCGGCACAAAGCACCCGCGTGTGCCCCACCTCGATCAAGACACTGCCTTCGCAGCCACGCAGATAATGCCGCGTGATCTTGATGGGTCGCATTTGGCCTTGGCTTCGTCCATCCGGGCGCATACGTGGCTCCTAATTTAGCGCCGGGCTCGGCCGCTGAACTCAAACTTAAACGGGATACGTCCCGCCACCGTCTCTTGAGGCGCGCCACTTGGCAAGGGGTCAAAGCGTATCTCGCGGGCCTTGCTCAAGCAGTGCTGATCCAATTCGGGGTATCCCGATGTGCGATCCACGCTGGCGCTGACGACCTCACCCGCGGCATCGACCGTCACGAGCACCACCACTTCGGATTCTTCGGGCAAGGGCTTGGCATACGAAAAATCAGGCACCGTGTGTCCGCGTCCCGCGATGGCGCCGCTTAAACCGGGGATGCCCCCTACCGCTCCCGCGGTGCGCGCGTTGCCCATGCCCCCTTCAGATAGCTCTTGGCCCGCACGTTGACTTTTTGGATCCACACCCAACGGCAACGATTCCCAAGATTTTTTAAGATCACTGGCGCTGGGGGCTTGCGCTTTGGCCACGACCGCCTTCGAAGCAACTTTGGCGTTGGATGGAGCCGCGATGGGCGCATCGCTCGCGCCTAAGCGTAGGCCCGCGGCCAAGGGCGAGCTGTTGGCAGGCAGGTCGCTGATACGCTGACTGGCACCTGGCGCGCCACTGCCCTCGCCCAAGGGCGTCAAGCCCGCCACCGTCTCAACGCTAAAGATGACCATGCCCTTGGGCGCCTGGGTCCAAAAGATACCCTGCATGGCAAACAGCAAGAGCGTCCCGTGCAGGGCTAGGCTAGCAGCGAGCGCGCGTCGATCTTCGGGGCCTAAGCGTGTCACGGCTTCGCTTGCACTGCGTTGTCATTCTCTGTGGCGATCGCCAATTTTTCGGCCCCACTGGCACGGGCAATATCCAAGATCGCCACGACCCGCCCATGCGCGACACTTCGGTCCGCGTTGATGACCAACTGCTTATCCGCACGCTCTTTTAACGCCGGGGTCAACAAAGTGCCCAGGTCATTCAAGCTGACTTCTTGGTCGCCTAAAAAAACGCGCCCCTGCGCGCTTAAGGTCACGACCAAGGGACGCAGCTGCGCTTCGGACTGGGCGCGCGCCTTGGGCAGACGCACCTTGATCTGTCCCTGAACGATCATCGGGGTGGTGACCATAAAGATGACCAAGAGCACCAACACCACGTCCGTGAAAGGCACCATGTTGATCTCAACATTTATCTTATTGAGCCGCTCACTCTTCCGCATGGGCATCCTTCCCTTTGGTCTTATCAAAGAAAGCCTCACTCAACTCACTGCTTGCGAGCGCAAGACGGCTATCCAAGGCCGCACTTTTTCGCACAAACGTGTTGTAAAAGACCACCGCAGGCACCGCGACGGCCAAGCCCGCGGCCGTGGCCACCAGCGCCTCAGAGATACCCGCCGAGACCATCGCCGCGCCAGCCGCTTCGGCGCCCGCTTGGGCTAGATTATGAAAAGCGCGGATGATCCCTAGCACGGTCCCAAAGAGGCCGATGTAGGGCGCCACGCTCCCCAGCGTTCCCAAAATGCCAATGCGCCGGTCTAGATCCAGCATCTCTTCGGCCGCGCGCCGTTGCAAAACCTCTTCGAGGACCGCTCGATCCTTATTGCCTTGAGCCAATCCCACGTGCAAAAGCTTGGCCAACGAGCCTTCTTCGCGCTGGCAAAGTTCGCGCGCCTCACCGAGCTGACCCGCGCGCACGAGCTTGCAAACGCGCGCCACCAGACGATCACTGACCGCCTCGGCCTTGCGATAGCGCATCCAGCGTTCAACGATGATCATCCAGCTCCACCCCGAAAGGGCGATGAGCAAGACCAGGGTGACTCCACCGTGGCGTAACATGTCCAAACTACTTTGTTCCATGAAGGACTCCTTGGGTCGCGGTTAAAAGCGTAATAAAATTCCAGCGCCAACATACGGCGAAGCTTCACTGGTGCCGGGCCAATCCTGCCGAGCCTGACCTAAAAGGTCGCGTCCCTCGGCCAACAAACTAAGGGTCCGATGGATGTCATAGCGCAGATCCGCGCCAAGGTCCACATAGGCGGGCGCGCTCAACGCGCCCAACAAACGCGCGTTGGTTTCGGCGCGCGCGGCGACCTTGACACCTGCGGTCCAGGCTCCCCAGGCGCGTCCCAGCCGTCCGTCCAGCTGCCAGGCCGGGATAAAGGTCGGGGTCAAACCCGCAAAGTCCAAGAGATCGGCTTGGCGCAAGGTCCCTTGCAATTCTTGGCTCCAACCATGCTTGCCAACCCAGGCCTGTCCTAAGCGCAGGCCCATGACGCGCAGGGTCTTGACCCAGGTCTGGGTCCAAAGCCCCAGCCGCCCTGGGTCATCGGCTAAGAAAGCGTCCTCATTCTGACGCACAAAACCTGCCAGCTCAAGTCGCCAAGCGGAAGTAAACGCGTGGGTCACCCCAATTTCGGCGTCGGCAACGCGGCGCGAGAGTCGCAAACGTGGGTCAGGAAACACCAGATCCTGCCCAAAAGCATCCCCGCGCATGCTCGGCAGATCCAGGCCACCTTGAAACATAGCGTGCAATCCGCTGCGCGCGCCCAAGCGCTGGTCCAGGCGAAAACGAGGCGACACAAGCAGATCAATCGCATCGCCACCCACGCCATTGGCCTCGATACCAACGCGCAAGTGCCCACCCGACCACGGCCTGAAGCCACTATCAAACCACGCGCGCCACGGAAAAAGTTGCTTGGCGATCGTGATCGACGCGGCCTGACTGGCAAAGTCGAGCCCGCCCTCGATCAGCGCGGAACCCGTGCGCCCGGACAACGCGCGCGAAAACTGCAGCTGCGCGCGGGCAAAATCTTCGGCATACACCAGGCCCAAGCCTGGCAGGGCGATCCATCCGTGTTGCCCTTCAAGACCAAGCCGGGTGTGCCAAAGTCCCGAATCTTCCCACGCGGCTTGGGCACCCCCCAAAAAGCGCTCGGTGCGTGGCGCAGGCAAGGTCGATCGGGTCCAGAAGCGACGGCGCCAGCGCGCGTCACCATCAATCCACGCTTGCGCCCCCCCTTCCAACTCTCTCGAAACACGCAAGCCCACGCCTTCGTGCCCACTTTGGGCTAAGGCGGGCAACAATTCTGGATTCAAGCCGCCGTCACTCAAGCCAAGGTCGCCCCGTAGCAAGGTCGCCCAGGGGCCAGCTTGGCGACCATAAAAAGCGTCCACGTCCAAGGTGTTGCGCAGGCCATAGGTCAAGTGCGCCTGCCCAAAACTCGGGCGGGCGGTGCTGCTGAGAGCATTCAGGTCTTCGCGTTGCGTCAGCGCCTGCATCTGGCCCTTGCTGGCGCCTTCTTCGCCGGGCGAGGCTTTGATGCCTCCACTCGTATCCAACGCGTTGTTCAGGCTACCGCGCCCCGTCAGGGCCTTTTTTTCGCCACTGCCACTGATGACAAACTCTGGCAATTGAAACGCCGCGATGGGTCGCTGTGTTCGCGCCGAAGACATGGGGGCGCTCTCTTCGGGCAGCGCGGCACCGGCTTTGGCAGGAACAGGCGTCGCTTCTTCGACTTCGCCCGCCAACGGCTCATCGTTGCTGGCGGCCCGCGCTAAAAGCGGCAAGCACAACAAGCCTATCCACAATCCTCGGCGCAACCGCATCATGGCTTGACCCCCATGCGCTGACGCACAAGGTCCGCGCGGCGTTTGGCCGAAGCCACCCAGGTGGGGTCACCGCCCATGCTGACGATGCGCTGATAGCTCTCGAGCGCTTTGTCGTACTTGCCCGCCAGTTCGTAGAGCTCTCCAACCTTGGCCAACGCGGTCACCACCCAAGAACTCTCTTGCGGAAAAGCCGTGACCACTTGTTGGTACGCGAGAAGCGCTTCGCCACTCTTTTTGAGCGAAAGATAGCAGTCGCCGATCAAGAATTGAGCCTCGGCGCCCAACTTGCCACGGTCACTGGCGGCAAGGGCGCGGTAAGCCTCGATGGCCTTGTCAAATTCTCGGCGATCCTCATAGATATACCCAACCCGTATGTGGGCCATGGCAGCCAAGGGGCTGGTGGGCCAAACCTGGCTCACGCGCTGATAGGCCGCGATCGCTTCTTCGTCCTGGCCCGTGCGTTTGAAAGTCATGCCCAAATTAAACTGCGCGTCCGCCGCCACGTCTGGCGTGTTGCCATAGGCATCTAATGTTTGAGTGAAGGTACCCACGGCCTGGGCATACTCTTGCAAGCGATAGTAGGCCAGCCCGATCTTAAAACTAGCCTTGGGCGCCAAGGGTCCTTGGGGGTTGCGCGCCAACACCGCTTTCCAATCCTGGATCGCCTCATTAAACTTAAGATTTTTAAAGCGCGCCTGACCCCGCCAATACGTCGCGCTCAGGTCAATTTGGCTCTTGGGGTAAGCGGACTTTAGCTCATCCAACTCTTTTTCGGCTTTGGCGTAGTCTTTGCGATTGAGATAGTGCTCGGCCACGCGGTACTGCACATCCGGCGCGGCGCTTGATTCTTTGTGGGCTTTTAAGAAAGTCTGGGCGGCTTGCAAAGCCTCGTCTTCTTTGCCTTGGCTGTAATAGCAAAGCTGCAAACCGTGCAAGGCCGCGGCGATCTTGGGGTGCTCGGGATACTTGGCGACCACAAGCTTGTATTGCTCAATCGCCTCGGGGCAATGCCCGCCGTTCTGCAGCGCATCCCCTCGATGCGTCCATGCGTCTGGCACAAGGCGTGAGAGTGGATACGCCTCGGCGACTTTGGCGAAGGCTTCGGCGGCCTGGTCGTACTGTTCTTTGCGGAATAAAGCCCACGCCATCCAATACATGGCCTCCGCCCGACGCTCGGGATCCTTGAACCCCGCCAGCGCGTTGCCCCACTCGCCGTAGGCTTGGTCAAAGTCGCGAAGACGATAGCAGGCCCAGGCCGCTTGATAATGCGCGTCCGCCTCGAGCGGTCGCCCCAGCGCCGACCGACCCGCTTCGCGGTAAAGCGCCAACGCGCTATCATGCTGACCAAGGTTGTAGGCCGCGTCCCCCGCGCGCAACAACGCCTCGGCCTTAAGGCCCCCCGTACGCGCGGCGCACGCCTCAAAATATTTTTTAGCCTCAGCCCACTGGCGCTGGCTATTGGCCACCCAGGCGAGGCCCCACCAGGCCTGCTCGCTCACGGCCACGGCGCTGCCCGTCAAAGCCTTGTATTGGTCTTGCGCCAAAGTAAGCTCGCCCAAACCATACGAGCCATCGGCCAAACGCAAGCGCGCTTCGTCCACATTAACGCTGCCAGGGCGCGCATGTAAAAACTGCCGAAATTCATCCCGCGCTTGCGCGTAGTTGCCCTGCGCGAACGACGCGTTGGCGGCAAAATAGAGCGCTTCTTCGGCGAGCGCATGGCGGGGCCATTCGCGCAAGAGGCGCAGATACTGTTCGCGGGCGCTGGCATAGCGCTCTTGGCGGTAGAGCGCGTCCGCCAACAAAAAGAGCGCCGAGGGGGCCAGGTTCGATTGTGGCCAGGCTTTAAGAAAGGCCTGATACTCCTCCACCGCCGCCACGTAATCCTTACGCGCGCTCGCCAACCATGCCAACCCATAGTGGGCGCGATCTTCGACCGGCGAGCCAGGATACTTGCTCAGCGTTAGTTCGTAGGCCGACTGCGCCAGGTCGGTGTCCCCGGCCCGCGCAAGGCTAACCCCCGCAAGGTACATGGCCCATGGCGCCAAAGGATGCTTGTCTTCGAGCGCCGCAAAACGATGAAAGGCGGTGCTTGCTTCTCGCCAGCGTTGCCGTTCAAACTCGCACCACGCCAAGCTGTAGCGCGCGGGTGCCACCAAGCTGTGGCGCGGATGCTTCTTTTCGATCTCGGCATAAGCCTCGGCGGCAGCAGCATAGTCCGCCAGCAGATACAGGGCTTCGGCACGTTGATAGCGCGCCGAGACTAAGATCGCGACGTCTTTGGTGTTGCGCAGCGTCTCTTCGAAAAGCTTCGCGGCTAGTTTTAGATTTTCGCGACGCGCGGTCCCTTGCCCCGGGTTGGACGCGCTATCCGTCGGATCCAGCCGTGTTGGCAATTGCGCCAGCCCAAAGGCGCACCAAGCACGCGCGTACAAGGTCCAAGCCAAAGGCGCGACGTCAGGATGATCACGCCCTAGCTCTTGATAGACCTGGTCCGCCTCTTGAAAGCGATTCATCGCGTAAAGCGCTTCTGCCTGTGCTAGCACCGCGGCGCCAAGCAACGCATGCCCCGGAAATGCGGCGATAAAATCTTGGGCGGCCCGCAAGGATTCTTGGTGCTGTCCATTGGCCGCCGCCGCCCGCGCCAGGCTCAAGGTCGCCAGCGGCTCATCGGGTCCACCCGGATGCCGCTCTAAATAGTCTTGCAGCGCTTTTTGCGCCAAACTGGCGCGCCCTTGGGCCAAGAGCACCTGGCCCAAGCCTAGCCGCGAAGCGGCGGCGAGTCCCAATTCATCATTTTTGCGCAGCTGAGCGCGGTAGTCTTCCGCCGCGAGGCTGAATGCCCCCGCCTTTTGAAACGCGCGCGCGCGCTCAAAGGCTGGCCCCGACCACCCAGGACTTGCGAACAAACTGATGCCGATTATCCATATAAAACGGTTCATAGTACTCTGACGAAAGAGGCGCTTGCCCTGTTCCCGCGGGACGCCAGGGCTGCCCAAAAAAAAGACCTTTTAGGCAACCTGGTCATCAGCAGGCAGCTTAAAAGGTCTTAAAGAAACCAACGTCCAGTTACTAAACTTAAAGAAACTTAAACGTCAGCGCAAAGCGGTGTGCGGTGCCTAAGAAACCATACGGCGAATAAGCGTAGTCAAGGACCGCCATCTTAAGGAACTTGATGCCCATGCCCATCGACAAGCCCGAAGCCACCGCCGGGCCATAGCCAGCGTAGGTCTGGTTATAATCCACCGCGCCTTGATATTTATAACCCATGCGGATAAAAAGCGTCTCGCGATACCCGTATTCGCCACCAAAGCTCCAGATACCCGCGGTCTCGATGGGTTGGGTGTAATCAGAATCAATGCTGATGTGCGGAGCCGGCTTGTAGCCGATGCCAAAGCGCATATTGATGGGCAAGCTGAACGCTTGATCAAAGCCAAGCGACGGTCCCAGATTGGCGATATTAACGCCCAGCGATAGGTTCTTCACTGGCGTTTGCCAGGTCCCTGACAAATCGACAGCGACAGAACCCGCAGAGAATGCCTCGATGCTCTCATTGATAAACTTGAGGTTAATGCCCGCGGCCAAGCCAGCGATAATGGTTCGGCTGTAGGCCAAACCACCCGCCATGCTACTAGCGGTAAAATCACCGACGCGCACAGGGTTGTTGGCGGCATCTAAAACATACTTTTCAAATTTACC
>JANLXT010000301.1:0-2310 GCA_031365225.1 candidate division FCPU426 bacterium
CCCGAGCCCAGCAGCTTGACCCTGCCCTTCCCTTTCGCTTCCACGGATTTGAACTTATAGAGACCCGCCTTGATGCCCGCTTCCACTCCCTTGGGCATCTCGGGATGCGCGTAATTTTCGTTACCCACCGTGATGTAATAAAAGATCTGCTCATCATCTTGATACATGCGCTTGATGCCATCTTGGATGATGGTGGCGATCTCGTATTGAAAGGCGGGGTCATACGCCATCAGGTTGGGCACCGCGCTGGCGGCCAAGTGACTGTGGCCATCCTCGTGCTGCAGACCCTCACCATTGAGCGTCGTGCGTCCAGCGGTGCCACCCATCAAAAAACCTTTGCAACGGCTGTCCGCGGCAAGCCAGATCTGGTCACCCACGCGTTGAAAGCCAAACATACTGTAGTAGATATAAAAAGGGATCGTGTTGACGCCATAGATGCTATACGCCGTGCCTGCGGCCACAAAACTAGCCATCGCACCAGCTTCGTTGATGCCTTCTTCTAAGATCTGTCCATCTTTCGCCTCGCGATAATAGGCGACGTTGTCAGAATCCACGGGGTCGTAGAGCTGGCCCTGCGAGGCGTAAATACCGACTTGACCAAAAAGTGGATCAAGACCGAACGTGCGAGCTTCATCAGGGATGATGGGCACAATCAGCTTTCCGATGTCTTTGTTCTTGAGAAGCTTGGCCAACACCATATTAAACGCCATGGTGGTGCTCAGGTCACGCCCCTTCGATCCCACAGTCAGATCCGCAAACTCTTCGGGCTTGGGCGCGACGATTGGCTTGGTCATGCCCAAGCGTTGAGGCACGCTACCACCCAAAGCCGCCCGACGCTCGCGCAGATACTTCATCTCGGGGCTGTCTTCGGCAGGGCGATAGAAGGGTGCTTCCACGACCTGTTCATCGCTGAGGGGAATGCTGAAGCGCGTCCTAAATTCTTTAAGTTGTTCTTCGTTCAGTTTTTTGTTGTTGTGGGTGATGTTGCGACCTTCGCCAGCTTCGCCCAAACCATACCCCTTGATGGTCTTCGCCAAAATAACGGTGGGGCGTTCTTTGGTGTCGGTGGCTGCTTTGTACGCCGCGTAGACTTTTTCTGGGTCGTGCCCCCCCCGCTTGATTTTTTGAATCTGCTCGTCAGAGAGATGCGCGACTAATTTTTGTAACTTATCGCCTTTAAAGAAATTTTCGCGCACCCAGGCGCCGTCGGACACAGAGTATTTTTGATACTCGCCGTCGACCACTTCGCCCATGCGTGCCACCAGTTCACCATCGTCCGCAGCGAGAATAGGGTCCCACTCTCCACCCCAACAAACCTTGATGGTGTTCCAACCGCTACCCCTAAAAATGCGCTCGAGCTCTTGAATAATCTTGCCATTGCCACGCACGGGACCGTCCAAGCGTTGCAAATTACAATTCACAACCCAGATCAAATTATCTAGTTTCTCGCGCACCCCCAGATTGATAGCGCCCAAAGTCTCGGGCTCATCGGTTTCGCCGTCACCCACAAAGCACCAAACCTTGGCGTCGCTGGGCTTGATCAGGCCGCGGTGTTCTAGGTAGCGCATAAAACGCGCCTGATAAATGCTACCAATGGGACCCAAGCCCATGCTGACCGTAGGAAACTGCCAAAACTCTGGCATCAACCATGGGTGTGGATAAGAACTAAGCCCTGGCTTGTCCTTCAGCTCACGGCGAAAATTCATCAGATGCTCTTCGCTGAGGCGTCCTTCGACATAAGCGCGGCCGTACATACCGGGGCTCGCGTGCCCTTGGTAATAAACTAGGTCACCGCAAAAGCCATCGTCACGTTTAGGCGCACGAAAGAAATGATTGAACCCGATCTCGTAGAGCGTCGCTGAGGAAGAAAACGTGGAGATATGCCCACCGGGGGCCGCTTTATCACGATTCGCTCGCACCACCATGGCCATAGCGTTCCAGCGAACCGCATTTTTAATGCGCCGCTCCATCTCGCGATCGCCAGGAAAAGCGACCTGCTCTTCGAGGGCGATGGTATTGATGTAGGGCGTGTTAGCGGTAAAGGGCATATGAATGCCCTGCTTGAAAGCGGTTTCTTGCAAATAAGCCAAGATCTGGCCCGCGCGCTCAGCACCATAGCGCTCACGCAAGTCCACCAAGGACTCGACCCACTCTTCTATCTCTTGCAGATCGACCGCAGGATCACTCATAAGTTTTTTTAAAATCTCGCCCATGACTTGCCTCTCAATACGTGAATCTCGCGCGAGCTCGTTGAATATCAAGCGACGCGAAAAACGAAAAGGTGGTCCTATTAAACGATTTTTCTTGAAA
>JANLXT010000327.1:0-5076 GCA_031365225.1 candidate division FCPU426 bacterium
AGGAAGCCCGGGCCACGAAGGGTCAGGCGCAGACCTTAGATGCCTAGTTATTTTCGAATAGCTAGCGGTTCCCTCAGTCCAAAAACCGCCGGCTATCATGTTCTTGGATGCCGCTCTCGTGGGCGCCAAAGAACTTGGCGCGATGCTTTGAGACCAAGTCATAGATCGCGTCACGCAACCCGCGCGGGACAAGTCGACCAACCCAACTCAAAAATCGCCAACGCCCACCCAGGTCTGACGCGATGGCTAAAATGGCGTCGGAGCGGATGAGGACACGCGACTCGCGCCAATACACCACGCTGCGCAAACTGCCATCGGCCACGTCAGGCAGATGCTCGGGCCCCAACATCGTTTGGGCTTGTTTGCCCTGCAAGGGCGCGAACATAAATAGCGCGCGCTTATCTAAGTCTAAGAGGCGGGTGACAAACCCATCGCACAACGCGCAGTGCCCATCATAAAAGATGATGTGGCGCCGATCTTTTTGCATACCTCACACCCCAAAATGAATCTAAGCAATCTTACACCCAATTTTTTGTTGACAGAATACCGATGCGCCTGTATTTTACCAATAGGTTAAATACACTCGAGCCCCAAACCATGCCCACCGACCTGCTTAGCAAGACTTTTGCCGCCCTCGCCGACCCGACCCGGCGGGCCATGCTGGTACGCCTGAGCCGGGGCGAGGCTTCGGTCAACGAGTTGGCCAAGCCTTTTAAGATGAGCCTACCCGCGGTGTCCAAGCACCTTAAAGTGCTTGAGCGTAGTGGTCTGATCACGCGAGGGCGTCAAGCCCAATGGCGACCCTGCAAGCTAGAGGTGCGGCCTTTGGTGCAAGCCGTGGATTGGATGGAAGGGCATCGCAAAGAATGGGAACAGCGCTTTGATCGTTTGGATGCCTACCTGACCGAGCTTCAAAAAAAAGAAAAAAAGACCAACCAGAAACAGCCCAAACCCTAATAATTTTGGAGAGCCACCATGCCTGAGATCCAACCCTTTATCACCAGCCGTGTCTTCAACGCGCCCCGCAACCTGGTCTACGCTGTTCACACCAAACCAGAGCATATCGCCCGCTGGTTCGGCCCCGCTGGGACCAAGGTCCTCAAGTTCGACATGGACTTCCGCGTGGGTGGCGTGAACCACTATGGCATCGTTGTACCGCCCGATGTAGAGATGTGGGGCAAGCAGGTGTACAAAGAGATCGTACCGCTCGAAAAAGTCGTGCACGTTCAATCGTTCTCGGACAAAGATGGCAAGATCACCCGACATCCCATGTCCCCCAGCTGGCCGGCCGAGATGCTCGCCACCACCACCTTTACTGACGAGGGAAAGGGCTGCAAAGTCACTGTCAGCTGGCTGCCTTACAACAGCGACGAGGCGAGTATCGCCACCTTTGATGGCGCGCGCGACAGCATGAGCGGCGGATTCAAGGGGATGTTCGACAATCTAGAGGCCTACATAAAGGAGTTAGCATGAAAGACGAAGTCAGTTATCCCAGCGACCTGCAGCTCAAGTTCAGCCACTTTTTGAAGGCTCCCCGGCAACTAGTCTGGGACGCGCACGCGGACCTTGCCATGGCGGACCAGTGGTGGGGGCCGAGGGATTTCATAACACCACGCACGAGCGCAGCTTTAAGACGGGTGGGGTCTGGCGCCTGACCATGCGCGGCCCTGATGGAACGGAGTATCCCAACGTTATCACTTATCTCGAAGTGACCGAGCCCTTGCGCATCGTGGTGGACCATGGGGATGATAAGAACCCCAAGATGTTCCATGTGGTCACGGAGTTCTTAGAAGTCAGCGGCGGCACGCAGCTGGTCTCGACCTTCACCTTCCCAGACAAGGGCGCCCGCGACCTGACCGCCAAGCACGGCATCCCTGGTCACGAATCGACCATGCGGCGCCTAGAAGCCTTACTGACGATACACACTAACTAGGTAAAGGAGTTGGCCTATGGGCACGAACATCGATCTCGGCCTTTTTATCCTGCGAGTGGGTATCGGTCTTAACATGCTGTTGCTGCACGGTTGGGCCAAGCTTATGGCCGGCACTGAAAAATGGGCCCAGCTTGGGGGCAGCATGCCAAGTTTTGGCGTGAGTATCTTGCCCACGGTCTGGGGCTTCTTAGCCGCCTTCGCCGAGTCTATCGGTTCGATCTTGCTAATCTCAGGTCTCTTCTTCCGCCCTGCCACCTTCATGCTGGCCTTCACCATGGCCGTTGCGGCCAAGGTGCATCTGGGCATGCCCGCCGACCAGCCCTTTGGTGGCTGGCAAGGGGCGGGTAGCGCGTTAACTTATCTGACGATCTATGCCGCGCTCTTGGTCAGTGGGCCTGGCAAATACGCGCTAACACTCAAGCGCTAATCGGCAAAGATTAGAAATTTAGAAGCACTGTCCAAGCGTCTGCTCTATCCGCATGCTCACGTCGCGCACCCGCAGCGTGCCGCTCTGCTGGTCCTTGAGCAGGCTGAGCAAGTTCACCAGATCTAATTTTTCAGCCGCCAACTGCCAGCCGGGGACCAGCTGCCCGCCACCTGACTTGTAGCCGTCCTCAAAAGCTGCTCTGAACGCATCCGACGCGCCCCACCTGAAGAGCTGGCCTATGTCCGAGAGCGCCGAACCCGCGTAAGCGGTCTCCCAATCCAAGATCAGCGGCCGTCCCTGAATAGACCAATGCACATTCGACACCTTAAAGTCGCTATGCACCAGCCGAGGTGCCCCCAGTAGCGCGCACAGCTCGGCTTTATGCGCCTCCAGATAGCTCAGCGCCTGCTGCCCCAGATCCTGCACCTGCAAGGGCGAGCACTCTAAGCAACCCTTAGAAAAAGCCAGCAGGGCATTCATCAAGTCTTTGAACGGCTCGGCCACCTTCAGGTCCGCCCCCAGCAAGCCCCAGCCGTCATAAGGCCGCGCATGGATCTCTGCCAAAGCCTTCCCTACGGCGAGAGCCTGCTCGGGCTCATCCTGCAGGGCCTGATGCCCGGCAAACTCCAGCACCAGGTAGTCAGCCCGGTCGCTGATGACCCGCGGCACGACAAAGCCCTTCCACCCCAGCCCCAAGAGTGTCATCTCCTTCTTCTTGCGCCCAGGGTCCTGGGTGTAGATGCGCAGCACCCTGTCCGTGCCCACGCGGATGTTTGTGTTCTCCAGCCCGCCCGACAGCAGCTCCAGCTCGTCATCCAAGGCACCCAGCCGCTCCCGCACCTGG
Organism: candidate division FCPU426 bacterium; assembly: GCA_031365225.1. GTDB lineage: Bacteria > Oederibacteriota > JAJYGY01 > JAJYGY01 > DAIDJD01 > JANLXT01. The sequence goes on from JANLXT010000327.1 coordinate 3,205, forward strand.
CCGCGCTCTTTGACCGATATCAGGCGCTTGGGCGCCCAAAGCTGCTCGGGGTTGTGTAAGCGGCTCATTCCAACACCAGCTTTCTTCCCGGCACCAGCTTCTCTAAGAAGCCCTGGCACGGCAGGACGGGTATGCCCTGCACCTTCAGCGCTTCCCTGCCGGTATAGAGCAGCGCGACCTTCGCTTGCGGATAGTCTTCTTTGAACGCCTTCAGGCTGGCCAAGTCCCGCGGGTCCACGCGCGACCCGGCTTTGACCTCGAGGGCGGCAAAGCCGTCCTCGCCGTAGAGCACAAAGTCCACTTCCAGTCCGGCTCGTGTCCGCCAATAGAAGAGCTCGTTCTTGCCCCGGGCAAAAGAAAGCCAGGCCCGCAGGTGTTGGCCGACCAGGCCCTCTAAAGCCCCGCCGCCGATCTCCCGATGCGAATCCAAGGGGTTCCGCGGCCGCAGGGCCTGGAATACGCCGGAATCAAAGAAATAGAACTTGGGATGGGCGGCCAGAAGGCGCTTGGCCCGCTTCTCAAAGACGTTGAGGCGATGGGCCAGCATCATGTCTTCCAACACATCCAAGTAGCCTTCGACGCTCTTGCGTGTGACCGAGCATTCCCGAGAAAGATTGGTCAGGTTCAATTGGCCGCCATGGCTCAAAGCCGCGGCCTCCAAGAATCTTCCAAAAGCCCCCAGGTCCCGGACCGACGCCTCTTCGCGCACTTCCTGCTGGATATAAAGGGACGCATACGACCGAAGGGTCTCTGCAGGCGACTTGGATGCCAGGGCCAGCGGCAACATGCCAAATTGCATGGCTTTTGCCAGGTCAAAGCGGGATCCGAGCTCGGCCGCCAGATACGGATGAAACTGGCGCCAGAGCAAGCGCCCACCCAAAAGATTCACCCCCGCCCTCTTCAGCTTGCGGGCGCTGGAACCCGTCAGGATGAACTGCTTCCCTCGCCCCGCCCCTTCCACCAATTGGTGGACCACGTCCAAGAGCGCCGGAACCTTTTGGATCTCATCGATGATCACCGGCTGCCCTGCGGCCGCCTTAGCGACCTGCTCCTTCAGCCGCTCGGGTCGGGAGCTAAGGTCCCGGAATAGCAGGGGATCGAGAAGGTCCAGATACAGGGCCTTTGGATAAGCGTGCCGAAGCCAAGTCGACTTCCCCGAGCCGCGGGGCCCAAAAAGGAAATAGCTTTGGTCGAGCTTGGGAACAAGGCGTTTAAGGTAATTCATGTTGTTTCAATTTTAACCTAGCAGGTTAAATATGCAATAATTAACTTCCAAGGGGATTCCGAAAAAGCCGGGGTTGAGCGGTTCGAATCCAAAACCATTGGAAGGCCCTGTTCAGCTCAGCGCTTGCCCGCATGGGCCCGCTTCAGCTTGGCGATATCCAGCTTCTTCATCTTCAGCAGGGCCTGCATGGTGCGGTCCGACGCGGCCTGGTCCTTGCCCGAGATCAGCTTGTCGATCATGGCCGGGACGATCTGCCAGGACAGCCCAAACTTGTCTTGTACCCAGCCGCAGGGCAGCTCTTTCCCTCCGGCGGACAGCTTTTTCCAGTAGTAGTCGATCTCTTGCTGGGTCTTGCAGGCCACATAGAATGACACGGCCCAGGTGAACTGGGACTTCGGCCCGTTCAGGGCGCTGAACTCCTGGCCTTCCAGCACAAAGCGGGTCAAAAAGGGGTTCACGCTGAGGATCTTGGACCGCTTAAAGACCGAGACATAATAGCGGGCAGCCGCTTCGGCTTTTCCATCGAACAAGAAGCAAGGGGTGATCTTTTGGGGCATGGTCCGTCTCCTGTGTTAAAAGCTACGCGTCGGTCCGCAACGGCATTCAGCTCATCCTAACATCTTCTGCATATACACCACATCCAGCCA
>JANLXT010000332.1:0-15950 GCA_031365225.1 candidate division FCPU426 bacterium
GTCTTGCCGCTGCCCGAGGGCCCGGCGATGGCCAAGAAGTCGCCCGCCTCGATGCTCAGGTCGATGCCGCGCAAGGCCTGCACAACGACCTTGTCGAGGGGATAGTCTTTAGTGGCTTGGCGTATGGTGACGATGTCGAGCATGGGGGATCCTTGTTTGTTGTGAAAAGCCTTTTAGGCTTGAATTATACGCTGAAAAGAACCCAAATCAAGGGCAAGCCCCCTTGCTCTTGATTTGAAATCCTGAAATAATAGCCAGTCTCTTTGGAGGTCGGCATATGCGCTCAGCCCTACTGGTCTTGTCGTTGATGTTCCACTCTATCTTATTTGCGTTACCAAGTGGAACTAGTGTCATACCCCCCGATGGCATCAAGTCACTTGAGTTGGGCAACACCAAAACGCTCGGCTCAGCCACGCTCGTCCCCGCGACCATCGCGGGTCAGACCCAAGCCTTGCGCCTGCAGACATTGGCTGGCGCGCTAAATCCTTGGGATGTACAAGTGGCAGTGAATAGCACTGTGCCCATCAAGCAAGAGGATGTGCTCTTAGCCAGTTTTTACATACGGGGGACAGCCAGCATCTTAGAGAGCGGCGAAGCCGAGACACAATTTGTCTTTGAGCTGGGTCACGAACCTTGGGACAAGAGCATCGACTACCCTGTGCGCGCGGGCAAAGAGTGGCGTTTGGTCACCGTTCCCTTTAAAGCCCATGCTAATTTTTCTAAGGGCGAAGCGCGCTCAATCTTCCGCATGGGATACCGCGCTCAGACCTTTGAGATTGCTGGACTCACTGTTGTCAATTATGGCAAGAGCGTCGCTTTGAAAGACCTGCCTGTCACCAAGGTCACCTACCAAGGCCGCGAGGACAACGCGCCATGGCGCAAAGCGGCCGAAGAGCGTATCGCGACGATACGCATGGCGCCTTTGCGGGTGCGGGTGCGTGACGCCGCCGGCAAACTGGTCCCTGGGGCCGAGATCCGCGTGTCCCAAACACGCAACGCGTTTTTGTTTGGCACGGCCATGACTGGCCAATTTATGTTTAAGAATACGACGAGCGAGGGTAAGGCCGGTACTGCGGCTGACCGCGTGCGTTACGAGAGCGAGCTCAAACGTCTGTTCAATGCCGTGGTCGAAGAGAATGCCTTTAAGTGGTCCTCGCTGGCCGGTGATTGGGGTGACAAGTGGGGCATGGATCTGGCGCTCAAGAGCGCGCATTGGGCCAAAGACAACAACATGGCTTTCCGCGGGCATGTGTTACTGTGGCCATCGTGGGTCAACACCCCCAAGGCGCTCAAGAAAAAAGAAAAGGATCTGGTTGCCCTGCGTGCGGAAGTGCTTAAGCATGTGCGCGACACCGCCACGGCGGCCAAAGGTCTGCCCGACTATTGGGACGTGATCAATGAACCCTTTGACAACCATGACCTGACCGATCTATTGGGCGACAAGCTTTTAGATGAGGCTTTTTTCACCGCCCGCAAAGCAGACCCGCGCGCCAAGCTTTACATCAATGACTACGCCATCTTGGCAGGGGGCGGTGGCGAGACTGCCCATCGTCAACATTACGAAAAGACCATCAAGCGTTTGCTTGCCAACAAGGTTCCTGTGCAGGGCATTGGCATGCAGGGTCATTTTGGTTGGGCATTGACCGGCATGGATGACTCCCTTGGCATCCTGAATCGCTACGCCAAGCTCATCCCTCGTATCAGCATCACCGAGTACGATATTTCTGTGGATGACTTGCAATTAGCCGCGGACTACACCCGTGATCTTTTGACGCTGGTCTACAGCCACCCTGCCACCGAGGCGTTTATGATGTGGGGCTTTTGGGATGGAGGGCACTGGCATGGAGGGGCGCCGCTCTACAACAAAGACTGGACACCCAAGCCCGCCCTGCGCGTTTGGGAGGATCTGGTGCTAAAACGCTGGATGACTCAGGCCACGGGTCGCAGTGACGCCAAAGGCGTCTATAGCGTGCAAGGTCATAAAGGTGACTATGCTGTCACTGTCAGATCGAATGGCAAAGAAAAGAAGGTGACCGTGAGCATGCGCGAACGCCAAGGCGCGCTGGTAGACGTAAAGTTGCCGTAACCTTCTAGCCCAATCCAACAAAAAAGCCGCCCTTTCGGGGCGGCTTTTTTGTTGGCGTTCGCGCTAAAACGTAGTGCGGTTCCGCTACCTCGCCACGACGGCGGTCTCCCAGAAGTCTTCTTCAACGTTGTCGGAACCCTTCGCTTTAAAGTGCAAGATATAGACACCGCTGGCGCAACGGGATCCGTCGCTGTTGATGCCTTCCCAGACCAAAAGATTCTTGCCCAAAGCCCCGGCGGCCTCTTCAGTGCGTATGTACTCACCCGCCACGTTATAGATCGTCAGCCGCACATACGCGTCCACCCGCAATGTGTAATAGATATGCGCCTTATTGCTAAAAGGATTGGGGTAGACGCCCTTGACCAAGATCAGGCGCTGCTGTTTGTAGGGCGCGCTGGTAGGGCTGATGCTTGGCGTGGGACTGATGGTGGGCGTCTCAGTGACGGTCGGTGACGGCGTGGGCGAGACAAAGGCGGTTTGGGTCGCGGTCGGCGTCGCGGTCAAAGTAGCGCTGGGCGTCACACTGGGCGTTGTCGACGCCGTCGCCGTTCGGGTAGCGCTGGGGGTCGCGGTTGATGTTCGGGTAGCTGTGGATGTCGGGGTCGGGGTCGAAGGACACGGAATATCGACGATCACAGACAATGTGTCGGTATTCCAACTCCCAACCAATAACCGCCCGCCCGATATAAGCCTATTCTTGGTAGGCTGCGAGATCCCCGTGATCGTCGCGAGCGGATTGCCCACCTTGTCATAAACATCCACTTCGTTCGCCGAAAAATTAGAGACAAAAAGCCGTTGTCCCGCCTGATCCCACGTCATACCAGGCCGTTCGCCAGCGCCAGGCATAGAAAAACTACGCAGGAGCATGCCGTACGTCCCTGGCGCCGTGCTTAAGACGCGCATCATGGCGGGCGAAACACCATCATTCACATAGAGTTCTTGCGCCCCTGGGTCCAGCGCGGCAAAACTAGAAAATCCATTGACCAAGATACCCGCACCCAACGTCGTGATCAAAGAAAGATCCGCGAGATTCAATTCATACACGCGTGAAGCGGTCATATCCACCATGTAGATACGCCCGTTCGCTGGATCAATCTCTAGTCCTTGAATAAACCCAAAACAGCATGCGCTTTGCACGAGCGGGCTCAAGGCTCCCCCAGCAAGGATCCGGTATTCGTAGAGCTGGCCACCAAAGCCACCTACAAATAACCGATCTTGGTAGATCGCTATCGTTCGCATGATGTTATCCGCAGTGCTGTACTGGGCGATTGGCGCGAACGATGGGTCAAGACGCACCACGTCCCCCGTCTCGGGAACCATGTAGATATCACCCGTCGCTGGATACTCCACGGCTTCCGCATAGCGAGGGTAATTGGGGACTGACGGCTGGGCGATAACAGAAAAACACTGAGTGCTGACCACTGTATAAACTGGCGTTGGTGTGATGGTCGAGCTGGGCGTCACGGTGGGCGTGATAGTCGCTGAAGCGATTGGCGAGTCAGTGAAAGTTGGCGTCACGCTTTGAGTAGGGGTAGCAGTGCGCGTAGCGCTTGGGGTCGCCGTAGGCGTCGCGGTCGGGCTCGCGGTCGGTGACGCGGTCCAAGTGATGGATTGAGTCACAGAGGGCGTAGCCGTTGGCGAAGCGCTGGGTGTGACGCTCGGGCTCGCGCTGGGCGTCTGCGTACCAGTTGAAGTCCCAGTTGTAGTAGCGGTCCCCGTAGGGGACGCCGTGGGCGTAACGGTCGGTGTCTGCGTAGCAGTTAAAGTCCCGGTTATAGTAGCGGTTCCCGTAGGGGACGGCGTGTGCGTTGGAGTCGCCGTGGCCGTTAGAGTGATCGTCGGTGAAGCGATCGGCGAGATGGTGAACGTTGGCGTCACGCTTTGAGTCGGCGTGCCCGTCAGCGTGGCGCTCGGCGAGGCGGTGGGTGTGGCGGTCGGGCTGGCGGTGGGTGACGCTGTCCAAGTGATGGACTGCGTGACCGTGGGAGATGCTGTCGGGGTGATCGACGGGGTCGCGCTGGGCGTGCGCGTCGGCGTCACTGTGTTGGTCACGGTTTGTGTCGGTGAAAAGCTTGGCGTTACGGACTGGGTGATCGTCGGCGTCACTGTGTTGGTCACCGATTGCGTGGGCGAAGAGCTGGGGGTGACAGACTGAGTGCGCGTCGGCGTCACCGTGTTGGTCACGGTTTGCGTCGGTGAGAACGATCGGGTCATCGTTTGGGTCGCGCTGGGTGTGACGGTGCGCGTCACCGATTGCGTGGGCGAAAAACTTGGCGTCACCGTCTGAGTGATCGTCGGGGTCACGGTTGAAGTGACGCTGCGGGTCGGGCTATTGCTTGGCGTCGCGGTGGGCGTGATGCTAGGCGTGATCGTGAACGTCACGGACTGGGTGGCGCTGGGGGTCACGGTGGGCGTCACGGTGGGCGTCACGCTGGGTGTGCGCGTCGGTGTAAAGCTGGGCGTTACCGTCGGTGTGTACGTGCGCGTGGGTGAGGGCGTATTGCTTGGGGTCGGCGTACGCGTCGGGCTTGGCGTCAGGGACGGAGTGTTGGTCGGTGTGGCTGTCGGGGACGCGCTGGGTGTATAGCTTGGGGTGGCTGTCGGAGACGGTGAGTTGGTCCGGCTCGGGGTCGGAGTCGGGCTGGGGGTGTTGGTCCGTGTAGGGCTTGGCGATACAGTTCTGGAGGGGGTCGGTGTCAACAGGACATCTAAGACAAGCGGTATCCCGGCAAAAGCTTTCGTGCCAGCGTTGAGCATGTAGCTCTGATAGATCACATAGATAGGATGGGCCGCGTCCTGGCTAGAGACCCAATAATTGCCCGTGGTGTTGGGATAGGCTTGGTAGCCACGATCCACCCCGCCCGTCGACGCGGGCCACGCGGCCGGGTCGGTTTGAGTGGCGGCCCAGGCGCCCGCGCCAAAACCACGCGTTAAAACGGTTCCCGCGATCGGGGCGATCACATCGATGCGCCCACGATCAGCGACATTCTGTGTGATCCAAAACCTTTGATCGCGGCCGCCGGTGCTGACGCCGCCTGACGCCAACCAGTCAACGCCGCTATTAACGATCCCCTCAAAGCTGTCCCCATCCGCGCCCACGCTTTGCTTGGTCATCTGGCCACCCGATTGAACTTGGATCGTACCGGCGGTGACATCCACACGAAACATGGTCTGAACCAAAGGCGTGTAGTAGCCATTGGTGTTGGTAGCGATGACCGTGGGACCGCTTACCAAAGTCCAGGTGCCATTGCTGCCCGAGATCGGCCACGTCCCCGACACCGTCGAATTGTAGCGATAGATCGAATACGTGGCATTGCCCGCGCCAACATTGGTGACCGCGATGCCATTGGGTTGATCCTGCGCGGGAGCATAAAAACTAGCTGGCGCGGTGGCAACCTTGCGCCCTGTGCCGGCGTCAGCGACCGCCGAGCACAGCGGATGATTGTCAACGTACTCTGTCGACAAGGCGGTGCCTTTGGTGACCATGACATCCCCGTCAATCGCCACGACCATATAATCACCTTCGTTCGCCGAAGTGACGCCACCGTATCGGTAGATCGATTGGGCCCCGACGATCCCACCCCCCACCTGCGTCCAGGTCACACCATTGTCTGACGAATAATAGAGCAACGCGTTGACGGTCGCGGTTGTGCTTGGGTTGATGACATAAATGGAATCGCCCCAATTTGAGCTGAGCAAACTGGCCGCCGAAGTTGAGTCAGCGTCCAAGTGCGTCATAAAGACCCGATCTTTAAGCTTCATGTCTGTTGAATACGCGTACATCTGCCGACCCGCGCCAGAAGAAGACGCGTTGATGGTGTCGATCTCCCAATTGATGGGATAGTTGGCGATGACTTTGTAGTAGTTGCGGTCACTGCTTGCGATTGAATATCGCTGATGCTGAAGCGCGCCTGTGGTGACGTTGTGCACAGAAGTGGCGATCTGTGTGTCAGACGTTGTGGTGTTTAAGAGCTGAACATTGGTACCCGCCTGCAGCGTGTAAAAATGGGCATAGGTCTGGCGATAGGCGCCGCCTGCTTTGTCTAACGCCGAATACGAGACCCACGCTCCGCTGGGATTGTTGACGTTGAGCGTGATGGCCGGCGAACTGACATTGGTGTTGCCTGTAGCATCTGTGATCAAGGCGGTATTGTTGATCACGTGCGTCCCGTTGCTAAGCGTGCCCAAAGGCAGCACTTGCACCGTCACCTGAAAGCTACCAAAGATGCCGATACCCAGCTGGCCCGCTGTGCCACTGGGGTTGGGAATCCACTGGCGTATCGAGCCCGCCGCGCCGCCGCCGCTGGCCCAGCTACCCGCGGGTGAAGCTGTGTCCGAGACATAGGCCGTGTTGGCGGGGATGGTGTCATAGATCTTAACGCCGTTGGCGATACCACTGCCGGCATTAACATAGTTGATGGTGTAGGTGATCAAGTCGCCTGGGGCGGCGACAAACTTATCGGCCAGTTTATTGACGACCAAAAGAGGCTGATTGGTCTTGGGCGTGGCGCAACTAAAAAACTTCTCCATCGCGCCGCCAAAGGCGCCGGTGCCCACGGACTGATAGTACACATAGACGGGGTGCGCGTTGTCGGCGTTGGTGGTGATGCGATAGACCGTCGGAAAAAGATCGGATAGATTTTGGCGCAACGCTTGATAGACCGTCGTGGTGGCGGGCAAGGTAATAGGAAACCCAGCCCGGGCGGGCGTGGCGGCGATGGTGACTATCGTTCCGGCATTGGGCGCCATGATCGCCAACGCGTTTCGGGGAGCCGATTGGGCCATGTTCTCGGCCACATAAAACTCTAGGTCTAAAGGCTCGTGGTTGACGGTCCCCTCGACATAGTCGCCATCACCATACTCAGACTGGATAAATCCGTTGCCAAAAGCGACCTGCACATCTTGATTAGAGACGACCTTTAAAAATTGCCCCGGATCCACGCCATAACTGTGGATGGCACTGGTGCCCCAGGCCGCGCCCAAAACTTGGCCGCCTGTTTGCAAGACCCACGCTCCGCTCGCGGACGTGCCCGTGGGGAATGCGCGATCGTACGTTCCGCCCACAGGAAATGTCGCGCTCGGTACGTATCTATAAATGTCATAGGTGGTGGCCAAGCCAGACATATTGGTCACCAAGACCTCGCCCACCGCGTAGCGCCCGCTGACGCCATAGATGGTCCTGCCGACTTTAGATCCTGTGCTCGAATCAACCCCATACGCGATGTTGTCGTTGGGTTCGTTGGTGCTGTCGCAAGAAAAAATATTCGCTTTCCAAACCATCAAAGACCCTGATCGACTTGCGACCGCATAGTCGCCGGCGTCATAAGAAAGGGCGCTCGATGCTCCTCGGCTCCAAGTGCCATAGGTATAAGGGTTGCCCGGCAAGGCGGTGCACGTGGGCGCGAAGCGCATGTCCACCGATCCGCCGATCATAAAAATAGAATCCGCGGCGATTGTCTGCGTGTAGATCTTGTTCCAAAAAGTGCCCCCCGCGCCGCGGCCGTTGCCACGAAAAAAATCAAAAGTGACGGGAACGCTGTTGGGATTAAAGACCGCCAAAGCGTCTCCAAACCCGCGGCCATCGGTGTACGCCCCCGCGATGCCCGTCGAGAGCCAGGTATAAAAATGCACGCCTTTGTTGGTCGAATTATTTGAGGATAAAAAAGTTTGGCGATCTGTGGATGGCGTGTTGCCGATGGTTGAGTCAAATTCCCACAGCAAGGGGTTATCACCCTTGATCACGCAATACGAGGTGGCGACACCTGAACTTTTGTCGACGTCATCGTAAAGCGCTGGGTAAATGTCCAAGGCTTGTCCTGGCATGTTGATGCCCCCAGGATAGGTACCGCTATAGACCAAGTTGCCACCAACATCGATCTGCGCCCCTGTCACCGTGCTTCGATAAAGCTGCACGTTCGTGTTTGGCCCCGTGGTGTAAGCGTGAATGCTCATCGTATTGGCGCCGGGATCATCAATCCAGCCAGCCATGGACGAAGCGGCCAAAGCCGCTCGTCCAGGGATGAGCATCATAAGGATAAGGAAGAATTGCTTGTGCATTGGCACCAGTTCCAAAACTACAGTGTTTAAAAATGTTCATTTCAAAGGGCGAACCCTCGTTTTGACACTTATTTCCACCAATTAGCATAGCCTAGTTTATGAACTAATTCTGCTTATTTGTGGCGCCCTTCGGCATCAATGCTTCTTGGTTTATCCTTGTAAAATATAGGTAAAAAAAATTATTCCTCAAAATTACTTAATTCTCAAATAGGGCGCTATTTCACGCTCAAAATCGCTGAGCTTTCTTTCACCTAATAATATTTTGAGTACCTTGCCGTCTTTGACGAGCACGCCCATGGGAAATCCCTCTAGGGCGTAAGCTTTGGCAAGAGTCGCGCTCCCCAGCAAGATAGGGTAATCGACTTTGTATTTAGACACCACTTTGAGCAACGCAGCAGTTCCCCCTTTTTCAATCGCTATGCCCAAGACTTGGAACTTTGGCCCCCCGTGATTTTTTTGTAATTGCTTGAGCGCGGGGATCTCTCTGATGCAGGGGGCGCACCAGCTTGCCCAAAAATCAAGCAGGACCAGCTTGCCTTGACTGACAGACCCAAGGGCCCAAGATTTTCCCTGCAGGTCTTTAAGGTCAAAAGATGGCGCCTTGTCACCTGCGCCTAAAGCCCAAGCGCGGTTGGTCATCAGACAGGCTAGCAGTAAAAAGATCCTCAACGGACACCTCTCAAGCGCTCACTCAAATGTCAAACCCGCTTGGTACGCCACGCCCTCACTGGGGCGATCGGCAAAGTACAAGCGATAATCCAATTCGTCCTGGCGCGTGTAACGGCTATAGCGCAATGAGAGCGTCACGTCTTCGCTGAGCTTGCCTCTCAATTCTACACCCAGCATCTGAGTCGTGAGCGCGGCCAATTTAAGGTCCCGAGAGATGTAAGGCTGATCCTGAGCGTAGGCGTTCTTAAAAAAGTACGCTTGGCTTTGGCCATACCAACGGTACGAAGGCTCTAGAAGCCAGTCGCCCCGTTGAGCACTCAGGGCAAATTCAACTGTATGACCGCGCACTTCCCAACTATCTTGATAATAGCGATAGTCCAGCTCGAACGCGCTCTGCAAGGGCAAGGCCTGCTTAAACGCCATGACGGCGTCCAAGCGCTGCCTCCCTTCCGGGTGGCGCGCTGCCAATGGCTGGCTGGTGTTGTTGGCGATCTGCACAAAAGCATAGGGGTCCGCAAGATAACCTTGGGCATCGGCGTACGCCAAGGTCCAACGCGCCTGCGTGCCACGACCCAGCACTTGAGTCAGCCCCAAGTCCACCCCGTGGGTCAGCAAGGACCGGGTGACCGATCTTTTCCATACCGCGGTCGAGGCGTCACTCATGCGGGTGCCACTTAGGCTGACCGTGGTATTGCGGCCAAAGAAGTCCAGGCTGCCTCCGACACTGAGCGCTTCTGAAAGATAATCGTTCTCTTGCGAGCGGGTGTAGCCCGCCTTGGCTTCAGACTCATCCACCCGTCGGCGCACGCCAAAATCCACCTGCTGGCGCGTCTCGCGATAGTCACGCGTGGCCCCCGACATGGCATCCACACCCGTGTGGCAGTTGAAACAAGTGCCTGGCGCGCGGGCGGGATCCTTGGCGTGGGTCTTACCGCGGGCATAGTCATACGAAGCCGCGCTGACCGCGTCGAGCGTGTAGCGCAGGCTGAGCTTGGTGCGCGGATCTAGGTCCAGGCCTGTGTTGACGCTGGGCGATGTGACCGAGAGGCCATCGGCAGAATTGTAGGTGTTGAGGTCCACACGCAGATCTTCGGCCCGTAACAGGCGACCCGTGGCCACGATCACCAACCCTAGCAACGCCCGCCTCAGCGACATCCGCACCCCCCGCCGGCGCTACCGTCACCGCCTTCGGCCTGCTCAACGGTGATCACGGCGTGGTCCAAGAACCGCCGTGATAAGAGCTCACTCCTAAACTGCATGCGGGGCTCAGCCAAAATATCTTTTTCCCACGGCTGAACGCTTGCGCAGCCACTGGCCAGCGCGCCCAAGCACAAGATCCCTAGCGTGTTTCGAAGCGTCAAGCTCATCGCAACACATAAAGTTTTAGGACGTTCGACACCTGCTCTTGCCTGCCTGTGCTCACCACGACTTGTACGTAATAGAGCTGATTGGCGAGGTCGGCCGGAATCTTTAGCGGCTCGATATTCAATCCGCCACCGCGCGCGCCGAGGTCAAAGCTATGCGCTTGGTTGTACGCCGAAGAATAGAAACGCACGCGGACACTTTCCACCGATGACAAAAGGCGATACGAGAGCTTTATAAATCCATCCACGCTGGGGTTGGGCGCGACCGCCAGCGCCAACACCGATCCAAAACTATTTCCAAAAACATTGAGTGCCGGGGTCCGCGTAGGGCTGACGGTAAAAGTCGCCGAGGATGTAAAGCTGGGTGTCTGCGTCGGCGTTTCTGTGACAGTAGGGCTCACGGTAAAAGTAGGACTCACGGTAAACGTTTCGGTCTGCGTCGGTGATTCGCTGACTGTCGGGCTGATTGTCACCGTAAAAACTGGCGTCGATGAAGGCGTTGGCGTCACAGTTTCGGTGACGGTTCTTGTCGGGGAAGGCGTGTCAGGTGGTTGAACATAAACGTCGAAAGGCAAGGTCCAGGCGACTTCGTTGACGGTGGTACGACCCATGGCCGCCAAGGTCAGCGTGTAGGTCCCTGGCGCTAGCGACGCGTCAATATTGACTGTCGCGCTCATGACTTCGTCTGAAGCAATATTGTTTTTATCCACGGGCGCCGTGGCCTGGCCATTGTTGCTGGTCATTCCGGCGATTCCCCGCGTGTTTTCAGAACCTGGATAATTGGTTCGGTAAAAAAGCGTGTTGGGGGCCGTCCATGGTGTGGCTCCGCTTAGACTGTTATCGGTCCACGTTGGCCCGGTGCCCACGATCCAATTCGTGGTATCAGGCGGGATGATCGCGCCGCCCGTATTTTTGAATGACGTCGTGGTGAATAGGCCTGTCGCCCGCGTGACCACCGTGAATGCCGTGCCTGCTTTTTTAGTGACACCAAAGGGCGCGCTGGCGGCCGCCCCGTCGATAAATAAAACGGTGAGATTGCCACTGCTAGGGTTGACGTTGTGACAGCTAAGGCAGGTGTTGCTCGCGTTAATAAGGCTGGGGTTGGCGTGCAGCGCCAAGGCCAAGTGCAGGCTTCCCCAAACGATCAGATAAAATGTTTTGCGCATGGCCTTTTTTATCCTCAAAGCCGCTTCAAATTTTATAGGCAGCTTAATTTTACCATCCATCACAGCGGGGGGGCTCGCTATTGCTAGATTGCTTTTAGAACAAAATTATCGCTTTTTGATAACTTATAGATTTGCCGATGCCCTGCCAACTCGCTAAGCTGATTGTATGGTTACGGTGGTAAAGATGTCCTTTTCTCTCTGGCAGGCCTCTATGCTTCTATCGCGTCCACACCGACTGGCTTTGATTTTGTTCTGGGTCTTTGCTGTGATTCAAGCGCACGCGGCGAGTCCACCCGCCCTAGTCAAGGGAGCATCGTTCTACACCTACAGCAACAACACGGCCTGGCGGACTCAGCTGCTCAATTACAACACAGCAGTGCCGACATCCAAAAAGCTCAACTACATCTTCCCCTGGGGCGGCTCGATCACTCTCGGCTCAAGCCCTGCGGCAAGCTCGGTGGCCTTCGATCCAGTCGTGGTCAATTACTATAAGCCCAGCTTCCCCTCGGCGCTCCTTTTACCGACCATCGATAGCGGCGGGGGCGTGGCGATGGCGGGTTGGACCACGGCCCAGCTGCAATCCTATGCGACCACTTTTTACAATGCCTTCGTCGCCGCCTATCCGTCCTCGGCTGGCGTGCAGCTGGACATCGAGCCCACGCGCGCGCAGCATCAGGTCTTTTATACCAAGCTACGCAGCCTGCTCAACGCCTCTGGCCGAGTGTTGACGGTCTACGCCGATTCGGCCGACTGCCTGCTCTTTAACTCGGTCGACGCGGTGATGGTGCCGGCCTACGACCATCTGGCACCCGACGTGGCCCACAGCCCAGCCGCTTATGCCAGCGACCTGAGCACCCGCATCAACGCTACGCTGGCGGCAGCCAAGTCCTGCGGCGGGCGCTTTTGGCTGGGCATCCCAGCATCGGCTGCGACCGACGTCTTTGAGTACGAGTCCAACACCCAAAACGGGGCCGCAGTCATCAGCTCGGGCTATCAGCAGACCCAGTACGTGCAAGCGGCTTCGGACCTGATCTGTCCCATCAGTGCCGAGCCCGAATTTTTAGGGGGCGTCATCTGGGGCTATGCTAACTTCATCCGGTCCTGGAACAACGGCAAGTACCTGCATCCCAACGCGCCCTCCAGCGCCTCGATGGCTATCCTGCAGGGCAGCTGCGGCTCTGGCAGCCCCACGCCCACGCGCACCCACACCGCGACCGGCACGCGGACAGCGACCCCAGGCGGTAGCGCCACCCCAGTCGTAACGCCCACCAGCACGGCGACCAGCAGTGGAGCCAGCCAGCTACTGGCGGACTATCAGTCCGGCTCCGACCCGCTCTCTTGCGGAGGCGACACCTCATTTTATTCGGACGCAGGCGAAGGCGGGTTGAGCAGCGCCAGCGGCACCTATTCCAACGCCTTTGACCATAGCTCTGGCAGCGGCTTTAGCTACAAATTCAATTACACAGTCCTCAGCAACACGGTCCCCGGCTATTGGTATGCTGGCTACGCCAACAGCACGGGAGGCTTGAGTAATTGGACCAGCGCCACGTCCATGAACTTTTGGGCGAAGGGCTGCACGGGAGGTGAGGCCTTCAACATCAAGCTCATCGACAGCGCAAACGTGTGGAAACAGGTCAGCGTCACAGGCTTTGGCACGGTGACCACGGCCTGGCAGCAGATCAGCATCCCCAAGTCGGCCTTTCCTGTGGGCCTGAATTTCGCGGCCATCCGCAGCGTTGAATTTGTAGTGACTGCTGTCTCCAGCGGCTGCTTTTACATCGATGACCTACGCCTGACTGGGGGTCCGACACCTACCAGCACATCGGTTTCAACCGCTGTGGCCAGCCCCACTCCGACGCGCACGGCTACCGCTACCGCCACGCGGACCTTCACCTGGACGGCCACACGCACGATCACCTCAACGCCCACCTGGACAAGCACCGCCGTGGCGGGCACCTTGCTGGCAGATTTTCAGTCGGGAGCAGATCCCACATCCTCGGGCGGAACTTGTTATGCTTTTTCTGACGCCGACGAGGGTGGACTCAGCAGCGCCGGCGCCGTTTATTCCAGCGTAGCGTTTCATGGTAGCGCAGGCTATGCCATCAAGTTCAACTACACGATCCGAAGCAACAACAACTTGGGTTATTGGTACGGTGGCTGGGTCACCACCACAGGCACGCGCAGCAACTGGACAGGCGTCAGCGCGTTGACTTTTTGGGTGAAGGGTTGCAGTGGGGGTGAGAGCTTTTGGGTAAAGTTACGGGGTGGCGGGACCGTCAAGCAGGTTGCCGTGACCAATTTTGTGACCATCAACAGTGCTTGGCAGCAGGTAAGCATCCCCCTCACGGCTTTTCCTGCCGGCTTGGTCTGGAGCTCAATTCAACAAATAGAATTTGTCGTCGCGACAGCAGCCACCGGCTGTGCCTACATCGACGATATAGCCATGACCCTTGCCAGCGGTGGCGGCGTGAGCGCGAGCCTGCGCTTGGACCCAGAGATCAAGGACCCTCCGTCTGCGAGCAGCCAGCTGTTATCTGCCGGCGATCGCTTGTTCGCCTTTCCCAACCCTGCCCACCACCAAGCCCGCGTGGCCTTTGCCCTACAAAAACCTGCCCGCGCCCGTTTGTTGCTGGCAACGCTGGTCGGTGAGCTGGTGGTAGAGAAAAATCTTGGACCCCTGAGCGCTGGCCCACATGAAATTGCGTTGGATCTCGAAGGCTTCGCGTCGGGGGTCTATCTCATGCGCTTGGTTGTGGATGAGGGTCTAGGCTTCATCCCGGCAGGAGATTTTAAATTGGCGATCTTAAAATAAAGAGCTCACTCCAACGGCCCCTCGGTCTGAGCGCCTGGCCTTTTTACGGCGTTGCGGTATTGACCTGGGCTACGTTGGGTGGCCCGCTTAAAGACCCGGCTAAAGTGGTGGATGTTCTTGAACCCGAGCTGCTGACCCACTTCACCGACATTTAGATGTGTTTGAGCAAAAAGCTCTTTGGCTTGTTGAATGCGCTGTTCAGTCAAAAATTTAAGGGGCGTCAAACCAGCGTCCTGCTTAAAGCAACGGATCAGATGCGTGCGGGTCACGCCAAGCTCGTGGGCGACCTGTTGAACGTTGTGCGGACGATCGACACTGCGTCGCATGCAATCAACTGCGCGGGCAACCAAAGGGGTGTAGGTGGCCCTTGGCACCAGCTCGGCAAAACGCCGTTCAAGGCGATCCAAACCACGATCTAGGTCCGCTTCACCCGCGAGCGTCTGAAAAATAGGGGCCAGTTCCTGTGCCGCCGCATGGATCCAAGCTTGGTGGTCTCCTTCCATCCAAGGCAGCTCTTCCATCAAGCGCCCGTGGCTCAGCATGTAGTCCGCTTCGGCGTAATACGGATGCGCCCTCAACGTGGCGGGATCGTGCAATAACTCGACCAAGCCAGGAAAAGGCCAGCCTCCTTTATTCTCAAACTGTCGTTGCACAGACAGCTCGTGCATTTTTTCTAAAACATCAAAGGCGTTCTGCGCAAAACGCGTGTTGCGTGGCACGACCCAACTGGATCCACCCAAAAGAGCCTGGCTCGGGATGGTTGCGTTGTCTGTGGGTAGCAAGGTCCAGCCAAAGCGTGCCGCTTGATCTGGGCCCAAGGCGTGAATCAAGCGCAAGGTGTCCGACCAGTGGTACAAGAATACCGAATGCCCATCTAAAAAATCATGCACGCAGCGCATGAATCCCATCTCTTGCGCGCGCGGCGGCGTCACGCCCCCAGGGCTAAGATAACGGATCAAACGTTGCACGGCCTTGCGCACGGCTCCACGATTGTAGATCCAAACCCCTTCCACATTCTCAAAGAGCTCTTGGTCCATCGACCAAAGCTGCTCTAACAAGTGGCCAAAGTATTGCAAAGGCCGAGCCTCAAAGATCAACCCCGCTAGGCGTGGTTTTTTTTCTTTGCTCAAGATGTGCGTGGCTTGAGCCTCTAATTCACGCCACGTGCGTGGCGGCTTGAGGCCGTACTTTTCTAAAAGGTCCTTGCGATAGTAGAGCAAACGCATCGAAACATGCTTGGGGATCGAGTACAGCCCCTTGCCCCAGCGCCCTTTGCGCAGCCCCGCGGTAAGAAATTGGTCTTCTAGATAAGGCATGTTGTCTTGCAGGGGATGCAGTAATTTTAATGAGGCCAAGCGTGGGATCACCGGTTCATAGACCAAGAACAAGCCAAAATCTGTGGACTTGCTATAAAGCGCCGTCAGCACGTGATCGTAGTAAAGGCGGCTCTGCACTCGCTTACCCACGCTGGTGCTCACAGCCCGTCCCATGACGCGATTGGCAACTCGGCTGTAATTGAGCTTCTCTTGGTCATCTAAAAAGTAAGGCGCGGACACAAGCATCGTCGAACGAACGACCTGCTGGGCTCGCGCCTCTTTTTTTTGTCTTATTTTGCCCTTTTTAGTCCGCCTCATAACCCCTAGCCTAAAGGCCCCCCAAGTCCCTGTCTAGATTGTTTTTAGATAAGTTTGATTCTTTTTAGATAAGCTAGATGGGGTGGCAAGCTTAGGGGCTGGCAGTACAGTGAATACAGCTCTAAGTCGACCTAGGGCTCTCTTTTTATACAGCCGCACATG
>JANLXT010000336.1:0-12703 GCA_031365225.1 candidate division FCPU426 bacterium
ACCATTGGAAGAGCATAATACTAAAATCCACAATCGTGACTCGACCATCGGTATTGATATCGGCACGCGTGTTACTTGGACTTGTTTTTTGCCAGAAGAAAAGCAGAATACTAAAGTCCGTTAGATTAACCTTGCCATCACAGTTTAAATCCGCTGTGGCCTTACCGTCACACGCTTCTACCGGATTGACGGCAAAAGTAACTTCGGGACTGTCATCCGAAATAGTACTATCGCTGGCAAGAGCTATAGCCGAAGCTTCATGAGTACCAATTCCAATCTCGGTTGAGTTAATCGTCCGAGTCCATTTACCAAGTGAATCTGACATGACCGTATACTTTTTTGGTGTCGACTGGATGGTGAGTGTGATCGCGCTATTGGGGACCGTTGTTCCGAAAAAAGACACGGTCTGTCCAAGTTTGACCTGATCTTTATCAACGTCGATCGTGGGTCCAAGAAAAATACCACTGATAATTGTGGTTGATCCGCTTGATAAATTCAAGGCAAATACCATGGACGCGTGGGGCAAGCCATTTATATCCTTCGCTTCAAGGGAATAGGTATGTTGTCCGCTTGCTTGATCGGTTAACGTCGAATCAAACCGTGCCAACGTATCCGTCAGCACCGTTGCGATCAAAACGTTGTCCCGTAATACCGAAACCGAGACGTTGGGCGAGGCCCGGCCTTTAAACTGAACGGTTGGATTCGCTGGCTGACCGCCCGTATCGATCACCGTGGCGGATACCGCTACATCTCCTGCCCGAACTGGAGCCGCATGGATCGCCCAAAGCGTGCTCAGGATAAACCCGGCGAGGAGAAGTCGACGCCACGGCCTGGGCTGGCCCATTGGAACGTTACCCCTTTGGCGCGGCGGGAGGGTTTTGCGAAGAAGATCCCTGCGCGCGCTTGATAATCATACGATTGTAGCTTCGGAGACCGAGGCTAATCAAGAAGATGATCAAAATTACGACCAGCAACAGTACCAACATGAATCGCCATGGGAAAATCGTAAACTTTGTCGTGGACGCCATCGTCTTGTTCTCGGTACCGTAGGTCACAACGACATCGGCGGTATAGTTACCAAGTCCAAAGTTCTTCATCTCATTCCCAATTTCCTGAAAGAAGTTTCCAGGTTTATTGGAGGATGCATTCCGATTCCACGTCATATCAAATCGGCGAATGCTATTTGGAAGAACAGCGCCTTCCTTTGGATTGATTGGCAATGTGGCCGAGACTCCGCCAAACATATTCCGAATCGTGACAAATCCTTTTGGTCGGAAGTGAACGTTTCCGCTATTTTGTAAGCGTAAAAAGAAATCGACTGGTAAACGATTGTGCGTTTTCGGGCTGGCGGCAAATTCTGTGACAGTCCCGGTTTCACGAATATTTCCAGCCACCCGGATAATGACTAACGATCCGAGTTGGGATTTAATCGAAAGCTGCGATTGTCCCTCTCCCCCGCTTCCAAAGAATATACCTGCATAATGTCCACCTGGTTCCGCGCCGACCGGAACTTCAATTTTGACCGGCACTTCAACCGTTTCACGTGGTTGGAGCGTAACGCTGGTCACATCCGTCTTAATCCACGACGCCAGATCGGCCAAAGGAGCATCGAAAGCAAAGTCAGGTTCCCCTGTTTCGCCTTTTGCACCAAAGTTGGCGGTAGACGTTGTGACCGTCACCGCCTCATTGGTTTCGTTAAATAATTTAACGGTTGTATCGATCGATTGGCCAGGTGTGCCCGAGAATTCGAGACTTGGAGGAACAAGCGTCAGTGCTTCGACTGGACGTGCGGCTACAAAGCCGAGGATTGCCACTGCGGCAACGAGAGAGACTGGGAAAAGTACCCGACGCATAATATGTTTCCTCCTAAAGTATTTTTTTAGAACGTTCCGGTTGCGATATACGTGATGCTGGTCGAGTAGATTCCAGCTGGCGTATTACTTGCAATGTTAGCGAGGTAGTGCGCATCAATCGAAGTTGAAGCTACAGGACCCGATGAAGACACGATCGTGAGATCTTGGTTTGGCGCACCAGTCGTATCAAACTTTGAATTGTTTGAAGCTTCGTCGTAGGCAGTTGTGATCGTAAAGGTTGAACCGTTGTCATCGAAGCTCATTGCAAACTGCTCACTTCCAGGAGTTCCATCGGCATCACCGCTGATGGTGGCCGCGTTGATATCATTTGCCGCGCTCGTTAAGAGTGCACCGCTGTATTTGATGACCGCGCCGCTAGCAGCATTGGTTCCAAGGTTAAAGGTATGGGCAGGTGTAACTGAGGCATTTCCATTCGAGTCATCAGCATATTTTACTGAACCCGTAGAAAGCGTTCCGAATTCGATGGTCGTGTCTGAGATCGAGAAGGTCAAGGTCGGATCAACGGTGGCAGTAACAGAAACGCTATCGTCTGCAATAATTTCAACCGCGACGCTTCCGGAGTCACTGGCACCTGACGTGATATCAATAGTTGCATCCGAGTTATTCTGGGCTTCGGTTTGGTTATTGATCTGGTTCGCACCGCCGCTAGCATTCGTACCAATTTTGACCGTAATTGTTTCACTATTCGTAAAGTTACCGTTGTCGCCAGCACATAATGTGAACGTAACTAATTGGCCGGAACGGACGTAGCTGGCATTTTCAGCTCCGGTACAATCCGCCGCGAGTGTCAGCGAACCTTCGGTTGACCCATCAAGGTCAACGTCACCAATCACTACCCCGGTAAAATCAAAACCGGTTGGGAAAGTAATGGCAATCGTCGAGCCGGTCGCGACCGCGCTTGGGGAAACCCAAGAAATCGTGTGGTTTGCATTCGCGCTATCAACCAGGGTTGAAAGCACGTCTTTAGCGCTTGTAATCGTGGCCGCGCTTGCGATTGGGATGAAGCGCAAGTTAAGACCGAATAATACAGCAAACATCGCCGTTACAGCTGCGAACCGGCGAAGACTCTTTTTCTTGATATAAAATCTGTGCATATGTTTTTGCTTTTATAAATGCTTTTTTAGTTTTTTTGTTTATTTTTAGCCCTTTTTTGGACTGGTACTGTCTATTATAGCACGTTTTATAAAATCCGTCAAAGGCTTAGAACTGTGAGGTCATCACATAGGTTAAATCAGTCGCGTAACTCCCCGGTTCGGTCGTCGCGGCTGCATTACAGATATACCGGACTCCGTAGACCGTAGTGGTCGCCGAAGATGAATGGCTGGCGATTTCGTCCGCACTACTCGCTCCATCATACGCCCAGTTCCCCGAGTTATATGGACTCGAGACCGTTCCCGCTCCGCTATTCTTTATGACACGCATGCCAAATTGTTCGGTCCCGCTGCTCGAACCGGCTGGCGTTCCGCCAATTGCAGTAATCGTTGGGCCACCGTTTCGGGTCAGCGTTGGACCATAGACAGTGACCGAGTACCCCGCCCGGGCATTTGTGGAGATAGTAATGGTATGCGCATCTGCGCCATCGCTCCCCTCTCCATCGGCTGCACCATCTGCATATTTCGGGCCAGCCGCACTGCACGTTCCAAATCCAACCGTCGTATCAGAAATTGCCATGCTGATCGTATTAATATACCAACACGAATTATTTGCCGCATCAACGTTTGTCCCATCGGAAGCATCAACTGTATCTCCCCCACAGGCATATGAATCACGGACATCCGTGTTTGAAACTGTTTGGGTGCCCGAGGACGTAAGGTTCCAGGCGGTGCCAGTCGTTGCGCTTCGGAGATAGACACGCGTGCCAGTCGCTTGGCCATTCAATGCAATGTTCGTAAAAGTATACGTTGAGCCATTAGCAAATCGCAGTTTTGTATTAGCCGTGTTGGCCGTAAACGTCCCAGCCGCAGTTGCCGCTGAAGCAAAGATCACAGAGGGACTGCTATCCGGATTTGAACCGGAAGAATTCGTGACGGTTAGATTATTAAAGTCACTGGTTCCAGTCATAGTGCCTGACAGCGTTTGTTGGGCACTTCCGGCTAAGACGACGGTGCCACTACCATCGTTAAATGTTCCAGCATTACTGTAATTGCCGTTAATAGTGACGGTCCCCGACCCGGCATAAAAGGTGGAACCGGTATCATCAATTGTTAGGCCTCCCGTGGTGAAGGAATAGTTACTCGTCGAGAGCGAGCTTGTCGTAATAAATTCCTGATCTGAAGTAATAGTAGTTGTTCCGCCGACGGTAGTAGTGGCATTCAAATTAACAACCAAGGCTTCGGCTCCACCGGTACCAGCAGAGTTGACCGATAGATTACCGTTAATGGTCAGAGCTGAAGTTCCAAAGTTCATCGTTGCGCCTGAACCGCTAAATGTCCCAATCACAGAAAGGTTGTTAAATGTAATCGTGTTATTGGATGTCAGTGTCACACTGTTTGCACTTTGCAGCGTAACATCCGAAGTACCCGCGGTAAAAGTACCGGCTTTCGTGAACAAGGTTCCGGAGGTGCCGTTTACAATAATGGTCGAAGCGTTTGCTGTGAGTGCACCGGCTGTGGCGATGTTGATATGTCCAGCGTTAATCGCCCAGTTCGAACCCGAGGTGGTATTCAGCGTAGAAGCGCCGGTGGTTGTACCCGTTAATGTTATTGTCTTCGAATTGGC
Organism: candidate division FCPU426 bacterium; assembly: GCA_031365225.1. Lineage (GTDB taxonomy): Bacteria > Oederibacteriota > JAJYGY01 > JAJYGY01 > DAIDJD01 > JANLXT01. The sequence continues at coordinate 4,593 of JANLXT010000336.1, forward strand.
GACTGTTAGAGCGGCGCCCATGACCACGTTGAGCGTCTTCGTCGTGGAAGAAGCGGTTGGATTAATCGACAGGTCACCATTCGCGGTCAATGCGCCGGAACCGAGCGTGTAAGTGTGGTCAGCAGTCAAGCTTGGAGTCAGGCTAAGGTTAAAGAAAGAAATTGTCCCGGAGGTAAGTGGGTTAATATCAGCGTCTGGATTCATCACGACCGTGGATGAATCAGCCGTAAAGGTACCACTACTACGAGTGAACAACGGGCCGGTGGTCCCACTCAGGGTAATTGTGGAAGTTCTGGTCCTTAGCGTGCCACCATTGATTACGATTGCGGCAGCGTTGATGGCATGGTTTCCGCCGCTGACTGTATCAAGTGTGCCAGCCGTGGTCATTAATGTTCCAGACATAGTCGTCGTACCATTTAACACAAATGTTTCGGAACCATTGTTGGTCGTAATATTGTGGTAGACCGTTGAAGCAGGAACAGTTGTATTACCGCCGGAATTATTACCAGTAAAGGCAATCGTAGAACTATCCGTCGAATCATTCAGCGTCCCGGTAATAACGAGTGGTGTCCCAGTCGTGCCCGAAAGCGTCCAAGTTCGCCCTTTCGCATCCAGGGTTTGATTGGCAGCGATGGTTAGAACCGCCGAGACGGTGACACCTCCGGTGCCGGTTGAGGTTGTTTGTGTCGCGCCTGATCCATCACCAAATGTTAATGTAGAAAACGTCCAAGCCGTATTGCCGCCAAAGTTCCCGGCTCCATCAACATTAAATGTTCCACCGGTCAGGGTGATGGTGCCATTTCCGGTGACTGCTCCGCCATCGATATCAATATTGTTGGTCCCAGATAAAGTTCCATCCGTCATGACAATATCATCATCAACCGTCGTCGCGTCTGCGAACGCCCAGCCTCCCCCAGAACCATTAAAGGTTAGAATATCGAAGTTCTCTCCGCCGTCGGTAATATCATGGCCAGTTGCGGTGGCAGTAAATGTAGTGGTTTGGCCGGTTGATTTTGAAAATGTTCCTTCATTGGTGAAATCGCCGCCAAGACTTAGCGCGTTTGTGCCCATCGCCAGCGTTCCAGTTCCATCAATGTGCACATCACCGTCCTTATTACTATTTGTTCCATCGGATGACGGATCAGTTGTGATCGTTCCACCGGGCGTAAAGGTATCCCCATCCCAGACGTGCAATTCGTACCCGCCCTCGGTTACGAGCGTCCCCGTCTCGGCGTCATAAAGCATGTCGGTTGAGTTTTGATCATTATCATAGTCTGTCATTTCTGCAATCGTCATTGTCCCCGGATCATCCCGAACGGCCACCGTATCGATAAACAGATGGACATTTGTTTGGTCAGTATTATTTGTGACTAAAATCGTATTGGCCTTACTGCTTGAGGTTAAATACAGCGTAATCCGATCACCACTGACTGCGGTAATGCTCGAGAACGAATAAACGGCGGTCGAGTTACTGCAGGTAGTCGACGAGACGCTACCGCCGTTTATCCGCAGGCTAACCACTGATGTTGAGCCGTCACATGGTCCGCTATTGCCGGACGTACCGAGCGTCGATTCGTCGCTCTTATACACGATACCGGAGACCGTAATACCACAGGTCGCGCCAGAAGAAATATTCCAACCGGTATTGTTACCGCTCGTTGACTGGGAATGAGTGGCGCAGAATGAAACTCCGGTGTTGGTTGACCATGAAATATCCGCGTAGTCGACGGAGGCGGCCGTCGGGTTGATTGTCCAGGCGCTCGTATTATCCCGATTTAATGTGATTAAATTGCCAGCCGTCCCTGTAACCGTCCACGTCCCGGTCACCGCCTGCGTCGTGCCGTGAACAAACGTCAGTGTCTTCGCCGCCCCGATTCCTGAGACTTCGAAATCATAGAATGTAGTGCTGCCCGTAATGGTCGCGGTGGATGTCGTCGTAAACTTCACTTTGCCATTGTTGTGCGTAAACGTTCCGCCAGATTTTGTCCAACTTCCTCCGACGCTGAGTGTCCCGGTTGGCGCACTAAAGGTGCCGCCACTGACGGTCAGATCGTGACTGACCGTTGGACTTGTTTCCGCAAAAGATTTTGTGCCGGCCGAAACTTCAAAGTCATAGAGTGCATTTCCATTCGCCGTTAGAACATTAGTTCCGGATCCAGCCATGTTCACTTTCCCGCTGTTCGGGTTGAATGACGTAATATAGGTCAGATTAAAATCTCCTTGGACGGTCCAAATACCATTCCCAAGCGCAACCGTATAGTCATTATCGCCTGGATAATCCTCGACTGAAAAATTACCAGTCAGGTTGACGGTTGGATTTGCGGCTGCATTTAATGTTAACCCTCCAACCGCAGTATCACATACACAATTCATACTAAAATTTCCAACGATTGTGATAGTACCAGAAGCTAATGTTAATGTTCGACTTGTCGCGGCATTAATGAAAGAGACGTCCTGATTATACGTTCGAGCGACGAGGGTGGTGCTTGCATTCATGACCACATCAATATCAAAGGTGCCGGTAGTGTTCACCCAAGTGGCTGAGGTACTACTCATGGTCAAAGAGCTAGCCCCCGTAATCGTGCCGGAACTATTAAGGGTCATAGTGGCGCCCGTACCAAGAACTGCGACCGTACTCAGGGTCAAGGTATTCCCATTGCTGACCGAGAGGAGTGTGGAAATGCTTACAGTCGTACTCGCAACAGTCACCGTATTACTACTTCCCGTTACTCCAAAATTCACAATCGTTTTTGCATTCGCTTTGAGGTTTTTTGTGCCGGTCATATTCAAATTTTGGATGGTCGGCGTCTGGGTCGACCCTTCAATATCAAAGTGCCCACCCACCGTCCAGGTGCCGCCATCAAATACAATATTTTCAAGAGATCCAGCTCCAACCGTTCCCAAGTAGTCTACATCTCCGGTGATATTCATGTTGGGCGTGTTTAATGTGCCATTCACGGTGACGTCACCAGACGAGTTTGAACTGTCAGCGTAGATGAGGAAGTTTCCGCCAATCGTGATCGGACCTACATCAAGTGCCAGAGTGCGCGCAGCCGTCGACGAATCATCAAACACCTCGACTGTGCCGCCATAGGTTCGGCCAGTTAAGATCTGGCCCCCGGCGTCCATATCAAATCGCACAATCGAGTCTACGGTTCCCGTGGTTGGAAAATTCGTGTCCGTGCTCATGTATGTTAACCGGCCTACTCCATCAATCGTATCAGTTCCGCTCCCGTAAATCGTCAACGATGTGCCGGTGGTTTTCGAAAGCGTAACCGTTTGGCCGCTATTAATCGTCAGCTTGTCGTTATTGCTATCCCCGGAACCTCCAATTGTTAGGAGATTTGAAACCGTTAGTCCGCTCGTGACCGTGGTTGTATTTCCGGAACCATTCACCGTCAGGTTATATAGTGTCTCCGCATCCCCGATCAGATTGCCAGAGCCGGTCATAATGACCTCTGAGGAGCCTTCGGTTAAGGTATTCCCCGAATTGGTAAGATCCAGATGGCGTGCAAATTGCAGTTCATTGTCCGCTAGGGTAATCGTGCCACTCAGATCAGCATCGTAGAGTGTAAATAACGTACTGGAACAAGTAACATCTTTTAGCTGCAGGGTGCCGGTACCGTTCATGACCAATTTTCCATTGTTGTGATCGAAAGCGGCAAACGCATCGAGGCTGAAGTTCCCCCCTACCGTCAAAGTGCCAGATGGCATTTTTATATAGTTCGCACATCCAAAGACACTGTCAGAAACATTTCCGGTTATGGTAAGTACTGGGTTATTTGCGTACATATCCGCAACAATGGAGAGGCCAACCGTATCATCAACCAGAAGATTTCCAGTGATCGTATACGTTCCCGATGCAAAGGTAATTGTCCGAGTATCAGTTGCGCCAGTATTCGTTAGACGGAAAGTCTTCCCCGAAGCGCCATATGCGCGGGCCGGGACAGTCAACCCACCCGCATTATCCTGAACATCAAACCGAACATTTGAAGAAATATCTCCCACAGCTGATATGGTACTGGTTCGGAAGGCGGCCGTTCCCGAACCCGTAAGTGAGCCCGTTGAGTTAATACTTACGGTACCGGTTCCAATGGTGCCCATAGTAAACGTGCCCCCGATTGTCAGTACTGCGCTCGCTCCAATGGTCGTGGTGCCCGTCACAAACATGGTGCTGCTCTGCGTAACTGTGCCGGTCAGGGAAAAATTTGCAAACGTACGCGCATTACCATTGAGGGTCTTTGTGGTGCCCGTCATTGATAATGTTCCCGTCCAAGAAAAGTTTGTGGTATTTACGCCGGCCATATCAAAGTTTCCGGCGACCGTCCACGTACCCGTCCCGCTCTTTATTGCCTCGTTCCCCGCGCCGGTTCCGGTATTATCAATGGTGCGCCCGACATTGACCGTCGGATTAGTCGCAGAGCCATCGAGTGTTAAATGCTGGGCGGCATCATCATCAATCAGTAAAAGATCTGAGGTGGAGCCGGTAATATCATAGGTGCTACCAATCATCGAAACGGTCCGATCAGCTGCGGTCGTAGTATCGGCAAAAATTTCAACCGTATTTTGATAGGTCCGCGCATCAAAGGTAGTATTCGCAATATTATTGGCTGACGCATCATACCGCGCGATGGCCGAGAGCGTTCCGGTTGTCCCTGGGCCACTCGACGTATCAGTAAATCGGATACGTCCGGTGCCAGAAATAGTTCCATTAAGCGTAGTGGTAGCGGTGCTACTTAATGTGACGGTCGTAATGGTAAGCGTATCGCCGGTATTCACATCTAACGTACCGGAAACCGTCACCGCATCCGTTTGAACCGTCCACGTTCCATTCCCGCTTGAGGCACCACTGAATGTTGCATTCGCAAAACCGCCGGTTCCCCCTTCAACCGTATTATCAATATCCGTGGCATCAAACGTGACGGTACCGCCACTCGGCGTAAATGTGCCGTTATTATCCCAGTTGGCGCCGACGGTAAAAGTCCCGGATGCCGAAGCAGTCAATGTCGCACTCGGGTTAATAGTGACGTTGCCATTTACATCAACGGTTGGGTCATTGGTGTCCAAATTAAAGATGCCGGCGTTTGAGCTATCTCCAACAATCAAATTGCCAAGCACCGTTAATGTGCCACCGCCTTCGGCATGGTGTGTAACTGCCCCACCCGGTTTCACGCTTAAATTCCAGTATGACTCACGCTCAATATCAGTCGTCGAGCTTCCCGTATACTCAACGGTCGATGATGTTCCTTCGGTTAAGGTTCCGTTGACAATAAAAGGTTGCGATCCGCCCTGCCCCGAACCAGTAATTGTCAAACTGTAGCCAGAAGAGGCTAAAGCAAGCGTGTCATTTGCACCAACCGTGACGGTTGTGGCTTTTACAGAAGTATTAAGGGTGATTGTCTTTGATGTTCCATCAATAATCACATTCCCCATATCTTTTTTGGTGCCACCATTATCGTACCAACCTGCAGATGCTGTCTCATCAAATGTGATCGTGGCTGTTGCATGCTTGGTGTAATTTCCAAATCCGCCGACGATTAAATTAGCAGCTATGTTAATATTTGCACCGGATGAATTTTGGACCAACGTGCCATCTACGAGGAAAAGGTCACCCTGAATATCGAGAGGAGAGTTAAGATTCCAGAGCGCAGTACTGGTTGATTCACCAAAGTTTAGGTGAACAAAAATTTGAGAAACCCCAGGACCATCGAAGGCTTCCGTTCCCGAAGTCGCAGTCATCATGATCGTGCTGACATCACCAGTAAATGTTCCATCATTGTCCCATGAGCCGCTAAATCGATGCGTCACCGATCCGCCATTGAACGTACCGTCGTTTTCGATGTCATGTGTATTAATACTGACACCGGGCGTAAAGGTATTTCCTGATTTAATATATAGTTCCTCTGTGGTTGAAAATCCGGTCGCATCAACAACTAAACAGGTCGTGGCTGACCCTGTACCCCCGGTATCACCACAACGCGTATTAAAGTTTGTATTGTAATCCATAAAAATATCAGCGTCACCCGACACGGAATTATCGTACTGCCCAACGTTGGCCGCAGAGATCGTTTGGTTATCATTACTTCCAATACTTAAATGTTCTTTAAACAATTCGACCCCGGTGATATATCCACTCCCATCATATTTCGTAACGGCCACCGCACGATTCCCGGGTGTGGCCGCGCCATTGATAAACACTGTGATTATATCATTCGTACTCGGTATCGGATTCAGGGAAATACTCCATGATCCATCTACCACCGTGTCTTTATCATTTGCATCGAGCGTACCATTTACTGCCACCCGGATTTCATCGCCCGCATCCGCTTCATCCGTGCAATCGATTGACTGGTCCTGGGCATCACAAGTACCTGAAACAATAATCGAGGCGATAAAGAACCAATAGGTGTTTCCCGTACTGTCAGTATTCGTGCCATCCGTGGCATCGATTGCGGTCGCCGAAGCGCTTGCATTAGAGTCTTTGACATCGGTATAGGAAGCGCTACTTGTCCCCGCCACCGTTAAATTCCAAGCCGAACCTCCTGAAGACGATCGCAAGAAAACTTTTGTACCCGAAGCTTGTCCATTGAAGACAACGTTTTGGAAGGTGTAGGTGCTCCCCGCGTTGAATCGAAGTTTTGTGCTGGCCGTGACTGCTGTGAACGTCGCGGCGGTTTCGGTATTGCCGGCAAAAGTAACCGACCAGGTGCTCGAACCGTCACCAAACGCATTGGTGACGATCAGGTTATTAAACTTGCCTGTCGATCCACTTGTCGTACCCGAAACTGCTTGCTGAGCGCTTCCATTTAAGGTCACGGTGCTGCTGTTGGCGGTGAAGGTTCCACTATTCGCCCAATTACCACCGACTCCGATAGCGCTTGAACCTGAAGCGACGAGTGTCCCAGCCGAAATTGTGAGATCGCCGCCCACTGTCGTCGTTCCTATGGTGAGCGAGGCGGTTCCGACTTTGGTTAAGCCAATCGAGGCGCCGCCGGTAATTGAGCCGCTCATTGTTAGGGTGTTGAGATCAACGCCTATTGAGCTGGTCGCGTTTAAGGTCACCGTCCCCTGCCAGACATTTGTGCCACTCGTACTCCGCAGAGCTCCGTCACTGGCAATTCCAGTTCCGCTCAAACCGAGCGCTTCAGCACCAACCGTGGTTGAGCTGGTCATTTGGACCGCGGCTCCGCTTGCCACGGTGACCCCGCCAGCCGTTGTACCAGTAGACTGCGCAGTACTAACGACCAAGACTCCGGCCGAAACCGTCGTCAGTCCAGTGTAGGTATTGGTGTTCGTTGGAGAATAGGTACCTGTCCCGTCTTTGGTTACCGTACCAGCGACCGTGCCAATCACCCCACTATAGGTAATATTGGCAGCTCCTCCGAAAGTCACCGCATTCCCTGAACCAGACATCGCTCCGCTAATGGTCAACGTTCCACTGAACGAGTTGATACGGACACCGCTAGCACCAAGGGTAATTGCCCCAGCCAAGGTATTTGAATCGGCCACGTTTCTAATAGCCCCACCAGCATTTATACCGGTACCACTAATGTTGTATGTCTTTGTACTCGGAACGGTAATAGTGTTTTGCGTTTCAATAACGGCACCGGATGTTTCTGTGACTAGTAACGAGGTGCCAGATGCACCGAGCGCGTTATTGCTTTGCAGATTCAAGGCACCGGCACTAAGCGTGACCGCTGTACTCGTATGGGTGTTGTCACCAGAGAGAATAACCCGATCAGTCGTCGACTTAGTAAACGCGGTAGCTACGGAACCACCAATTCGAGTACTAATTTTTCCGCTTTGGAACGCCCCGGAACCGGTTAAGGTTAAGACCGCAGTCGAACCGCCGGAATCAATGACTTGCCCGACATTGGTAAGCGTCAAGATCCCGACACTATCCGAGAAATTATTCAGATCAAATGTTCCGTTAGTAACCGTAACGGCTCCTGTTGACAGCGCACTGGCTACACCTTCTTTCAATGTTCCAGCCAGCACTGTCGTCAAGCCGGTATGACCGTTTGTTCCCGACAAAATCAGCGTACCTGGCCCGTCCTTCCGAAATGGTGCCGTCGTCACAGTCGTTGTTCCTGATATCGTCAGTGTCGTTG
>JANLXT010000038.1:0-17032 GCA_031365225.1 candidate division FCPU426 bacterium
CTAAGCGGCGGGGCGACCTGGAAGGCCAAAGGGGAGGGTCTCCGAACACACTATGCCGCGGCGTGGGACCATGCGCTGCAATCGTTGGGCCATCGATTGCAAGTAGATTGGGCATTTGGAGGGGGACATTCCAAAGTTGGAACAGCGACCGTGGTGCCTCTTTCTGTAGAACGCGACCCCCAGTCAGGGCGCGTTACGTCCGCACGATTGGCGATTAGTTCAGCGCCAAGTGAACTGGCGGAGGGTTGGCGGCTAGAGATTCGAGATAAGTCTGGTCAAGTGATTCGGATACTTAGTGGAGAGGGCCCCCCGCCTGAATTAGTGACCTGGGACGGCAAAGATAGTTTAGGGCGTTTGCTCGAACCTGGAGTTGAGGTGACCTACAAGCTCGAGCTACGCGAAACGAGCGAAGAGAGGACGAGCACCCAAGTTCTCGGATTGGTGCAAACAGAAGCCAGCGGGTTGAGTGCGTTAACGAGTCCGTCCTTTGCGCTTGCGCTAGCGCCAGCGCAAACTCCTGGGATTGAAAATGGATCAGAGCCTAAACTCGAATTGCGTTCCGACCTAAAGCTGGCGGCTGAAAACTCTGATCGTTGGGAAGTGACTGTCAGCGATGGACAAGGCGGAACTTTAAAGCGACTGCAAGGACAAGGTCCGCTTCCGGCGGACATTTTACGCGTGGTCGCTCCTGCTGCTGGTTCTGGCGACTTGCGTATCAGCATTGACGCGATTGACCCCTTCGGAAAGACACGTCCTTTGGGCGAGCAAAGCATGAGTCTTAGTGCGCTTGGTGCAAAAGAGACGGCCGAGACAGCCCGGCCTAGTTTTAATTTGGCCATGGCGACGTTTGGTTTTACGGGCGCAAACCTAGGTCTGATTATGCGGGACCCGGCGATAAAGCCTTTAAGCTCACCTGCGATCATCTCCAAAGCTATAATAACAACGATGGACGTGCCAGTTGTCCAGACTGTAAAAAAACATGGCCTGTCTCCAATCTCGATTCCGGCGCACCAGTTGAAAACTGAATTTACTGCCCTGGCGTCCGAGGGGGACAATGTGTTGGATGTCTTTAATTTTAATAGTAGCGAACTAAGCCCCCAAGTGCTGAAACGCCTTGGATATTCTTTGCGCGGGTGGAAAGGGAAAAAGGGCACCATGCTTCGATTGACAGGATTAGTTAAAGAAGGGGAACAGGCACCTATCGCCTTATCTCGACAGCGTGCCCGAAGGGTCAGTGAAGCTATTGTATGGTCGGGATATGAGGGCCAGTTCATCTTAAGCGTTGACCCGAAGCTGGGTCCAAGAAAAGGGGTGCGCATTGAAGTCATCCAACCCTGAACGCATTCTCGCGTTCCTCGGATTAATGTTCGCGCTAGGGATTGTGAGTTATGTTGCATCTTACCAAGCTGACGCCGCGTTGGCCGAACACGCATTTGCGCAGGGTCAATGGCGCGCAGCATTGGCATTTGCGCCCAACTCTTCGATTGCGATTGAATCGAGACGGTGCTTGCGATTAGCCGAGCTTGATCCCAGCCAGCTGACCGTTCGTATCGCCCCTGCTTTGCCGGTGAAATCTGACGTAGCAGAAGATTTGGCGGCGGGCATATGGAAGGCTGGTTTCGGACCGGACATTTCGCTCTGGGTTGGGTCGAACGCCATCCAAACTCGATGGACCTTGTCACTTCGTTCGCCACAGGCGCTGCCACAAGTTGCTCCTGCGATACGTAAAGTAGCATTCATCGATATGAATCGCCTTTGGCTTGCGGATGGCGAGGGGCTTGTGTTGCGAAGCTTGCTCGAATTAAGGAGTGATAGACTGGTGACCGAATTGAAGTGGGCCCCTAATCAAACCGCACTCTTGTGGAAAGACGACAGGGAATGGCATCGGGTCGAACTTGAGGTCGAGGATGTTCGTTGATCGAACGTGGGCCTTATTTGCGATTGGATTGGGATTCGCCGCTTTTCTTCCGTGGCCGGGAGTTAGCGGGCCGAGCACTTGGTTCGCCTGGGTGGCTCTCATAACAGCGGCTTTTTTGGCTCATCCCATCCACATGCGAGGGTTACGATTCATCGCATGGAGTGGCGTTATTTTCTTGAGCGTGGTGTTCCTCGCTCACGGTGTCGAGATGCTCATCCTTTTGCCGTGGTTTTTTGGGGCGGTGATTGTCTTTCTGTTAGGACGGCAAACCCTTGCAAGCCGTGAAAGAAAGTCCGCTCTGGTGCTTCTCTTGTCCGCGGCAACTGCTTGGCATCTCTTTCTGAGTTGGCGTTCGCCAAGCATACCTGGCGCAGACGTGATTGGTGATGTATTAGGCCGAGAGCGAGCGCAGGGAGCGTTTGCCACGCCCAATATTTTTGGTGCATTTATCATCCTTTGGTTGCCATTAAGTTTCGAGCTCGCATTTTGGGGTGATCGCTCAAAATGGATTTTTATACTTAGTTCTGTGCTGGGCGTGCTGGGTCTTGGGGCGACAGGCTCCCTGGGAGCAAGCTTTAGCCTCTGCATAGTTTCCATGGGGATGATGTGGTGTTTGAAGCGGGTCACTAAACTTTGGGCCTTGCTAGGAACGCTGTTGCTAAGCATTGCCCTTGGGTGGGTCATGCTGAGCCGTCAACTGACTTTTCTTTTTTCAGAAAATGGGCAGGATGTTTTGACTGGGCGCTTCAAACTTTGGCTGCCCGCATTACGCGTTTTTTCAGCGTCACCCTGGTTCGGATTGGGACCAGCAAGCGCACAACTGGCCTTAGCACAGACAGGCGCTCTAGGTGAAGATCCCCACGCTTTACCACTTTGGGTGGGTTTGCGCTTCGGATTGTTCGGGATGCTTGCTTTGGTTGGGGCCCTGTGGATCTTATTTGGAATTTTGAAGGGGAGGCTGACACAAAGTAATCTGGGAGACGGTTCTTGGGGGATCTTTCTAGGCTTGCTTGCTTCTTTGATTCAAAGCCTAGGCGAGATGAGCTATTCCTTTCCGCTCGTACCGTTGCTCGCGTTCACCTCGCTGGGAGCTTTGTTTGGGTCGAGTGAAGCGCGGGCGCGCATATCGGTTCCTGCAAGTTTTGATTCACAAAGCCAGAGCTTTATCTTTAATTCCTGGGCGATGGCTTTTTTGGGGACGTTTGCGTGTCTTTGGTGGGGCGGGCTTCAAAGCTGGCAGGCGCCACTCCTTTTTGGAGCTTTGATTTTCGCGATACTGGGCGATGGATCGGACCAAAAAAATGTTTGGCCACAAACACCGGTCGAGCGTTTAGTGGGGCTCGCTAGCATCGCGATAATCCTCCTCTCGTTTATGTCAGTTTCGCCAGGTCATTCTCTTTCTTTGTCAGTGACACTCGCGGCGTTCGGTTTGTGGTGGATGCGACTGCGCCGCAATCCGTGGCCGTGGGGCTTCACTTTGATCGTATTTTTCGAGCTGCTTGGATATGTCGCCGCGGTTTTGTTGCTCGGGGGTATGCTGTGGACTAATCTCGGCGTTGTTTCTGTTGTACGGAATTTCTTTCCAAATCAAAATTTGTTCGGTTCTATTTTTTTGGTACCGGCTTTCTTTGCTGGGCTGTGGCGTTTGCAGAAAGAAGGCTATCGAGCCGCGACAGTCTTAGGGATTGTGGTTGTAAGTTTAGCAATCCTCGCGTGTGGATCTCGAGGCGTATTGCTGACAGTTACATTAACCTCTTTTTGGGTATGCGCTCGACTTTGGTCTGTTGGAAATGGCCCCCGCGCTGCGCTTCTATATGGGTCGGTGGTGTTATTGCTATGCGCGGGGACGTTTTTTTCTCCAAGTTCCCGATTGAACGTGAAGCGCGCTCCCACCGCCGCTCAGGATGTCTATCGATATGAGCGTTTAGAATTTTGGAGGCACGGGGTGGCGTTGAGTTTCGCGCGACCGTGGACAGGGTGGGGCTTAGGTAATTTTAAGGTGGCGATGCGGACCCGAGACTACCCATCGCAAGTCGATAACGATTCGCACATTGGCCGCTATCGACTCTACTTAGAGCATGCTCATAATGAGTTTATAGAGCTGGGAGCCGAACTTGGACTGCCTGTCTTAGGACTGGTTATTTTTGGGGTGGGAATGCTCTTGTTCGCGTTTTGGCGCACACCCACTTTAGATCCAAATGCTCTATTTTACGAAAGCGTCATTGTGGCCTGGCTGGTTCATGCGCAGGTAGATTTTCCATTCCGTGTACCGCTGACGTGGTCCCTGACAGTGATGCTACTGGCCCAACGATTTCCAGTGCGGGCATACTTTCAGGCAGGTCCTTTTTTGAGGCGAATGACCCTTGTTTTAATTGCTTCTCTCGCATTTGCGCACTTTGTTGGCGTTTGGCTAAATAAACGCGCAGAACATACCCAGGCGATTGCCAAGGTGGCGTTGTTAGATCGACAGAGCTTGCTGTTGGCACCGTTAGATGCTCCGGCTTGGAACAATCGCGCATCGCGGGCTCTACACCAAGGGCAGGATCCTCGTTGGTTGCTACGTAAAGCCTTAGCTAAAAAAGAAACCCTTGGTAACGATCCGTCGATGGATTTGGCGCTTTATCGCCTTTGTCTGGCGGCGGCGCCTTTTTACAGAAATCGTGTAGCCGACCCCATTGAGTCTTTGCTAGAAGATCACACCCTGATCCAAAATAGATTTCTAGCGCTTTCCACAGAGCACGCACTTGTTCTTCAGGCAAGATTTTATCTTCAACGAACGTTGACGCAGTGGACGACTTTTGCGCCAGCGTGGCTTGAGCTTGCCAGACTGGAACATAAGCTTGGGCTGGAAGAAAGCGCGAGCGAAAGCTTGCAACGCTGCCTCGTGCTTGAGCCCAAATTTGCTGGTGCCCTAGAAATGCTAATTCGCGCGCCTGGAAAAACCGGCAAAAAAGAAGTGGCCTTTGAAAATCACGTATTATCCCAGTTATTAGAACTTAGAAAATTACGTGGGAAAATGGTTGAGCCCTACGAAATTTCCTTAATTGACGCTGATTGGAATTGGATTGATAAGCAGCTTAAGCAGCACGGTCTTTTAAGGCCATAAGTGCTAAAACGATTCAAATACCCTCTTAATTGACCTTTGACTTAACACGTGATACTTTCGTGAGAGTTTAAACGTTTTCAGAGAATGTGGGGCACTATGGGCGTTACGATAAAAGACGTGGCCAAAAAGGTGGGGGTGACACCCGCCACTGTTTCGATGGTCATTAATAACAAGCCACGTATTAGCGAGGCGACCCGACAACGCGTCTTAAAAGCGATTGCTGAACTGGATTATTTTCCACATGCAGGCGCTCGTAATCTAGTCTTGCGCCGTACAAATGTCATCGGTGTTGCCGCCCCGTCTTTTAGTTCTTATTTTGAGCTAGAGACGATCAGCGGTATCGAAAAAGAATTACGAGAATCAGGTTTTGATCTAGTTCTTTATAATGTTCGCAATCAAGACTCCGAGGCCACGGGTCTGCTAACACGTCTTGCTCGTGAGAAGCGCGTCGATGGGCTGATTACGCTGAATTTGCCTATGACACCCACGCAACAGAGCTTTTTCACCAAACAGGGAACCGCTTTAGTCAGTGTGGAATATGGCTACGAAAAATTTGATTCAGTTCAGTTAGATAATAGGCAGGGTGCGTACGATGCGACAGGTCATTTGATTTCGCTTGGACACCGACGGATCGCTTTAATCAATGGAGCTGGATCGACAGATATACCGGCCCGCGATCGAGAGAACGGTTTTATTCAGGCTTTGAAAGATCACAATATCGAAAAAAACGAAGATTTAATCTGTCGGATTGTTGACTATGACCAGAAAGCAGGCGCCGAAATGGCGAAGCGCTTAGTTGCGCTTTCTGTTCCTCCTAGTGCAATTTTTGTCGCAGCCGGTGACGTGTGTGCGAGCGGGGTATTCTTAGAGCTGCGTAGGAGTGGGTTGCGAGTTCCGCAAGATATGTCGGTCGTTGGATATGATGATCAGCCTTTTGCCGAACTTTTTGATCCACCTCTGACGACGGTTCGGCAACCGATGGCTCAGATGGGGGCAAAAGCAGTTGAGATGCTTCGGAGCGCAATCTTAGAGCAGACCCCACACAAGGTCCAAGTTGTCCAATTTCAACCTCAATTGGTCGTTCGGCAAAGCACGGCAAATTTTGTGTCCAAATAGAAGGTTTCACTATGTGAAATTATTGGTTACTTGATATTCGATTGACGATGTAAAACACAAAGGCTATAATTTTAAACTGTTTTCGATAATCCCACTCTCTTTGACGGTTATGGCCACTAATAAGCAAGCAGTCTCGACTCTCAAAGGCTCTACGCGAGAAGCAATTTCGGGATATATGTTTATATTGCCTTGGCTTGTAGGCTTTCTATTCTTGATGGGCGGACCCATTCTATTCTCTTTGGGGCTGTCTTTTGCCGAATGGGACGGAATTAGCGGTGTTGGCAACATTCAGTTTAAAGGCTTGGCCAACTTCCAGGAAATGGCCTCAGACGAACGTTTTCATAAAGCGATTTGGAATACCTTCATTTATATGGCGGGTTCAGTACCCCTGACAATGATTGGGGCGGTTCTAGTCGCTCTTTTAATGAATCAAAAACTTAAGTCGATCGCTTTTTTTCGGACGGTCTTTTATCTGCCGTCAGTGACTGCGGGTGTTGCTTCGAGTCTTCTCTGGTTTTTTATTTTCCAACCAGAATTCGGGTTGCTCAACTACAGTATTCGTGAAGTTGGCTCATTAATAAATACTTTGGTAAACAGCATATCACCTGTCGCTTTAGATTTAAGTTTGCAGGGGCCCCATTGGTTGTCCGATCCAGCCTGGGTCAAGAGCGCGTACATTATCATGTCTTTGTGGGGTATCGGTTCGGGGATGATAATTTACCTCGCTGGGTTGCAGGGTATTCCAGAGCAACTTTACGAGGCGGCAGACATTGATGGCGCGAGCACTTGGCAACAGTTCTTGAACGTGACCTTGCCGATGTTATCACCAATCATTTTCTTTAACCTGATTCTGACTGTCATCGCTAGTTTTCAGGTTTTTACACAAGCATTTGTGCTTTCGGCAGGCACGGGTCAGCCTGCCGATGCGGCCTTGTTTTATGTTCTGTATATCTATCAAGTTGCATTTAGTTTCCACAAGATGGGCTACGCATCCGCGTTGGCCTGGGTACTCTTTGTCATGATCCTGATGGCGACGATGATTCAATTTCGTTTTGCTGGCTGGGTCTACTACGAAGGCGAACTCAAAAAATGACAGACATGACGATACCACAAACAAAACCAGCGAATAATTTTTGGGCAAGCAAGCGGCGCATCGAAAATTTTAGAAAGACGACCGCGCTTATTGTGATTGCGGCTCTTTCGATATTGATGATGATTCCGCTTATGTGGATGATCGCCATCAGCTTGAAAGAGGCGACGCACGTCTATGAAATGCCACCTTGGCGTGTCGATTGGAAATGGGAAAATTATATTGATGGCTGGTATATTTATGGTCGACCGATTATCAGCGGTGGGTTTTTTGAAAACCTCGAGCAGATATTTTTCGAGAAAGAGTCATTTTGGTGGTATTTGTGGAACACCCTGATCATCACTTCGCTGGCCACTCTTGGAACTCTGTGCAGTTCGGCCATGGTGGCATTTGGATTTGCGCGTTTGCGTTTTCCCGGGCGTGACGGATTGTTTGTATTGGTGTTATCAACGATGATGGTGCCTGGGCAGGTTGTGATGATCCCTACCTTTATTTTGTTTGCGAAACTTGGTTGGACAAATACGTTTCTGCCATTGATACTTCCGGCTTGGTTGGGTGCGAGCGCTTACAACATATTCTTGTTGCGACAATTCTTTATGTCTGTACCCTACGATCTGGATGAAGCAGCTAAGATTGATGGATGTAGCACGTTCGGGATTTTTTGGCGGATTATGTTGCCGCTCTCGATTCCAGCACTTATCACGGTTGGTATCTTTAGTGTGGTTTGGAACTGGAATGATTTCATGAACCCACTCATTTATTTGCAGGATTCCTCAAAGTTTACGTTGTCCCTTGGGTTGAACCAATTTAATAGTCTTTACGGCGCTAAAATGCATTTGCTTATGGCGGCTTCAACTGTAGTGCTGATGCCTCTTCTCGTGCTCTTCTTTATTGGTCAAAAATACTTTATTCAAGGAATTGCTACGACCGGCCTTAAGGGCTGAGGCTGCTCTCATTTAGCGCCCGGCCCCTTGAGATAAAATCCAAGGGGCCGTTTTTGTTTAAGTGTGTTCATGTTTCAGTGCTCGTGCAGTTCGGGGCGGAACCTCGATAGGATACGCATCTATGAAAGCTCGCAGTAAAAAGAAGATCGTTATTGGACTACTGGGCCTTGGCACAGTTGGTTGTGGCGTGGTTGAGCTATTGGAACGAAATCGCCAGCGTATTGAGAGCCGCGTAGGCGCAGTTTTAGAATTGCGTGCCGCCGTTGTGCGAGATCTCGGAAAAATCCGAGAGGGTGTGCCAGCTTCCCTAAAAATTACGACGCGCCCAGAGGACGTGCTTGAAGATCCCGAGATCGATGTCGTTATTGAAGTCATGGGGGGTTATGAGCCTGCGAGAGACTACATCTTGCGCGCGATTCGTAACCGGAAACACATTGTTACTGCCAACAAGGCTGTATTGGCAAAGTACTGGGAAGAAATTTTTCAAGCGGCTCATGACCACGATGTAGATGTCTACTTAGAAGCGGCCGTTGGCGGAGGCATTCCGTGCGTGCAGGCTATTAACGATGGGTTGGCAGCCAACCGCATTCAACAGTTGACGGCGATAATTAATGGCACGACCAACTATATTTTGACTGGCATGTCTCAACATGGAAAGACTTTTGAAAAAGCACTCAAGGATGCCCAATCCAAAGGTTATGCTGAAGCGGATCCAAGTTTTGATATTGACGGCATGGACGCGTGTCACAAGTTGGTGATTCTGTCCTCGATTGCCTTTGATCAAAGTGTTCGTATTGAAGATGTCACGCTGCAGGGCATCAAGACTATCACTAAAACCGACATTGATATGGCGCGGCAGGAGATGGGATGTGTTGTCAAACATTTGGCAATCGCACGGTCTCGGGGTGATCTCGGGTCGCTTGAGTTGCAGGTTGTTCCGTGCTTGCTGCCGCTAGAACATCCGCTTGCGCGTGTCGATGGTGTCAATAATGGTATTTTGGTTGGCGGTGACGCTGTCGGACAGGTGATGTTTTATGGGCGTGGCGCCGGGCGTCTTCCTACCGCCAGCGCTGTAATCTCTGACCTTATCTATGTTGCGCGAAATGTTTCGGTCGGTGTCGCGGGCAAAGTTCCTGCGGTGGCTTACGATGTTAAGTATACCCAAGACCTTCGCATCACACCTGCCGATGAGATCCGAAATCGTTTCTTTGTACGCCTCACTGCCGTCGACCAGCCCGGTGTGCTGGCGCATATTGCTAAAGTTCTTTCGGATCACGGTATTTCGATTAGCTCGGTCGCACAAAATGAGCGTCAAAAAGGAAGCTCGGTTCCTGTTTACCTGTCTACCTACGAGGCTACCGAAAAAGCGATGCGTGAGGCGGTGCAAGCGATAGAGCAGTTACCCGCGGTCAAGTCAGGAACTCTCGTGCTTCGCCTCGAGATGCCGGAGAACGGATGAGCTGGCCTGGGTTGATTCAACGCTATCGCCAGTTTCTTCCAGTTTCCAAGAAGACGCCAATTATCACTTTGTTAGAAGGCAACACCGACTTAGTCCCTGCGCCTGTGTTGTCGTCTAAGATCGATGCGGGTTCTGGCACTGTTCGAGTTTGGCTTAAGATTGAAGGTCAAAATCCGACTGGTTCGTTCAAGGACCGTGGTATGACTTTGGCCGTAAGTAAGGCAGCTGAAGCGGGGAGCAAGGCAATATTGTGCGCAAGCACCGGTAATACCTCGGCTTCTGCGGCGGCCTATGCTGCGCGTGCGGGGATGAGTTGTTTGGTGCTTTTGCCAAAAGGAAGCATCGCACTCGGAAAATTGGCCCAGGCATTGATGCATGGAGCTCAGGTTCTCGCGATTGAAGGCAATTTTGATCAAGCGCTCGAAATGGCCCGTGAAGCGTCAAGGCGGTATCCAATCACACTGGTCAATTCAGTCAATCCTTATCGCTTGCAAGGTCAAAAGACAGCTGCCTTCGAGATCATAGATCAGCTTGGACATATTCCTGATTTTCATGCGGTGCCCGTTGGAAACGCCGGAAACATCTCCGCGTATTGGATGGGATACAGTGAGGCTCGCCAACACGGTCTGTCAAAAGGCCTGCCGCGGATGTTGGGTTTTCAGGCTGCTGGTGCCGCGCCAATTGTGCAAGGAAAGATCGTTAAGACGCCACGGACTATTGCGACTGCCATAAAGATAGGCAATCCAGCGTCATGGAGTTTGGCGGTAGAAGCTAAAAATGCATCTAAAGGTGAGATAAAGTCAGTTACGGATAAACAGATTCTATCAGCGTACAGCTCGTTGGCACGATGGGAAGGGGTTTTTTGCGAGCCGGCTTCAGCGGCATCGGTCGCGGGTGTATTAAAACTTTCCCAGCAAGGCTATTTTCGTTCGCAAGCTCGACGCCTAGGCAAACGCAAGCTGGATATTGTTTGCGTGCTTACTGGGCACGGTTTGAAGGATCCAGATCAGGCAATCAGGCAAAGCCCAACTCCCAAGATCATTGCGCCTACATTGAAGGCGCTCGCAAAAGTAATGCGCTGGTAACCCCTCGTCAAGGAGCAGGCATGTTTAGGTCAAAAATAGCAATCTTGGCATTGGTATTTGTTTGTTCGTTCTGGACAAAGTTGGGCGCAACAACCCCCGAAGCGCAAGAAGTCTTTGCCAAGGGAGTGCAATTTTTGGAAAAGCAAGAATGGACTGTGGCAGAAAAAGTTTTTCGGGATGCGATTAAATTACAAAAAGATTATGCGGAAGCCTATAACAAACTAGGCTTGGCACTCTACAATCAGCGTCGCATGTTAGACGCCGTTGAGCAGTTTAAGCACGCTGTGGCTCTCGATCCACGGTTCACCGAGGCGCTCTATCATCTTGGGCTAGGTCTGGAAAGTTTAGACATAGATCCTAAGATAAGCTCTGATGAAAAGACCAAAAAGAAGATACTAAAAACTAAAAGCGATTTAGCGATTGCGAGTTATCGCAAGGTGCTAGAAGTTAATCCAGTAAATGACGTTCCGTCTGTTGCCAATACTCACTGGCGTCTAGGCCTACTTGTGAAGGCTAAATCCATTGAGGCTGCAAAAGAAAGTGCCCCACCAAACTTAAAAGAGGCAATTGAACATGAAGAAGCGGCGATAAAATTAGTCCCGGATTTTCCCGAGGCGCACAACGAGCTAGGCAGACTCTATGATTTGATTGGGCGTTTCCCTGAGGCTATTGAGCAGTATAGCCAGGCTATCTTGGGACACAAATTTTTTGCCGAGGCCTATAGCAATCGCGGCATTGCCCAGTGGCACAATGGTAATTGGGATAACGCTCTGGCAGATGCTCGATTAGCAATTGAGATCGACCCCAAGTTCGCTGGCGGACATTATAATTTTGCCGAGATTGTATTTGCGCGCGTCGAAGAGATTCGCCGTGGTGGCGATCGCAGTATTTTGCATTTAGAGATTCAAAAGGCAATTGATGAATACCGTGTGGCCACCGAGTTGGACCCAAGCTTTATGTTGGCTTGGCACGGATTGGCGAGGGCCTATCGTGGGTATCATGATTTTGAAAAATCGGAAGAGATCTACACTAAGATTTTGAGTATGGATAAACGAGACAAGAAAGCCAAAGCGGCTTTGAAAGATTTAAAAAATGAGCAAAAAAAGTATTATGACCATATACCAAAGCAACTTCAGGGCGGAAAAAAACATTGAGCAGTATGAAATACATCGTGATTCTTTGTGACGGCATGTCAGATCACGCGCAAGAGATTCTAGGCGGAAAGACGCCGATGCAGGTGGCTAAAAAACCTAACATGGTTCGTTTGTGTGGCCTGGGAGAGCTCGGACTTGTCGATACGGGCGTGCCAGAGTTGCCGATGGGTTCGGATGTCGGCAACATGACGGTGTTAGGCTATGACCCCCGTAAATACTATTGTGGACGGGCGCCTCTTGAAGCGCGAAATCTTGGTGTTGATATTAAAAAGGGCGAGATTGCTTTTCGATGCAATCTTGTCCATGTTAAAGACGGAATCATGGACGACTATAGTGCGGGCCACA
The DNA here is from genome assembly GCA_031365225.1 of candidate division FCPU426 bacterium. GTDB lineage: Bacteria > Oederibacteriota > JAJYGY01 > JAJYGY01 > DAIDJD01 > JANLXT01. The sequence goes on from JANLXT010000038.1 coordinate 12,218, forward strand.
TTGGCACGGAGGATGGTCGCGAGCTGATTAAAATGTTGGGCAAACGGTTTGGCAACGAAAAACTGAGATTCGCAGGGGGTACGCAGTACCGACATCTGGCGATTTTTAAGGGACTTGGATATGAGGCTGCGAAGTGTACCCCTCCGCACGACATTACTGGTCGCGCGATCGAAGAGTTTCTTCCTAAGGGCACGGGCGGCAAAGAGCTTCGTCAGTTGATGCTTGATTCACAGTTTTTGTTAGAAGGACACGAAATCAATCGGGAACGCCGGCGAGAAGGGAAGAAGACCGCAAATATGTTTTGGCTCTGGGGGCAAGGGCGCTCTATTGAAATGCCTTCTTTTGCCTCGCGTAGAAATCTAAAAGGAGCGGTCATTTCAGCGGTCGACTTGATCAAAGGATTGGGCCGCGCGATCGGGCTTGATGTTGTGGATGTTCCAGGCGCCACTGGATGGATTGACACAAATTTTGTAGGAAAAGCCGAGGCGGCACTTAAAACCCTAAAGAAGCATGATTTTGTATTTGTGCATTTAGAGGTTACGGACGAAGCGGGGCATAAGGGTGACCACGTTACTAAAGTTCGTGGTATCGAAGAAATTGACGAAAAAATCTTGGGAACAATCCTTGCTGGGCTCGAAGGTCAGGATTATCGTATTTTGGTTGTTCCGGATCATGCGACGCCACTCGAATTGAAGACCCATTCAGCTGAGCCTGTGCCCTATTTTATTTTTGATAGTCGAGGAGCTGAAGTTGGTGGCTTGCAGGCTAGTCAGCAAGTGTATGACGAAGCGTCCGCGGCTAAGATGGAACGACATTTGCAAGAAGGCTGGACACTGATGGACCGTTTCATTTTGAGTTGAGGGCGCATTGGCACTTGTAGTTCAAAAGTATGGTGGTTCGTCCGTGGCGACTCCAGAGCGCATGAAAGCCGTGGGGGCCCGTATTGTTAAAACACGCAAAGCTGGCAATGATCTTGTTGTAGTTGTTTCAGCGCCCGGTGATACCACCGACGAACTTATAGCCTTGGCTAAACAGATTACCGAGTATCCGGACGAACGCGAGATGGATGTTTTGCTCGCGACGGGGGAGCAACAATCGATAGCTTTGTTGGCGATTGCGATCAAGGATCTTGGATTTGACGCGATTTCTTTCACCGGACCCCAGGTGGGGATTATCACGGATGAATTGCACGGCAAAGCTCGCATTGTCAAAGTAGGCGATGAAAAGATTCATAAAGCGTTGGCTCTTGGAAAAATAGTGATTGTTGCGGGTTTTCAAGGTCAAACGGCGGACGAGGAAATCACAACGTTGGGCCGCGGAGGAAGCGATTTAACAGCTGTGGCATTGGCGGCGGCATTGAAGGCGGAAGTCTGTGAGTTCTATAAGGACGTCGATGGCGTGTTCACCGCCAATCCAAGGATTGTACCCAATGCCAGAAAGCTCGAACGAGTCTCTTATGAAGAAATGCTAGAAATGGCAAGTTCTGGGGCGCAGGTCCTCAATTCTCGCTCTGTTGAATTTGCCAAAAAAAATAATGTTCGTATTCACGTGCGATCGTCTTTCCACGAGGGACCCGGCACGATGATCACCGAGGAGGTTCAAGGCATGGAAGAGTATCTTATCTCTGGTGTCACCTATAATCGAGATGAAGCTAAGCTAACCGTGCTTGGGATTAAAGATAAGCCCGGCATTGCTGCGGCGATCTTTAGGCCTTTGGCCGATGCGGCATTGAATGTTGATGTAATTGTTCAAGATGTAAGTGAACACGGAATAAATAATTTATCGTTTACGGTTGCAAAAAATGATCTTCATAAAGCGAAGGCGGTTTTAGAAAAGGTAGCGAACGATTTGCAGGCGACCGGCATTCAAGTGGACGAGAGCGTGGCTAAAATAAGCGTCGTAGGAGTGGGTATGCGTTCTCATTCTGGCGTTGCCGCTCAGATGTTTGAAGCGTTGGCAAGGCATTCGATAAATATCGATATGATTTCTACAAGCGAGATTAAGATTAGTGTTGTTATCCCTGAAAAGGATACCGAAGCCGCAGTGAAGGCATTGCACGAACAGTTCAAATTAGGGAGTTGAGCATGCCTTTAGAAGTGGATGTGATTAATCACGACCTCACTGGACAGTGGCATCTTTGGACAGTAGCTGGATCAACTTTGGTGCTAGGTTTTCTTTTTCGAGTGGCGGTAAGCCTGATCCTTAAATAATTTCTATGTTCGCAAGGCACTACGGTAAGTCTTGCTGCAGTTGGGAACATCATGATAAAAAGCCGGCATATCACTATTTTTGACACTACCTTGCGAGACGGTTCTCAAGGTGAGGATATTAGTTATTCGGTTGAAGATAAGCTTGCCATTGCGCAAAAGCTTGATGAATTGGGTGTGGATTATATTGAAGGTGGCTGGCCAGCGCCAGGCAATGTGAAGGATTTAAGTTTTTTTAAATTGGCTCGTAAGCGTCGTTTTAAGAATGCGGAGCTAGTTGCGTTTGCTTCCACACGTCGCGCAGGCACAAAAACAGCCCAAGACCCGATTTTACGATCTCTTTTAGAAGCTGAAACGAAGGTGGTTTGCATATTCGGCAAAAGCTGGGATCTGCACGTGAAGAAGGTTCTGCGAGTTAGCCATGAAGAGAACCTTCACATGATAGAAGACTCTGTTAAGTTTCTGAGATCGCGGCGCAGACAAGTGATCTATGATGCTGAACATTTTTTTGATGGATTCAAGAATAATCCATCCTATGCCCTACAAACGCTTCGGGCTGCTCAAGATGGCGGTGCGCACACCTTGGTGCTGTGTGACACGAATGGTGGCAGTACTCCGAGTGAGGTTGCGTCGATTGTTGCCGAGGTTCGAAAATCATTTGGTGAGGATATTTTGGGAATACATGCCCACAACGATGGCGATTTGGCTGTGGCGAACTCGCTGGCGGCTGTCCAGGCAGGCGCTCGACATGTGCAGGGAACAATCAATGGCTACGGAGAGCGCTGTGGCAATGCAAATTTGTGTTCAGTCATCCCTGATTTGCGTTTCAAGTTGAATTTCGAAAGTATTCCCGAAGAAAAATATGTGCGCCTCACCGAGTTGTCTCGATTTGTTTCAAGCGTTGCTAATATGCCTTTGTCTGATCATCAACCGTTTGTGGGTGTATCGGCTTTTGCTCACAAGGCTGGCATTCACGTAGATGCAATGCTCAAAGAATCGAGCAGTTATGAGCACTTGGCTCCGAGTCTGGTTGGCAATGTGCGTCGTTTTCTCGCGAGCGAACAAGCCGGTAAAGCGGCAGTGATCGCTAAAGCGGCTCAGTATGGTTTACGACTTGCTGGCGGTGGAGAGCAGGCTAAGCAGATTATCCGTTTGGTTAAAGAACGAGAGTTAGAAGGATATCAGTATGAGGGTGCAGATGCGTCGCTTGAATTACTGATGCGTAAGTTGTTGGGTTCTTTTAAACCGTCCTTTGAGCTTATCTCCTATCAGGTGAATATCGAGCGACGGTTAAAGCTAGAGCCTGCAAATGCTTCGGTGACAATTCGGGTGGGCGGTCAAGTGCAGTCGACCGTGGCTAGCGGAAATGGTCCAGTCAACGCACTCGACGCCGCGCTTCGTAAAGGTCTCGCCCGGCACTATCCTACGATTGGTAAACTGAAATTAATCGACTACAAGGTTCGGGTGTTAGGTGGAGCAGCAGGTACAGGATCACGCGTCCGCGTAGTGATTGAAACCTCGGACTCGGGTGCCCAGACTTGGTCCACGGTAGGAGTTCACGAGAATATAATCGAGGCAAGCTGGGAAGCTCTGGTTGATTCCGTAGAGTATCGTTTGCTCAAAAAACGCCGATGAGTCTTGTTGGATTGAATCGGCCTATTGGTGTTTTTGATTCAGGCATTGGCGGATTGACGGTGGTTCGTGAACTTTTGCGTCAGTTACCTGGTGAACGGATAGTCTATTTTGGTGATACAGCGCGTGCGCCTTATGGGAATAAATCTCCTGACAATCTAATTCGTTTTGCCCTTGAGAACGCGCGGTTTTTGCAGAAAAAGGGAATCAAGCTTTTGGTCGTAGCCTGCAATACCTCAAGCGCGTATGCGTTACCTGCGTTGCGAAAAAATTTAGCGATCCCCGTGGTCGGTGTCATTTTGGCGGGGGCCCGTGCGGCGGTCGGACGCCGATCTGGCCAAAAAATTGGTGTTATTGGTACACATGCGACCATTCGTTCGGGTGCCTACCAAAAGGCGATTCACCAATTAGAGCCTCGCGCGACAGTTTTTACTCGTGCTTGCCCGCTTTTTGTCCCTTTGGTCGAGGAAGGCTGGACTCGGCATGCCGTTGCTGGACGTGTCGCGAAAGAGTATCTTTCACCACTCAAGCGGCAAGGGGTCGATACGGTGGTTCTTGGTTGCACACATTATCCTCTGTTAAAAGTTGTATTGAAGAAGACACTCGGGCGCGGCATTGCGCTAGTGGATTCAGCTCGCGAGACAGCTTACGAAGTTGCCGAGTTGCTTGAGGCATCGAACCAGCGCGCGCCACGAGCGAAGGTTTTGTTTCGTTCCCATCAGTTTTTTGTTTCGGATTTGCCTGAGCAATTTGAAGCTTTAGGGCGAAGATTTCTTGGGCAAAAATTGGTTAACGTGCGGAAAATTCGTCTAGACGAGCTTCCCGTTAGGCTTGGCGCAAGTAAGCGATGAAAAATGCCATGGGCATGACCACTCATTTGCTTTCGGGATTACACTCCTATGACGGCGCTCCGCTGCAGTCTCATTGGGCCTACCGTCAACTAGGCATACTCGGGGATAGTTTGATCGCATTCGAA
>JANLXT010000042.1:0-1253 GCA_031365225.1 candidate division FCPU426 bacterium
TTGTTCCAACGATGGGTTCCCGGAGATGTGATTGGCTGGCTGTCGGAGGATCGTGAGCTCGTCTCTGAACTCATGGCGACTCTTTCCGGGGCCCAAGTCCGTGGCAGTGGCGCGGTTAAAACACTCGTCATGCGGGCTGACGCGGAGTCGGTGAGACGAAATTGCTTACCCGCTACCTACTGGAGCGAACCTTTTGCAGCCTCGCTTTACCCGATTGCAGTGCCCAACTCAACGCACGATCGAGCTCATGTAGAGAATGAGATCGCAGTCGTGGAGCACACGGCCTCAGCCTCAGGCCAGGGTACCACCGTTGACCGGCCGAACGACCTCTCGCGCGATGCTAAGCAAGATATTGACGCCGTCGACGAGTCGACCGACGACGGCAAATCGAAGTCACCAGTCAATCATGTCAAGTTGACGGCTCCTAAGCCAGCGTTGATGGCACCTGTCGCCCCGGCATTGCCACCACCTTCTGGTTCCGGCGATGCCCAAGGTCCCCCCGAAGCGGCGTTACGTTTCATGTCGTGGCTGCAGGCGGGACTGCGCGACGGCACCATCACATTCAATAATGCTGACGCGATGGTGCACTTCGTCAAGGAAGGCATCCTGTTGGTGTCGCCTAGGATTTTTCAATGCTTTGCCAAAACCTTCGGGGAAGACGGCCGTGGCGCAACGCCGTCCTCATCTGGAGAGAGCAAAGAGTTGGGCATGGGTATTCAGAAAGAATGGCTCATGGCGGGCTGGCATCTGCGAGGAAAGAGGGGGATGAACATCCTCCCTTACCAGGTGCTGCGCGAAGGAAAGCCGGCGGCACGGATTTCGGGCGTTGTGATCGCCAATGCGCAGTCTTTCGTGAGCCCCGTGCCGCCGGCTAATCCGTACGTTGTGAAGGTCTGAGGCAGTGAGCGAACATGGCCTATCCGCTTGAGGCGCTGCTACGTCCCGCTTACGAACTGCGTGCGGCAGCGATCTCAATCGCGTGCGCGGTTTTCGTTATGAGCTACCCGGGCGTATTCCTGATCAGCGCAGACATAGCCCGGGCCGCAGCGGCCTTATTGTCGGTCCATGCCGCTTGGCGCATAGGGCAGGGACTGCGGATTTTGCGCTACCGACGAAACTTGAGAAGCCTCAAGCGCTATACCCTCACCCCTCAGGCCATTCCTTACTCTACGGAAAAGCTCTTCCTGGGAATGGGGTTCCGATGGGATCAGCGTCACACCCAGCGCCTGCACGAGGCGCACCTGCCACAGCAC
>JANLXT010000067.1:0-4786 GCA_031365225.1 candidate division FCPU426 bacterium
AATGCCCGCCGCCCTGTAAGGCCATGGCCCCAAAATCTAAGTCTTAAATAAAAAACCCACGACATGCCGTCGTGGGTTTTTTATTTAAAGCGCAATCCCATCCGCGCGGTGCTCAATGAAGGCGACTCTTGATGTCATAGTTTGCTTTGTTTGACGACCCACTCTAGCGCTTCTTCACGTGTGTTAAAGATCTTCATGGGTCCACCGATTTTATGTGGAGCCACATACTCAGCTAATTGAATAAAAGAGCGCACTGCCAATCCAACCAGTCCCTTCAACCCAATAATTGCTGAAGCTTTAATGACGCTTCCATATTCCAAACGCGCTGCTTTCCATTTTGCTGCAATGCTTGAATCATATTCTGCATCGCTAACATCGGTGAAAAGATAGACCGGACCCTGCTCGCGCGACAAGACCGCAATATATTCGTCCATCATCGTGATGGACTCTGCAATGGGTGCCTTTCTAAAATCCATATATAGTATGCGTGTCCCTGCTTCGTGTATCCAGGTGACACGTCCCGTGCTATTTTTTTTGACTTTGGTAGCTAACATTGACACTCTCAAAAGAAAGAATACGCATTTGTCGAGTTTCGCCATCCGAAAAGGCTTTTTTTAAAATTAACATAGTCCATTTGCTTTTTCCATTTTTAAAATCTATTAAATTCTATTGCTAAGTCAACTTTTTTGAGGATTCTTGAAGTCCCAAGAGTGAGCATGCAATCAATATCAAAGCACTTCCAAGCAAAAAATGAGGTGTTAACGCCTCATTTAAAAACAAAAATCCACAAAAAATAGCTATTATTGGCGTAATAAGACTCATGAGTGATGCAAGTGCAACGCTTGTGTGTTTAAAACCATGGGTAAATAGAATTTGACCAATTAGTGAAAATACTCCAGAAATAGCGACAAATAACCACGCTTTTTCACTGTTTGGTGTCACTTTTACAGAATTTGTGACCTGAAAAAGTAGAAGTGGTACCGCCACGCCAATACCCCCAAGCGCCAACGCCATATTGATAGTTAATGAATTATCTGAACGACGCAAAGTCTTAATTGTTAGCACGGCAGCTCCGCCAGCCATGCCCGAAAAGAGCCCTACCAACAATCCGAGAATCGAAATCTTGTCACTGCTGGGATCGATGACAAGTATCACACCCACACCAGCCATTGCCAGTAGGGACCAAAACCAAGGCCGTGGTTTTTGCTGTCCCAAAGCTACCGAAAAGACGTTCGACCAAATTGAATGTGTGTAATTAAGCAACGTGCCCAGTCCTGCTCCCGTAAGTTGGACTGCCCAAAAATACGACGCAACTGCCACACCACCAAAAACGCCACGCGCTAGCAAACCCCTGCGATCCATCGCCAGCAATCGCAATTCAGGGTTTTTAACGTGCAAATTTCTTGCTAACGCAGACACCGCACCAATCAACAACACCGCAATGACAAAACGAACGACCACCGCCAAACTTGGATCCATCCCCTGCTCAAGCCCTAGTTTTAGCAGCCCTGGCACAAAACCAAATAGAGCGTAACCCAAGAGCATGGTCCACGGTCCACTCGGCATCAATACTGTCCGCGCAAGAAAAAGTAAACCACCACACCCGTGACACTGACATAAAGCCAGATTGGAAAGACGATACGCGCTAGAGGTTTGTGCTTTTCAAAGCGACCTGTGATAGCGAAGTAGACTGTGGTCAAGAGCAAGGGCAAGACAATGGCTGACAACACAATATGGCTGATCAAAATAAAAAAATAGATCCAACGTATCCACCCAACCCCAACAAATTTTGTATCCCCGTGAAAATGGTGATAGGCGATGTAGCTAAATAAAAACAGTCCCGACGACGTCAGTGCGCCGACCATCCAACGCATGTGACGCTGACGCTGGCCCGACTTAATCGCTAACACACCCAGCACCATGCAGATCGTGCTGGCGCTGTTAAAACACGCATTCGCCGTGGGCAAAGCGTTAGCCCATGCAGGCACAGTGCCAGGGGGTGTCGAAAAGTAGATCAACCAGATCAAAAAACTTAACGCCCCCGCGCTGCTAGCGACGATCCAAGTCAAGGCGTGGCGTTCGCTCATGGCCACGTTAAACTGCGCTTCCGCAATGTTTACACTTACGGGCTTTGAGCAAGACGCTTTCAGCGCACTCGGGGCATTCTTTGGTCGTGGGTACCACGACCTCATCGGCAGGCTTTATTTTCGATTCGACTAAACTTGTAAGGCGTTTGATCACAAAAAATATTGCTCCAGCGACAATGACAAAATTTAGTACCGTGTTAAAAAATACACCAAGCTTGATGATAGGCGCTCCTGCGCGCGTTGCCGCGTCTAGGCTCTCGTAACTTTTATCGTTAAGGGTTATAAAGAGATCCTTAAAATCAACGTTGCCCATCAAGCGACCCATGGGCGGCATCAAGATGTCATTGACCAAGCTCGAGACGATCTTGCCAAACGCACCGCCTACAATCACGCCAACCGCCATGTCCACGACGTTGCCGCGTAACATAAATTCTTTAAAATCCTTCAGCATCTTCTCTCCGGTTGTTAGCGCCCGCCTAGCGCGCGCAGGTTATTTTGAATCTGTAAATCGTTAGGGCTCAAAACCGCGGCGCTTTGCAATGTCGCGATAGCATCTGCTGTACGGCCCTGATAATACTGCGCAATGGCCAGATTGTTATAGGGCTGACCTAGATCGGGCCTCAACCCCACCGCTTGACGGGCCGCGGCTTCAGCTTCGGCATAGCGTTTTTGCTGATTACGCACTCCCGCCAAATTGACAGCTGCTTCATAAAGGGGTTTGATTTGCAGGGCTTTAATAAAAAAGCTGGCGCCGCTCTCAAGGTCCGGGTGCCCACCCCGGGGACCATCTTGAGCCATCGCCAAACCCCAATGCACGTAGATTTCGGCCAAATTGGCGCGGGTGGTCCACGCCACCGCCATCCCATAGGCACGCTGCGCGGCAGCATGCTGACCGTGCGAACGCAAATAATTGGCCAACTCGAGCGCGGCCGTGCCGTAATTGCTAAGCGCAAACTCTGGGCTGGGATCCAACTTCGCGCGATCCATGGCCAGATGCCGCGTGCGCATAGCTTTAAAGAGGCTTGCTCGTCGCAAAACCTCGGTCGGCGTGTTGGGTGCGTTGAGCTGCACCGTCAGTCCCGATGGACTGTAGGCTTTCTCCCACTCTGGAAGGTTGTCCGCCTGCACTTGTCTGAACAGCGATGCGTGAACAGGTCGTCCCTTAGCCAGCGCGTTCCCTACCGCTTGATGGAGGACAGCCTTGAGGGTCGCGCCATCGCCGACACGCTGGTTGAGCAAGGGGGCGGGCTTCACATTCACACCCAACCACGGTCGCGTTCGGCGCAATTGATTGACGCCCCAATCGGTTGACAGAAAAACTGTGGTCAAATGATCGACATCGCGCCGCTTTCCCGCCACTTGTTGCAAGTAATAGATGGGCATGGTGTTAAAGTCACCTTCGGCGCTCATCAGCGCACCACGGGGCAAACTTAGCAGTATGTCCTGACCATAGTCCCACGCGACCCAGTGTTGCGATTGATCTAAGGTCGGCGCGCGCAAGCTATAAAGAGTCAACGGCAAAAAGCTAAGCGATGCGATCAAGGCGCCACCCGCAATAGCAGACTTTGCAAACTTAGCTAAGAGCCATGCCGCTCCTAAGCCGGCCCAGATGGCCTGCATCATGTAGGCGGGTATCAAAAAGACATCCAAAATCCAAATCATCTCAGGCTTTAGATGAAAATAAAATGTGATGACAAAAATAAAAGACAGAACCCAAATGGCGCTACTCACCAAAAGTCGGCGCCGCCCTAGATCAAGCACGAGCGATCGAAAACCCAATATCGCAAAAATCAAGAATCCAAAGCCTAAGTCGGCGTGTCGGGGTGAGAGCAAGAATCGTGCGACACGCAAGCCCTGACGCTGCACATAGATCCAGGCCCCCGCCACATCCGTCCACGGTCCCTGTCCAAAAAGAGCTTGGCGAAGGCTCTTTAGAAAGCCAATCTCTAGATCTAGGTACTCTTGGCGCAAGACCACCCAAAGAAATTGTTTGCTGTCTCGTGGATCCCCCCAATTTAAAAACGGATCAAGTCGGGCGCGCAGCGGCAAATAGAGATAGAGCGTGCAACCCAAAGCCACTAAGCCCACCAGCGCCAGCACCTGACTAAAACGAGGGCGCGCCAGGCCAAAAGGGGCGCCTTTAAAAGCGTACCAGGACCAAGTCAAGGTGGCGGGCAGGACCAAAGCCTGAGTTTCCCAATGATTGCCAAAACCAAGGCCTAACGCTAGCGCCGCCAACAAGAGCGCGGATGAGCTCCAAGGTGATCTTTGGGGGTGTCGTTCTTGCTCGCGCCACCAGAAAGTAAGGGCTAAGAGCAGCAATGCCAACCAAAAAGCGTGCGATGTATAAAGCCCACCTTTGGCTGCCAACGCTTGCGCCCAAAATGTGCGTGATAACCCCAAACCCACACCGGCCACAGATCCTGCAGCCAGCTCAATCAAACCAAGTTTAAAATTTCCAACCCAAAGCGTGGCCAACAGCGCCACGATCGCGGCGGCGGCGGCGGCAAAAAAAGCCGCCATCAGATTAACGCGCCAAGCCGGCGCGCCAAGAGGCAACAAGCTAAAGAGGCGACCACTCAACGTATGCAGGGGATAGCCAGGTGGATGCTGTATGCCCAAGGTAACACTGGCCGCGATTGTCTCGGGTGAGTCATCCGCTCTAAATGCGGGATTCAATCCACGCAGATAGACAGCAA
>JANLXT010000078.1:0-2799 GCA_031365225.1 candidate division FCPU426 bacterium
TCACCGGCAAGGTCAAGGCGGGCGCCACCTTCACCCTGCAGTACGACCCCCGCCAGTTGCCTGACGGATTAGGTGAGGAGTTCATGAGCCTCTATCGCCTTAGTCAAGATGGCACCGAGCTGCAGCTGGTGCCCAGCTATGTGGACAAGGCCAACCACGTGCTGACCGCCGAGATCACGGACTTTAGTACTTATCAGGTGGCGCCAGACAAGAGCGCGCCCGTGCTGGACATCAAGGTGAATCCGGACCCGGCGGGTCGTGGTCTGGTGCAGATACTGGTCACCGCAGACAAGACCCTGAGCGGCCTGCCAAAGCTTAGCGTGCGCTTGCCCATCGGCGGTGGCACGGTGGCAGTCACGCAGGTGGCCGTGGTCGAAGCGCCCTATCTGTCGGGACTGGTGCTGGGCAGCGCGCGCAGCGACGGGACCAGCGATGCCCTGGGCAACAGCTCGCTGGCAAACCTGGGCAACCGTTTGTTGCTGGCGACCAACCCTGTTGGTGGCTCGCTCTTTGACATTGGCAACAACCCCAATGCGGCTCTGGCCTGGGTCGGCGCACCCATCACGGTGGGCGGGCAGCCCTATCTGGTCAGCCGCACGGTCAGGTCCATTGACGCGGGCGGGAACACGCTCTTCTCGGTGATGCTGGCTCTCACGGCCACCGGCCAGATTCTTAGCGATGTCGGGATTTTGAACGGGCTAGCCTTTGATGTGAGCCTGCCCGCGATCGCCAGCTTTACGAGCAGCCCTGCTTTTGTGGGCGGCAGCGCAAGCGGGATCGCAGGTGCGCTGGCTGGCGCAGGCGTCACGCTTGACGACCTTTTTGTGCTCAAGCGCTTTGGTCCCGGCCAGCCCACGGGCGTGCCAGTCAGCGGCTGGTGGGTCGGGCGTGGTTTTGAAGTCGGCGGGCAAAAATACAAAGTCGGACGCATGGATCTGTTGGGCAACAGTGCTGTGGGTGGCGAAGTCCGCGCGCTGATCGTGGACGCGGCTGGCAACACCGTGTATCCAGGCCAGCTGGGTCTCAGCTATGGCAGCTCGCCCTGGCGTCTCTTTAGGCCTACGACGCAATACATCGGCATCCTGCCCATCACCCAGACCAATTTGTCTGGTACGGCCCAAGTCTCGGCCTACGCTACCAGCCTCTTTGGCGTGAGCGGCACGGGTGAGGCCAGCTTCTGGGTGGACACGAACCTGGCAGACCTGCGCCTTGAGATTGATCCCATGGTCGCGCATCGCAATGGCGTGGTCAGCTACTTGGTGCATGCGACCCGTCCCCTGACGGGCGTCACCGTCACGGCCCAGTTTCCCAATCCCATCAACGCGGTCTCGATTAGCCTGACGCCGTTGACATTGCAATATGGCTTGGCGCCCATGGATTGGGCCGCCAGCTTGAGCATCCCTGCGGGCGTGTCAGACAGCGTGGTCAACGTCACGGCTTATGGCTACGACAGCCTGGGCGCGGTGGTCACGGCCACGGGCCAATTTGTGGTGGATGATACCTTTGCAGCCAACATCACCATCACGGCCAGTCCTGACCCACTTAGCCGCACGACGCTGACCGTGGTGGCTCAGATCGGTGAGAGCCTAAAGTGGTTACCTCAGATTGGTATCACCGATCCCATGGGCGCGTCTTGGGTGCTGGCCGTCGAGGCAGTCAACCCTTACGGCATTTATCGCGCCCAGTGGACTGTGCCTGCCAGCTTGCGCGTCGAGCATCAATACGGTTATGTGACGGTGACGGCGATAGACATGGGCGGTAACACCAAGATCGCCAGTGTGCGCATCACCATCGACACTTTGCCGCCGTTCCCCATTCAGGCTTTGCACGGAGCAGCTCAGCCCGGGGTGGGCTTGAGTCTCAGTTGGAGTGCCGCGGCTTTCCCACAGCCGCCAGACTTTGCCTTGCAACGGGTCTACATCGATGGCGCCTTGGCCGCAGAGCTTGCGCCCAGCGCTTTGCAGGCTGTGATCCAGCCGCTGCAGCCCAAGCCAAGCTACATCGCCAGCGTTAGCACGGTGGATCAGCTGGGCAACGAGAGTGTGGCGCAGGGCGTCACGGTTTGGGCGGATGCCCAAGCCCCCACGGTCAACGTGCATTACTTGGCGCTCTCGCTGACCACGGGCAGCATCACCTATCTGAGCGCGGCGTCTGGCATTAGCCTGAGCGCCACGGATGACGGCGGATCGGGCGTGGCCAGCCTGCACTACGGTTTTGACGGCCCGGCTAGTCTGACCTACACAGCACCCGTGCTGCCCAGCACCCTGGACCGAGCGCTTGCGTTGGCTTATAGCGCTAGGGACCTAGCGGGCAACGCTAGCTTAGAACAAGGGGCGCTGGTCTATGTCGACACCCAGGCTCCCAAGGCAAGTACGGGTGCTCAAGGCAGCGTGTTCAACGGCGAAGGCGGGATCTTCAGGACCTATCTCGGTCAAGTTGGCCCTGTGCCGACTTCGACCGTTACCCCGGGCCTCTCATGGACGGCCCAAGCCACGCTCGGTGCGCCGGACATCAGCACGCTCAGCTGCGAAGAGCTGCAGCGGCGCTTGCCCTATCTGGGAGTTGCTGCCAACACGATCAGCTGCAGCTCGGCGCGCCTGCTCTTGGGATCAGTCAGCACGACTGCCACCAACACCTGGCCTGACACGGCTACAGGCCAGCGCTCGCTGTATCTGCGCCAGGGTTATGCCAGCCTGACAATCAGCGCGATGGATGCTGGCAGTGGATTAGCGCTGGTCGAGGCCCGTGCCAACACTTGGTCGGCTTTTGTCGCTTTGACGCCCTTGGGCAACGCCAGCT
>JANLXT010000085.1:0-13317 GCA_031365225.1 candidate division FCPU426 bacterium
TCGAGCACAGGGCTGCGCAAGGTCGGGATCGCCACTTGTGCCCCTAGCGAAACGGCCAGCCCAAATAGGCTGGCCGCAAACGCGAGCTGAACGAAGCGTTCCCTCAAGATCAAAATTTGACCTCGGGCGCTTTTTCGGCGGTCTTTTTCTCGTCAGGCGACAGCTCCCATTGGGGCAACTTGTCATAGTGAAAGAAAAGGCCGTTGGCAAGGTTGGTCGGAAAGACGCCCACCAGGTTATTGAACCCTTGCAGCGTTTCGATGTAACGCTGCCGCGCCACGGTGATGCGATTTTCGGTGCCCTCAAGCTGGGCCTGCAGGTCGCGGAAGTTCTCGTTGGCCTTCAGCTGCGGGTAATTTTCGCTTACCGCGAGCAGACGGCCCAAGGCGCTCGAGAGCTCCCCTTGCGAGGCTTGCCAGCGCTTTAAATCTTCGGGACTGGTCTTGCTGGGATCGATATTGATCGAGGTCGCTCGGGCGCGCGCCGCGGTGACAGACTCGAGCGTTTGACGCTCATGCTTGGCGTAACCCTGAACCACTTGCACCAAGTTAGGGATAAGATCCGAGCGACGCTTGTATTGATTGCTCACTTCGGCCAAGGCGGCTTCAACAGCGTTTTTTTGCATAGGGATCGATCGGACGCCACAACCACTTAAAGCGAGTGTGCCAAAAACAAAGATAAGTAAAAGACGTAAGGCGCGCATGAGGCTCCTAAAGGTTATTTGTTACCGACTAGTTTTTCGGTGGTCTGGCGCAAACGGCTGGCCAGCAGAAGCAACAACTCGTCTTGAAACTTGGTGGCGAGCGCAGGCTGAGCTTTTTTTAGTTCTGTATAACTCGCGCGAGACAAGGACAGCAAGCGCGTCTCTTCGCCGGCGCGCACATTGGCCGAGCGTGGTTTGTTCTCGACCAAGGCCATCTCGCCGACCAAGCCCCCCGGGCGTATCTCTGCCACACGGATGGGACCCAAAAAATCCTTCTTTAAGATCTCAAGCGCGCCCGCCTTAACGATATACATGGCGTCGCCAAAGTCGCCTTCGTGAAACAAAAGCTGTCCGGCGGGTACCACACGCGATTCAAGAAACGTGGCCAGCGCGGCACATTCACTGGGGTCCAAATTGGCGAAAAGCGGGGTCCGCGAGAGAAATTGGGCTGTATCAGGATCACTGATCTGGGTTCCGAGCGTCGCGTTGACCATCGGCACCGAAATCTTGTCCATGGAGTTAGGCCGTGAACCCTGGCGATCATCTAATTTTGCCACGCGCTCGACTGCCACCGTCAAACGCTCAAGGCGTTGCTCAAGCGACTCTAGGCGACCTAAAAGAGCGGCTCCCGCCAAATCAGTTTCGCGTTCGACACGACTTGGGCCCGCGGCCACACGCGCCTTGGGTTTGGCGCGGCGCGGCGCGGCGACTTTACTTTTTTTCTTTTTGGGTGACATGCTGGCCTCTGGACGAAGACAGTTCTAGTCTAACACAAGGCATTCAGGCCGGAAAAGTAGTCAAAAAAAGCTTAATTCCCGCCAAAATTAATGGTCATTCCAAGGCGATGAGCGACCCCCAGATCACCCAGGGGTGTAAACGCGTAATCAAAGTTGTAGGAATTATATTTGGCGCCTAGCCCAAAAGCCCAGCCTGCCATATTGCCGGCCTGATTCTCGGGGCCCGTCTGATAGCCCATGCGCAGGGTTCCACGGATATCCTCAAAATCACGGCCGTATTCCACGCCAAAGCGGGACTTGTTGATGAACTCTAAGGGCTGGTGGTCGTGATCGGCGACTAGACGCAACGCTTTATTCAAGCGCAAAGCGATGCCCGCCCGCATGGTCCAAGGCAAAGGCGCGCGGCTTTCTCCCAGCGAAGTGGGCGTGCCCATGTTGAGCATGGCCGCCCCTAGATCCAGCATGCCAAAAAAGTCTCGCCATTGAGCGCCCAAATCAAACGCGGACCCCATGCTAAAGCGATTGTCGTAGCCTTGCCTTAAGATCTTGTAGGTGCCACCCACGCTTAAATCATTTCCTAGCTCAATCGCCAGCGCGATCTGCGCCGAAAAATCGAAGATCCCAAAAATATCGCCAGGGTTGCCCCAATTATCGCGCGCTTGGTCTTGCGCGTACAGATAGGTCATGCCCAGGCCCCAGGCGCCAAACCCATAGATCGGCAAGCCAATTTGCAAATAGTCATCAGACACGCCGTCCAACCACGCCATATGTCCCAAGCCAGCTTGAGGGGTGCGCAATTGAGTCAAGCCCGCAGGATTGTAGAGGATGGCATCCGCGCCATCCACCAGCGCGGTGTAAGCGCCCGCCAAGGCGGCAGGTCTCGCGCCACGCAGCAATTTAAGTTGTTGTGCGGACGTGATGCCACTGCCCAGCGCGTGAGCGCCGGTGGCCATGGACAATATCGCAAGGATCAGCCAGCGCCGCATATCAATACACCACAACAAATTTGCGCATAAGCACGCGCGCCGAGCCGCGCACGCGCACAAAATAAAGACCGCCAGCGACTCGTCTGCCGATGTCATCCAGCCCGCCCCAGATCGCCCACCCTTGTCCCTCGTTGATGTCCCCCGCCGGGATATCACGCACGGGTTCGCCCGCTAGATTAAAGACGGTGATGGCGACCCCGCTGTCGACGGGAAAGCGGAAGGTCACTTTATCAAATCGGCTCTTATCAAAGGGATTGGGGTAACTGTAGACCGCGTTGTCCTGAACCGCGCCCACGGGGGTCTCGGTGAAGGTCTGGGTGATCGTCGGGGTAACGCTAAAAGTCGGGCTGACCGTAAGCGTCAATGTGATGGTGGGAGTCAACGTGACCGTGTAGGTCGGCGTCACCGTGGGGCTTTGAGCCATGAGCGCGCCTGGTCCAGAAGGAATCAAATAACCACCCGCGCCCAAAGAAACCGATTGAGGGTAGCTACGCAATGCCAACGGTACATCGACATTTGAGTTAAAAGGGAAACCACTGGCTGTTTGACCATAGCGAAAACGAAGCACGCCATAGGCCGGTAATCCGATGACGTTCACAGTGACGGTCTGCCCCTGAAAGCTTACGGCCTGCACAAAACCTAAGTCCTGGGGATGAACATAAAAGAGGCCGTTGGGGTTTCCAAGATCGGGAGGAAAATAAATCGTGACAAGACCCCCGCTCGCAGAAAAGGCGCTGGCGCCCGCTACAAACGAAAGATCAAAACCATTGCCTCGTGACCCGACGGTCATGGCGCCTGGCGCAAAAACAAAATCACCTTCGCCTGGTGTGGGGGTCTCGGTGATAGTCGGTGTGGCCGTGAGTGTGGGGCTGATGGTAAAAGTCGTCGTCTCAGTGAAGGTCGGTGATATCGTCAGGGTCTGACTAATGGTGGGTGAGGGTGGCGCCGTTGGGTTAAAGCCACCAAATCCCAATCCTGACCCGTCGTCATAAAAACCGCCAAATCCTAATTCTGCCCTGCCCACACAGGGCAGCGCGATGACGAGCGCAAAGGCTAAGAAATGCTTAAAATAGCGGGTCAAACAGGTTCCTCAAGAACAAAAGAGCGATGAGTATAGAGGCCACCCCAAGCAGTGTCAAGGAAGGCAGATTCCGCTCTTTCTAGACGCTTTGGGTCAGGCGGGGGTTCCTGCGGGATGCTTTGTTTTTGGGCCTAATTACGATATAGTGCGGAATCATTTTTGACAAAAGACCTACCCAAAAGGGGCCACCATGCCAGGCTTAGAACCACAAACCCTGCTTTACGCCATGCTCGATGCTGGCAGCTCTGACTTGCACGTAAAAGTCGGCGTACCACCTATGGTACGTGTGCAAGGCGATATGTCTCCCTTGAAGGGTTTTCCTGTCCTTACCGCCGAAGACACGCGAACCATCGCCCTCTCGATGATCGACGAGGAACAGCGGGACACTTTCAATAAAGAGCGCGAGCTGGATTGCAGCTACGCGACGGATCGCGCCCGTTTTCGTGTCAACGTGATGTTGCAGCGCGGAAATGTGAGCATGGTCATCCGCCAGATCCCTATCAAAGTGCTCACCGCTGAAGAGCTTGGCTTGCCCCAGATCTGCTTGGATCTCGCTGCCAAGCCCCGCGGGCTGGTCTTGGTGACAGGACCCACAGGCTCTGGTAAATCAACCACCCTCGCGGCCATGATTGATCACATCAACCAAAACGAAGCTGGCCATATCATCACAATCGAAGATCCGATTGAATTTGTTCACAAGGACAAAAAGAGCTTGGTCAGTCAGCGCGAAGTAGGGACGGACACCATGAGCTTTGGCTCGGCCCTAAAGCGCGCTTTGCGCCAAGACCCTGACGTGATCCTGATCGGTGAAATGCGCGATGCCGAGACTGTCGGTGCCGCCATCACCGCGGCCGAGACGGGGCACTTGGTCTTTGGCACGCTCCACACCACCAGCGCGCCCCAGACCATCGATCGCGTGATCGACGTTTTTCCGCACGAAGCTCAGTCCCAGATCCGCGCGCAGCTAGCGGTTACCTTGCAGGGAGTGCTCTCGCAGACTCTGGTCAAGAATGCCGAGGGCAAGCGCACGCTGGTGCTCGAAGTGATGATCGCCAACGCGGCGGTGCGCAATTTGATCCGCGAAGGCAAGATCTTCCAGATCCCCTCGGCCATGCAGAGCGGCGTCAAAGAAGGCATGCAAACGCTTGAGATGCACCTAACTCAATTGGTCCGCTCTAAGATATTGGACGAGGACAAGGCCATGGAAGTGGCCAACGATCCCAACGCTTTGCGCCAGTTACTGACCGGTAGATAAGCTTTGTCAAAATTGGACCAACTACCCTTTTTGCTCGTCGCCGACCTCGACGGACGTCTTCTAGCGCACCCCACCCTCAAAGTCGCGGCCCGTTCAGCCCGCGATATTGTTGAGGCGTTTCCTGCCGACTTTATCCCGTTGCCCGAGGGCAGCGAGCTCTTTGGCTTGCCCGGGCGCATGGCCATTGGCTTTGATACTGAAACTGGCGAGTTTGTCCCTGTTTCTGAAGGCCCCGAAGGCCAACCCGTTCGCCCCGCGGCCGCCTTTGTCGCGCCCGCCCACACCAGCCTCTTACTACCCGCTTATGTCGAGCGTGAGAGCGCGCCAAAGCTGCCTCTGTTTGCCTATACCTGCGTAGGAGTCCTCGAAGGCAAGTACTACGCCGCGGCGATACGCACGGATCCAGACGTACGTCAGGATCCCGCTTTGATCGACGAGGCCCTGGTTCTCAAGCGAATTCCTATGGCGCTCAAGGCCCAGCCCACGAACCGCCTGCTTGAGCATCTTTCGTTCTGCGCCACGGTTAACAAATGCGCCGCGGCCAAAAACTACTTCTTGGGGCGCTTTGAAGTACCCCTGCCAAGCAGTCCCACCTGCAATGCCGATTGCGTGGGTTGCCTTAGCTTCCAGCCCCCCGAGGCTGGTTTTCCCTCGACGCAGAATCGCTTGCTCTTCAGTCCCAGCCCCAGCGAGATTGCCGACATCGCCGCACCTCACCTGGACAGCAGTGAGCGCCCTGTGGCCAGCTTTGGTCAGGGTTGCGAGGGCGAACCTTTGAACCAGGCTGAGCTGCTCGAGAACGCCATCGTGGCGATCCGGGGGCGCACCAAGCGCGGGATCATCAACATCAACAGCAACGGCTCGCGCCCCAACGTGGTCAAGCGCCTGCGCGACGTTGGCCTTGATGCTATCCGCGTCTCGCTCAATGCCGCCCAGGAACCCTGGTACAACGCTTATTACCGACCCAAGGACTATCGCTTTGCTGACATCATTGAATCCTTAAAAATCATGGCCCAGGGTGGCAAGGCCAGCATCAACTACTTTGTTTTTCCTGGCGTATCAGATCGCGAAGCCGAGATCGAGGCCCTGCTCAAGCTGCTCAAGGACACTGGCTTGCAGCTCATCCAATGGCGCAACCTGAATTTGGATCCCGAGCTCTACCTCAAGACCTTGGGCAAAGTCGAGGACGCCGGTCCCGCCCTCGGGATTAAAACTCTGCTCGACGAAGTGAAAGAACAGTTCCCCGAGATTCGCTATGGGTATTTTAATCCTGCCTGGGGCTACGATGGAGTCGCCGGAAAATAGCACGATCACCTAAAACAATAAAAAAGCCATCCTCGCGGGTGGCTTTTTTATTGTGAGAGCTTGGTCGCCGCCTTAAAAACTTAAACTTACGCCAAAGAGGTGCTGAACCTGAAAGGAACTGAACCCGTCATAGTAAACAGGGCGAAAGGCGTAATCAAAATCGATGACCAACCCTTCTTGCCCAATGGCTAATCCAAAACCACCCGTCAGCCCATTGAGGCTCTGTTCGTTGTCCACCAAATAGCCTAGGCGCATGGCAAAACTTTTATTAAGCCAGTCCTCAAGGCCTCCGTGAAACCGAACGGTTCCGATCGCGGGATACTCGACATCTGCGGCGATATTCAAGTGGTTCTTTTCTGTCAGGTCAAAGCCGCGAGACACGCCAACGAGCAGCGTGCTGGGCAAGGGGTCTGAAACTTCGATGAACTTCATAGGCGTACCGACATTCAACAAGGCTGCGCCAAGTTGAATCCCGTCACCCACCGGCATGCGCATGCCAAGGTCCGCGGCATAGGCGTCCGCGTCATAACGCCCCAAGTGTGAGCGAACATATTTAAGCGAAACTCCACCACGGATTTGGGCGATCCGGTCATTCACATTGGGCAAAAGAGCGCCGAGACGTTGCGCATAAGTCGCCGCCAAGACAAGGTCCGATGCGCTCACTGGAGAATCACTTGCCAACGGATTGTTGATATCAGGCTGTCCGCGACTGATGAGGCCGGCGCCAAAAACCCCAAATTCGGTGGGGTGGGCATATGAAAAATACTCGTAATTGACCTGGGCAATTGCGGTCCAATGGGCAAAAGCTAGGCGCGGACTGCTCAGTCCGGCCCATCCGGCGGGATTGTAAAACTGGGCGCTGACATCATCGCCTAGGCCGGCATAGGTGTCGCCCAATGCCACAGCCCGGGCACTGAGGCGTGCTTTGAGCACGTCAGCACCTGTCACGCCATTGGCGTACAAATGTGTCGCTGAAAAAAGTGAAAAACTTAGGATAAGTAGGAGTACGCGCATCAGTGCGCGGGCGCGGGATCAACGATACCCGTGCCGCCTCCATTGAATAAAGTAATGAAACAATTCTTTGAAAGCGCGAGCGATGACAGAAAGCTTAGCGCCCGTTTGAACACCTGCGCGACGGGGATAGTGCTTGACGCCGATCTCCGTTAAACGAAAACCGTTCTTTTGGGCTTTCACTAAAAGTTCTGTCGAGATCATGGCCCCGGTGGTCTCGAGCTTGAACGTCTTGAACATCGACCGACGCACAAATTTAAAGGCGCAATCAATGTCGCGTACGCCGCGTAATCCAAAAAGCGTGCGTACCAAAGTACCCCACGCCCAGGCATTCAGCTTGCGGTGCGTAGGATCGGCTCGATCTATGCGATAGCCAACGACCAGATCATGATCGCCCAAAAACGGCAAAAAGCGCTCCATTTCGGCAACATCAAATTGGCCGTCACCGTCGGTAAAGAATACCCAATCGAGCTTTGCGGACTTAAAACCAGTCTTAACCGCGGCGCCATAGCCTTGATTGATCTTGTGGCTGACCACGCGGATGCGCTTGTCCTTGCGGGTCAAGCCTTGCACGACCGCAACCGTGCGATCACGACTACCGTCATCCACAGCGATGACTTCCCAATTGGACGCGATCTTCTTGAGCACGCCGGCAGTTTTTAGGCAAAGCGCGCCGATATTCGCTTCTTCGTTATAAGCTGGAAAAAATACGCTGACGCTTGGCATTGGCTTGCTACGCCGAGCGAGCTTGCGAGAAATAACGGCCATGCCTAGGCTCCTTGGTCTTGCAGGATCATGGTCGCCACTTTGCGTCCCATGCCGATGCTGTAACTCATCCCCCGGTCCTCGGGGAAGATCTGGGTCATATTGGCAAGATAAAGTCCGCGCGGCCCCTGCCGATGGCCGGGAATACGGTCTCCGTGACCTGGTAATACGATAGGTTGAGTATAATCGGCCCGCATCACATGTGCCTTTTTAATCATGCTGGGTTCGAACGCAGGCAAAACCTTGACCAAGTACGCATAATAATCAGCTAGGACCTGCGCATCGGGGGCCCGAAAAAATGCGTCGGTCGTATCTAAGTACCGAGCAAGATACATCAGTGGCGTGCCTTCGTAATGATCTGCCGACACCATGCGCGTGTGCTCGATCACGGCCAAGAACGGGCTCTCGACATCCAATATATTGGTCCAGTAGGCGGGGGCCAAGGGTTGTGTGAGCTCTAAGATCGCGATAACGCTACCAAGGTACTTAAACTCTTGCAAGGGCTTGCGTTGCGTCTCACTCAGCAAGCCCCCTTCGATCTGTAAATACAAGGGTGTCGCGCATGTTACCAGGACCGCGTCAAATTCTTGGACCCCAGCCTTGCTTTCGATCCCCGTCACTTTAGTCAGATCACCTAGCAGGCGCTTGATAGGATGACTCGTCAAAAGCTCCACGCCAGCGGCCCGAAGTTTTGCCTCGAGCGCGTCCACAAGCACCTGGGTACTGCCCTCGAGGTATCCCAACGACGCGGACGGGGCGCCTTTTTTTGCCGGGCCAAAGCGAGCGCTTAAACGCCCATAGAACCAGGTCATCGAAACTTGGTCAGCGTATTGACCAAATTTAGCCCTAAAAAGCGGTTCCCACATGACTTGCCAGACTCGAAGTCCCATGTGCTTTAGGATCCAAGCCTTTGCGCTGACCTTGTCGAAGGGTCGCCAATCTTTCTTTAGGCTCAAAAGCTTTGACCAGAATCCAAGCCGAAAGCGGTCCCAGAGGCTTAGCGGGCTAAAGAAAAGTAATTTCCAGTTAGGCGTGAAAGGATAATATTTCCCTTGATACCAACTGCCATTGTCTTCGGGGTGCCACACAAGCTTTGACTGCAAGCCGAGCTCATCGACCAACGCTAAGAAATCAAGATCCGTTGCGAAAACGTGGTGATAGAAGCGCTCAAGATGCGTGCCGTGAATAGGAAAAGCCGAGGCCAGCCCGCCCATTTGAGGGTACTTTTCAAAGACGGTCACTTTGGCGCCAGCCTTGGCAAGATCCAGCGCGGCGCATAAGCCTGCCAAACCCCCGCCCACCACAGCGACCCGAAACGGCGTTTTGGTAGCTTGCATCAGTAACCCGGCTCGTCGCTATCCGCGAGATTAGAAGAAGGGATCACATCATCCATGTACCATTTAGCCAAGCTAGCTGGATACGCTTTTTTAGCGAATGTCTTTTCGAGGCCGTCCAACGTCTTAGACACGATCACAGCCTTTTGACGCGTTCCCAGGCCCAACTCGATCGCGATAAAGCGCATTTCGTTGAGCTCGTACATGGCCTTTTGCGCCTTTGCCAAACGTGAAGCTTCTGGCAAGGCATAGATCGCGCGGGAGAGCCGCTCCTCGTCCAAAGTGCCATCCACCCGTAGCTCATTTTTAGCGTCAACTGCCGCGCGCGCCAATACATCTAGGTGCGCCTTGGCTAGTTTGGCCAAGGTTTTTTTCATCATGGCTTGCGCTGGCTTTTTGCCGATCGCGTCCGATACATGCTTGAGCATTTCCATCCGCGTTTCTTCAAACATGCTTGCCAAGGCCTTGCACTTAACGACATCCAGATCCAAGCCCTTGTGCGCATCGGACAGCTGGGGGGCGAGCCGAGAGGCGTTCAGCGCCATTTGGGGCGCGGCCCCGCCTGCCGCCATTTTTCCTTTTAATTCTTGAAGATAATTCTTAAAACGCGCCTCTTTATCCTGCTCGGCGCTCGCACTGGCGCTGTTAACATTATCCTGTTCTTGCACAATGGCCTGCACCCGTTGCGCTATCGCGGCGGTCTTGGCAGCCTTGTACTTGTCCAACAATTCTTGTTTGCGCCGCTCGGCCTCGTCGCCAGCCTTGGCTGAGTCATCAAGCGCTGCCACCGGAGCTTGGGGAGCAATGGGTGCCGCTGCTTCGGCCTTGCGCTTGAGCTCCTCAAGAGCTTTTTTCTTTAGATGACGACCAATGACCTGCTTTTTAAACTCTTGGTACTCACTTGATCCCCGCCACTCTTCTTCACTACGGGCGCCCTGGTCTGGCTCGACCAGTTCAGGCTCTTCTTCGACCACGGTGGCCGTCGGGACCGGAACCTCTTTTTCTAGGACAGCCGTCATCGACTCCGCCGGCTCTGCCGCGTCGTCGTCGTCACTAAAAAAAAGATCTTCAATGCTCTTTGCTAAGTCGGCGCTTGAATCTTCGGCACTTTCATCAGCGCCAAAGATATCCGCCAAATCACCCGCGTCTAAGAGCAGATCATCGTCGGCCATGCTTCCCTTTTTGCTCCCCGCGACCACCCCGCAGGGCATCCCCCATCGAGATACCCTCACGCCACAAGAAATACGCTCCCCACACATTGATCGGGAGCAGGATAATAGCGTGCACTAAGACAATGTAGGCGAAAGCCACGGTCTTTTCCACCCCGTAGAGCGCCATGACCATCATGCCGCCCGCCTCGAAGAGGCCAACCCCACCGGGGCCCGCGGGCAAGATCATGGCCAAGTTGGTCATGCCCATCACCAAACAGGTCTGGCGTATGGTCAAATCGATCCCAAAAACTTTAGCCGCGAAATAATAGGTAAAAAGCTCAAGTCCCCAAGGCAAGAAATTGAAGAGAAAGATACGCAAGAGCGCGCGGGGGTCCCGAAGAATATGGAGCCCCCCGATGAACTTTTCGATAGCTTCCTTACCCATGGCCGAGAAACGAGGCGGAAATACCGAAAGCACCCGATCCGCAAGCGCCACGGTGACATCTTTCCAAACGATGAGGATGAAGCAACCAGCAAAGACCAGTCCAAAGACCAAAGTCCCAAGTATGCCCGCCAAATAGACCTTGCCCACCAATTCGGCGTGCGTGAAATGCATACCGACGACATCCAAAGCCTTGGCGTCTTGCGCGCCAGGATCAAAACTTAAGAAGGCAAAAAGTCCAAAGAGAAAAAATACCAAAATGGTGAACCCATCCAAGATGCGGGACACGACCACCGCGGCAAAAGCTCCTGTGCGTGAGATCCCCTCGCGTTTACCCAATAAGTAGGCGAAGACAAACTCTCCCAAGCGCCCAGGCAAGATGTTGTTAAAAAGAAATCCAATCACCAAAGGCGGCAAACTGCGCGAAGTCGGGATCGCTTTGACGGGCGCAAGTATCTGCGATACCCGCTTGGCGCGGCTGTAATAGCCCACCAAATAGAAGGGCAAGGCCACCAACAGCCAGCCATAACTTGCCGAGGCGAGTGCTTGCGTCAAAAGCGCCCAGTCCACACCGCGGGTCGAATAGTAAAGCATCGCCAGGCTGAGAAGGCTCCCGATCCAAAATCGTTTGTCCTTAAACATGCCGTCGCCTTTGCTTGCCAATGACTTTCGCGGCATAAGGCTTACCGAGCACCTCTGGCAAAGATCGATCCAACCAAGCTTGTCGCAAGATCCCTAACTTGTGCAGCGCCAACTGTCCCATCACCCACATGGTCATCAAGCCATAAATGGTGCTGGTCTTAAAATTAACCGAACTCGCTTCAGGAAAGTAGCGCGTCGGGATCGGGACTTCGGTGGTGACGAAACCCTTCCAATTGGCCTGGGCGATCATCTGGCTATCAAACACAAAGTTATCCGAATTGAGGACAAAGGGGACTTCGCACAGAAGCCGCCGACTGTAGGCGCGAAATCCCGTATGGAGATCTGAGAATTTTCGGTTGAGGATCACGTTCTCGACCATGGTCAAAGCGCGATTCGCCACAAATTTCCACCACGGCATGCCGCCTTTGAGAGCGCCTTCCCCGATGATGCGGCTACCCATGACAAAGTCGGCGTAACCATCAAGGATGGGCGAGACCATCTGTGGGATCAGACGGCTATCGTATTGATAATCCGGATGAAGCATCACCACAACATCCGCACCCGCCATCAGCGCCTCGATATAACAAGTCTTTTGGTTGCCCCCGTAGCCTTTGTTCTCTCGGTGCACGATGACTTTAATCGGCAGGCGTTTAGCGACTTCGACGGTCTCGTCTTTACTGACGTCGTCCACCAAAATGACGCCATCCACCCAGTCTTTGGGTATATCGTGGTAGGTTTTCTCAACCGTCTTGGCCGCGTTGTACGCGGGCATGACAACCAAGACTTTTTTTCCAGATGTTTTTTTTGCCATACAAAGTCTCCTATTCTGGCCGCAGGACGGACGAAGGGACGATCTGCTTTTCTTTTTCACCCGGCAGGGTCCACCACCACTCCATGCGCGAATAGTTTCTGCCTTCAAAGTAACGCAGGCGAACACGGTGCCGTCCGGCGCTCAACGAAATCTTGGCCTCGGCCCAGTCCTTATTTTCTGGCTCAAAGGCTCGCTCGGCCACTTTTTTGTCATCGATCTCCAAAGAACCATAACTATTACTGCGCAAATGAAATCCATAGGTCCCACTCTGGGGCACAAGCAGGCTTCCTGTCCATTCGACCGAATAGGCCCCCGTGACCGGCGCCACCGTCCAATCAAAAAGGATAAAGGGATCTACCTGCGCACGCACCTGATCTTGTTTGCGCCAATGGGGAGCTTTGTAGGCCAGCTCGCGCGTGATGGGCTTATCATTAAAATAGCGCGCCCGTAGACCCGTGGTCGAAGTCGACGCCGTCAACGCATCTTTTGAATCAATGAGATAGGTCCAATAAAGAATGTCCCCCGTGAAGGGGTGCTTTTGCTCTTTGTAGACCCCGTGTGGATAATACGAGCGCAAGACACCTACCAACGGAAGATACGACTGACCAAGCATATAAACAAAGCGTTGGTCACCATAACGCTTTAAGTCTCGCAATGGCACGTGTTGGCTCACATCAAACGACTCAAAATTTCTTTGGGGCCAGGTGACAAAATAGTACGTGTAGCTCTCGCCCCAATCGGCCCGCACCAGCCCACGGGTGGGTTTTTCTGTCTGCAACTCTTTCAGCTCGCTGCCTAACATGTATTCAAGTGCCGAAAACTCAGCCCAAACACCCGCATGCTTGGGTTGGCGCTCAAAGTAGGTATGCAAGTCCCAAAAACCCGCTGGAATACCAATAAGCAGAGCTAAACCCAAGGCGCCCATCCACCAATCTTGCTTGAGCCAACGTTTAAAGCCAGCCAGCGGAATCTCGAAGAGCATACCGAACGTCAATACCACCGCGGGCAGTGCACCAATCGTGCGATAGGTCTGAGGCGCCTCTATCGAAAAATATCCCGCCAATAGACTGATCTGCCACAACGCGAGGATAACC
>JANLXT010000114.1:0-1281 GCA_031365225.1 candidate division FCPU426 bacterium
CTTCAATACCTTCGTCTCATACCCGCCCACGGCATCTTGCGCCTCAAGCCGGATAATATACGTTCCCCCCGCCAATTTCTTCCCTGCCCAGCTGACGCGCAAGCGTGGGCTGGCGCCTTGGGCCTGCACCACCAATTCACCCGCCATGTTGTAGACCTTGGCCCACATCCAACCGCCTGTCCCTAAGTTTGGAGCAATCAGGTCGATAAAGTCACCTTTCAGCACCGGGTTGGGCGCGGCGATGGCTTCGGCCAAGGGCGAGCTGAAGGCTTTGATGATGGTGATGGATGTCGACAAGGTCGTGGGCTTGGCGCCTGAGACTTGGCGTTCCATCACGATCTGATACGTGCCGCTGGCGACAATGCGCCCGCGCGCGTCGGTGCCATCCCAGGTCACAAAGTCTGTTGGACCTTCGCCAAAGGTCAGGGTCACCTTGTTGGTGCTGTCGGCGGGGTTGGGGCTAAAGTTGTTGCGATCCAAGCGCAAGGCCCCGCCACCCGTACCCGCCGTCTGCTCAAAGCGCCGCACCAGCTCGCCTGCTGTGTTGTATACAGACACGGTCACGGTGTTGGGTGTTCGCATGACGACCAGGCCGGTGCTGAAGGTAGTCTGGCTGCCGAAGCCGTCGCCCACGCTCACTTGCATCTGATAGGTGCCACTGGCGACTTTGCCGCCGTTGTCTGAGCTACCGTCCCAGGTGAAGGTGTAGCTGGTGCCCTGCAGGTTGACCACCGCCAAGCCGCCGTCATCGGGCAAGGCCACGGCGCTGCTGGCTTCTAGACCGGTGGGCATCTCTCGCAAAGGCGCGTAACCAGGCATGCTGTATACCAGCTCACCCGCTCCGTTAAAGATCTTAATCGTTGCCGACAAGGGCGGGACGGGGGTCAAGGTCTGCGTGATGGTCGGTGAATCAGTGGGCGTGTTGATGGGTGTGTTGGATGCTGTGGCTGTGGGTGTGGCCGTCAAGGTGCTGGTCCGCGTAGCAGTGTAGCTTGGCGTGGCCGTCTGAGTCGCCGTAGGCGTGGCGGTCAGAGTGATCGTCCGCGTGTCTGTGTAGCTGTTGGTCGGGCTGAAGCTTGGCGTGACTGTGGGCGTGACGCTGGGCGTATAGGTTGCTGTGAAACTGGCCGTAGCACTCGGCGTCGCCGTAGGTGTGGCGGTCTCAGTCGCTGTGGGTGTGATGGTCGGCGTGACAGACTCCGTCGCAGTCTCGGTGGCCGTAGGGGTGATGCTGGGCGTTGCCGTCTCAGTGGCAGTCTCGGTGGCTGTGGGTGTCACACT
>JANLXT010000133.1:0-9620 GCA_031365225.1 candidate division FCPU426 bacterium
AGGCTGCCATTCAAAGCGCCCCACGTTTCTCCATTGAAAGAGCAGCAGCTGGTCTAAGACCACGGCTGACCCCTATATACTGGGCTTTGTAATCCCCAACCCCTGTATTTTGGTCTAGCCCTGATCGGGTACCAATGTTTCACGTGGAACATCACAGTATCGGCTCGCGCTGCGGAAGGCCAGTTTCTCTTGGGTAGCTATCGCGAGTTGGACTTTTCTTTTCAAAAACTACGACGATTCGGGGGTCACCCAAGGTCGGCAACTGAAATGCCCAGCTTTCGACAAGTGTCATACCCAAAACATCCATTGCCTTACGCGCTTCTAGCAGCTCGGCTTCAGCACGCGGACCTTTGTAAGCAATCAAGTGTCCTCCGACCTTTAACAAGGGCGCAGCTAGCTCCAGCAGACTAGCGATGCGCGCCAACCCTCTACAAAAGACCGCGTCTTGACTTGCGCGTAGTGTGGGTTCTTGTCGGTCCTGTTTGCGTCGTTGGCTAGGCGCGTGCCCCAGCACCTCGGCTCTTTGCTTAAATACCTTCACCCGTTGACTTAGGCCTAGTTGTGCGGCGCTCATCTCCAAAAAGTGCGCCTTCTTACCCACCGATTCCACAAGGTTTAGTTGTGCTTGCGGCACTGCCAACGCCAAAGGAATACCCGGAAAGCCAGCCCCGCTGCCCAAATCTGTCCAGCGTGGCGCTGGGTCTTTCACCAAGGCACGCTTAAGGGTCTCGCAGCCCAAGGGAGCCAGACTATCCACCAAATGTTTGACAATGCCTTCTTCGCGATCTGTGATCGCGGTTAAGTTCATGGTTTTATTGGTCTCAAGCACCAAGTCTAAAAAACTAAGCATGCGCTTAGGTGCTGCCGCTTCAATTTCAATACCTAGCGCGACCAAACCTTGCTTTAGGCTATCTTCAGAGCTCATGTTCCACGTGAAACATCGGGATCAGGTTCGGGGACTACCAGAAGCCCGCCCCGTCGACGGGCTTCCATCCACACCAAGAGCACAGAAATATCCGCAGGGGTGACGCCACTGATGCGTCCCGCCTGGCCCAGATTTTCAGGCCTCATGGCTAAGAGTTTTTGACGCGCTTCACGACTAAGCCCATAAACCGTCTCGTAATCAAGGTCGAGGGCCAAGGGAAGCACTTCCAGCTTGCGGTATTGCTCTACTTGCGCTAATTGTCGCCTGATGTAGCCATCATATTTGATTTGAATCTCTGCTTGCTCGTAAACCTCACGCTCAAGTTCGGGCCACGTTCCACGTGGAACATCCCCGCTGGCAGTGGACGCTTCCCAAACCCAGGCCAAATCTTTCCAGCGTAACTCTGGCCGCCTTAATAATGATGCCAAATTGGCGGCTTCTTCGATGGGCGTGCTCTCGAGCTCTCTCAAGCGGCTGTTGACAGCCGGATTAGCCTTAAGCCAAAGCGATTCCAAACGGCGTAGCTCGTCTTGCAAGCCCTGCCGGCGGCCCTCAAACGCTAACTGAGTCGCAGCGTCGAGCAAGCCAATCTCGGTTCCTAGGTCCATCAAGCGCAAATCAGCGTTATCCTGCCGTAATAACAAACGAAATTCGGCCAATGAAGTGAAAAGGCGATAGGGTTCCGCTGTTCCCTTCGTCACCAGATCATCGATCAATACACCGATATAAGCTTGATCACGTCCTAAAACGATGGCATCCAGCCCCTTTACCTGTCTGGCAGCGTTTATACCTGCCATCAATCCTTGCGCTGCGGCTTCTTCGTAACCTGATGTCCCGTTTATTTGTCCAGCCAAAAACAGGCAGGGCACCGGCCGCGATTCCAAACTAGACTTTAACTGGGTGGGCGGAACAAAGTCATATTCGACTGCGTAACCAGGGCGCATGATCTCGACCCGTTCAAAACCAGCAATTTGGCGTAAAAAAGCTAATTGATCTGCTTCTGGCAACGATGTGCTTAGACCATTCAGGTAAAGTTCATCCGTTTCAAGGCCTTCGGGCTCCAAAACTATCTGATGTGCTTCGCGTTCTGGAAAGCGCATTACCTTATCTTCTATCGAGGGACAATATCTTGGGCCTACCCCTTGGATGACCCCATTATAGAGTGGGCTTCGAACTATCGCGTCTCTGATGGTCTGATGCATCACTGCGTTGGTCTTCACAGTCCAGCAGTGCACATGATTTTTTAAGCTACCCCTCGCTGTTCGATACGAAAACGGCTGAATATCCTCATCGCCCGGAAAAACATCAAAACGACTAAAATCCAGGCTCTTGCGGTCAACGCGTGGATTGGTGCCAGTCTTTAGGCGACCCAGTTCAAAACCCAACTCTTTTAAATTTGCGGACAATCCAACGGAGGCCGGTTCTCCCGCACGCCCCGAGGGCAAGCGATGATCACCAATATGTATCAAGCCCTGCAAAAAAGTCCCGGTTGTTATGATCACGGCGCGTGACAAATATTCGGTACCCGTCTTGGTACGCACGCCTCGCGCATGGCCAGCGTCATCCACCAAGATCGCCTCGACCTGCGCTTGCTTGAGCGTCAAGCCAGGCACCGCCTCAAGGTAACGTTTCATCCACTGCTTATAAAGATACTTGTCACATTGAGCCCGTGGGGCCTGCACCGCGGGGCCCTTGCTAGTATTGAGCATTTTGAACTGTATGCCACAAGCGTCCGCGGCCAAGCCCATCACGCCACCCAGCGCGTCAATCTCGCGCACAAGATGCCCTTTGGCCAAACCACCGATGGCGGGATTGCACGACATCGCGGCAATCGTATCCAAATTTAAACAGAGCGCGAGCGTCTCGCAACCCAAGCGCGCGGCCGCCACGGCGGCTTCGCAACCGGCGTGACCTGCCCCCACCACAATCACATCAAATTTTCGTTCATAAACTGACATGCATCACTCCAAACCACGCAACAGACATAAAGACCCCTTTTAATCTTGGGTCCCGATTATAGCAAGGAAGCGCTCGGGGCTTTGGGAGCAAAATAAAACGTGTCTTGAATATAATTTCTAGTTGAAATCTAGTTTCAATAGTGCTATCTTTGCACCCTATTACCCTTACCGAGGACCCTGTGAAAACAAGCTTTTGCGCATTACTTGCGTTTCTATGCCTAGTTAGCCCCGCGCGGGCCGATGAAAAAGGCCTGCAAGAGCAGGTCGACGACCTAAAATCTGAAATCAAGTATATACGGGACAATTACGAGCGTACGGAACCCGTCGAAGTCGTCAAACCCGTGACCGAATACGTCTCTCCCTCAGGCGAGCTGTTCACTTCACCCCAAGCGGGTAACGTCAGCCCCAGCGATGGCTCAAAACTTGAAGAACGTGTCACCTATCGCAAATTGAAATTTAATCGTCGTGAGGCAGTGGGAGAAAAGATCGACGCCGCAATCGCGTCTGCAATCGACGGCCATGTGATTGTGGGTCTCGAGCTTGTTGGGGCCTATCAAAATACCATCGGTGCAGGTGACATCGTCGACGCGACAGGTGCTACCCGTAGCGCCAATCGGGGTGCCGCCAGCTCGGCCGTCGACTTTAATCTGACAGGCAAACCCATGCGCAACACGCTCATGTTTGTCAACTTTGACGCCGCCAGCGGCACAC
Organism: candidate division FCPU426 bacterium; assembly: GCA_031365225.1. Taxonomy (GTDB): domain Bacteria; phylum Oederibacteriota; class JAJYGY01; order JAJYGY01; family DAIDJD01; genus JANLXT01. The sequence goes on from JANLXT010000133.1 coordinate 3,595, forward strand.
CGATGCTCAGTGAAGCTTGGGTCTCGGTGCAAGGCCCCAAAAAGACACTTAGCCTTCAGCTGGGCGTGATTGACCTAACCGGCAGCTTTGACTCAAACAAGATCGCCAATGATGAGACCGCCCAATTTATGCATTCAGAATTTGTCAATTCGTCCCTGCTCATGAATCCGGCCAACGGTCCCGGAGCCATCGCGCGGGTAGACTTTACCCGTTTTAACTTTATGCTTGGCGCGCAAAATAGCTTAGGCGCCTCCGCTGATATCTTTGACAACGTCTACTGGATCGCCGAAGCGGGAATGCTCTATAACTTTTTTGGAGACACCCATCTTCGGGTCTGGGCCCGCCAACAACCGCGGGGTTCGCAGCAGCCCGACCAAGCTGTGGGCATCAGCTATGATCACCGAATCAACACCAAACTCACTGCCTTCGGCCGTTACGGAAAGAGTTCCTATGTCGAAGCCTACACACCCGAAGATCTAGCCAACAGCATCCCTGAATCTCGCGTGGCGCTTAATTTGCTGGATTGGTCAGCCTCGGGTGGGCTGGAGCTTGGCTATTTTAATCCGCGCCGTCTCAAGGACAAGATCGGCATAGCCTACGGCCGGACGGAGCAACAAGGCGGAGCAAGCGAGCAATTCACCGAGCTTTACCTCAAGACGGTCCTTACGCCCAATTTTAGCGTCAGTCTGCACGGTCAAGGGACCTTCAGTCGCACGGTCGTTGACGCTGGCGCCGTGGCGCTGGACCCGCTGACGGGCAATCCCGCCTTGAACGACGCCTTGCCAAACGCCTGGATCGCGGGACTCCGCGCCCAGGTCAGCTATTAAAATGGAGACACTCATGAAAAAAATATTCTTAATCACCCTCTTGATGGCCTCGCCCCTCTTTGCGGAACACGCCATGGATAGCATGGACGGTGACCTTGCAAAAAAAGTCAGAGATTATCTTGTCATCGTCAATCGTGACAGCTCAGATATCAATTTTTTTGAGATGAACACAAAGAAAAATAATCTTGTGTTTTTAGAGAAATACGCCAACCCGCACATGGCGGTCATCACGCCAGATTACCGCAGCGTGATCATCACGGGGCAAGGCACCAACAAGATCTATGTCGTCGACACCGCGACCCTAAAAGTCAGAGCCAGCTTCAATGCCCATGGCGAGCCATCCCACATGGTCATCACCCCTGACAGTCGCTATGCGTTCGTGGGCAATATGCATACGGGGATCGTGACGGTGGTCGATATCCCCGCAGGCGTCGAAGCCAAAGCCATGGAAGGTTTTAATGAACCTCATAATTTTGAGGTCTCTCCCGATGGTAGCAAGGTCTATGTCGCCAACTTTGGCGCGCACGAAGTGACCGTGATTGATGTCGCGCGCCTCGAGATCGCTAAGCGCGTCTCGGTGGGTGCCATGAACGAGGCAACCGAGCTGGACACTGCTAAATACCTTGGCAATGTCGAAGGTGTGCCCGCCCCATCCATGACGCTAGACGGAAAATTTGTCTATGCCGCCGATAGCGACCTGGGCCTTGTGGCTGTCATAGAAACCAAGACTGACAAAGTCGTCAAAACCATTCCTTTGGGAGGGAAGCCTTGGAAGGCCTATCCTTCGCCCGACGGTAAGTACATGGTGGTGGCCATCAATGAAACTAACGAGGTGGCCGTCATCGACATCGCCAAACAAAAATTGGTCTCGACCATGCCCAGCGGAGCCGACATCACCGGCATCAATTTTGTGAATGGTGGAAAAAAGGCCTACGTCATCGCATCGACCGAGGGCACCGTGTATGCTTACGATTTAGTTTCTATGCGCCCAGCGGGAAAGATCCTGCTTGGACAGAATAATCTGCTGGCCACCGCTACCACCGACGTAGAGACCAAACGAATCTATGTGTGTAGCACCAACAACGATACGATCTACGTCATCGACGGCAAAGATGACAAGGTCAGCGCGATCACGGGTATTGGCAATTTTCCGTGGGGAACCCATATCATGGGTAGCAATGACAACTACTGCCACTAACCATTGATCTCTAAAAAGTTCCTCGTTCTAGGCCTTGCAACAGGCCTTCTCGCCCTAAGTGGCTGGAAGGTCTTTTTGCATTTGCGGCCCAAGCCCCTCGTCGTTAAGCCAACGCAATGGATCTGTCCGATGCGCTGTTTAAATAGGGTTTACGCGCTTGAAGGCGAGTGTGATGTCTGCCATATGAAGCTCAAACCCTACGTAACGCCCAAGCGCAAACTCATGGGTTACAATTGCCCCTTGCATCGTTCGGACAAAATCTTTGAAAAAGGCGGCGCTTGTCCATTTTGTGGTTTGCAACTAAAGGAAGCTTTTGATGGTCCTCCCCATCCGCATCTGGCGCACGCTGGCCTGCGCCAATGGCCCTTGCTCAACGGCAGGACCGCTGTCTATTTTCGTCCCTTTGAAGTACGCAAGATTGGCATAGAAAAATATCTACGTGGCGCTGGACGCCTGCGAGGCCTGCGTCTAAGTGTGCGCATACCCAAAACCCAACAGCGAGGGTTAAAACGTGGCTTGAGCGCCATGGTCATGCCACCCCAAGGCTACTCTCGGCCAGTGTTAGCCACCATCGATGGCCTTGGTCCAGGTGATCAGGTTACGTTACGGCTAACGCGGCCAATCGTTGGTAGCGCCTGGGCGCTGACAGAGCTACGGGTGACTTTCGCGCCCGCGCTGGCTGTGCCACTGACGGCACTTTTAGAATACGATGACAAAACTCACGTTTTTGTGATGCGTGGAGAGAATTTTGAACCCAGAGCTATCTCGGTCACTGCGCGTGGCGAAAGCTACGCTGCTATCACAGGTCTTGAAGCTGGCGAGTTTGTCGCGGGCACAGGCGTCTTTTGGCTAGAAGCCGACTGGCGCATGGAGCATCCATGAGGTCAAACTGCTGACGCGCATGATCGAATTTTCGATGCGGCGCTCGGGCCGGGTCATTCTAGTCTTTGTGGTTCTCGCCCTTGTCGGCGCGTGGTCGGCATGGCGCTCGCCCTTAGATGCCATCCCTGATCTCTCGGACCCGCAGGTGCTCTTGTATGCCCGCCACCCTGGTAGTCCAGAGCAGATCGCGGAAAGCGTAACTGGCCCCGTGATGCGACGCATGCGGTCTCTGCAAGGTGTGCGCACCGTGCGCGGCTTCTCCGACTTGGGTTACAGCTACATCACGGTGCTCTTAGATGAGCGCCAAGACATGCGTGCCACACGCCAACGTATACGCGACGAAGCCCTCACTTCTAAAGAAGCGCAATGGTCTCTGGCCGCGGACGCTTCGGGTGTTGGCTGGATATACCAATACGCGTTGAGCAGTCCTTCAGGCGAGCTTGATCTCTATGAGTTACGTGCCTTGCAAGAAACTGTACTGGGGCCCGCACTCGCTAAACTTGAGGGCGTCTCCGAAGTAGCGCCTGTCGGTGGCTATTCTCAACGCTTTGAGATTGTGGCCAACCCCCACCTCTTAGAAGCCAGGGGCCTAAGCCCTGCCGACTTGCTTCAAGGATTAAAGCTTCAAGAAGGCCTACTCAAAGGGCGAATGCTCATGCTCTCTGAACGAGACGTGATCCTAGGGTTTAGTGGAGAAAGCCCCGCCCGAAGTTCACCGAAGGATTTGTCAAAAAATAAAGTTCTAGAGAATGCTGCGCAAATAGAAGCCCTCACGCTACGCATTCAAGGCAAAGATATCCCTCTGAGTGAACTTGCGCGTGTACGCCGCGCGCCCGATCTCAGGCGTGGCATCGCCGATCTAGATGGCAAAGGTGAATGCGTAGGCGGTATTGTCATCGCCACCAAAGGCGTCAACGCCTTAGAACTAGCGGGAAAGGTCTCCGCAAAACTCAAAGAATTAAAAACTTCTCTACCTCAAGGCTGCGATATTGTCGCGGTGTACGATCGCTCCGACCTTATCTTGTCCGCTTTACGCACTGTGCGTACAGAGCTCTTGCAAGAACTGTTGTTGGTCGCGCTTGTGATTTTCATTTTTTTAGGACATTGGCGTTCGATGTGGGTGCTCTCTATCGCCCTACCCATCACTATCTGTTTGCACTTCATCCCGTTGCATCTAGCCGGTCTAAGTATGAACCTGATGACCCTGGGGGGCTTGGCCATCGCCATTGGTGACATTATTGATGCCGGGATCGTGCTGGTAGAAAATGGCAACCGAGCCTTGGCAGATCATCGCGGGGTCCCCGAAGAGCGCCGCATCAAAATTCTGGCGTCGTCGATCTCTCTTTTGATCAAACCTCTCTTTTTCACAATCTTGGTGGTCGTCGTCTCTTTTTTGCCGGTCTTTGCGTTAGAAGGTCAAGAAGGTCGGCTTTTTATGCCGTTAGCAGCCTCAAAGTCCTTGAGCATGCTGTCGGCTCTAGCCGTGACCATTTGGCTCGTGCCTGCTTTGTGCGCACGCTATCTCAAGGGTGACCTTAAGCGTGAAGAAGAACAACCTTTGGGTGCTTGGCTGCAGTCGCTCTACCGCCCCAGCTTACAAATAGTCCTGACGCACCCTAAGCTGAGCCTAGGTATCAATTTTGTCCTATTGGCCAGCACGCTCCCGCTCTTTTTAAGTCTACCAAAAGAATTTTTACCGCCCTTGAATGAGGGCGCTCTCATGTACATGCCCGTCACCGCCTCGGGCGTGCCTGCCGCTCAGGTGGGGGCCTTGCTCAAAGAAGCGGATCAACGCCTTAAATCTATCCCCGAAGTGCAACGTGTTTTTGGTAAAGCAGGACGAGCTGAATCTGCCACGGACCCCGCTCCTCTTTCGATGATTGAGAGCACCATCCTTCTTAAACCTCGAAAACTATGGCGAGAGGGAATGACCGAAGAAAAACTTGTGATAGAAATGGACGCAGCTCTACAGTTTGTTGGTTTGTCCAATGGCTGGACTCAACCTATCCGTGGACGCATCGACATGCAATCCACAGGCATTCGAACGCCGCTTGGCATCAAAGTTTTTGCGCCAACGATCCAAGCCGCCGCACAAGCGGCGATCACGCTCGAGGCGATCCTAAGAAAGACTGCTGGCGTGCGTTCCGCCATCGCCGAAAAAGCGATCATCGCTCCAGCACTTAAGATCACCGTGGATGAAGGTGTCGCAAAAAAAATAGGGCTCGATTCTTCTAAAATCTTGGGGCAAGTCTTGGCGCATGCAGGGGGCGCAGCGCTTGCTGGTGAAGAAAACCGCCAGATTGCGGTGGTCTATCCAGATGAATTTAGTAACAGCCATAGCAAGATGCGTGAGTTTCCGATATTTGATCCCAAGGGACGCACGTGGCCCCTTGAAAAGCTTGCCAAGGTCGAGCTGACTCAAGCTCCCGAGATGTTGGGCATGGAAAACGGACAATTTGTAGTGACCATTTATATGGATCTCCATGACCGGGACACCATGGGCTGGGTGCAAAGACAACGTTCTCAGCTACCTTTGGCGTCTGCACTGGGCACAGGCGTGAGCTATGAATTCTCTGGTCAGTATGAATCTGACCGCCGAGCCAGCCGTCGACTGGCGTGGCTGGTCCCGCTCTGCCTTTTGATCATCGTCGGCCTCCTGTCTTTCGCTTTTGGATCGATGCACGAAGCTTGGTTAGTCATGCTCTCGGTCCCATTTGCTCTTATCGGAGGGGTCTGGATCCAATGGGCGCTTAAAATCCCTCTGTCTGTCTCGGTTTGGGTGGGTTACATCGCTCTTTTTGCCGTGGCCGTTCAAACAGGGGTGGTCATGGTCGTCTATCTGCAAGAAACCCTGGCCCAGCGTAAAGCCATGGGTCCCTTGACCGAATCGGGCCTCTTCGAAGCGGTGATGCAGGGATCAATTCTACGGCTGCGCCCCAAGCTGATGACCGTGGCCACCAATGTTATTGGGTTTTTTCCGCTTCTTTGGACACGGGGAACAGGGGATGATCTCTTGGCCTCCATAGCGGCCCCGTTGGTCGGCGGCATGCTCAGCTCTGCCATCCACGTGCTCTATATCACGCCCGTGCTGTTCTGGTTGATCCATTCAAGAAACTTGT
>JANLXT010000146.1:0-3585 GCA_031365225.1 candidate division FCPU426 bacterium
GGATCGGGATCGGGCCCATCAAACACCAGCATGCCGCCTTTACTAGCGGATACAAAGACTCCCGCACGTTCTAGATCTAGGTCACCCAAGTCCAACCCTCGCAACGTCAACTCGGTAGCGGCGCGAGCTAACCCAAAGAGCCTCGGCTCACCTGGCTCTGGTTCAAATATCGCACGGGCAACGAGCCGCTGTCCTAACCGCGAATCAAACCTGAATGCGTCGCCATCGGATGGGGCGCAGACAGCTCCTGCCGCAATCAAATACACGGGCCTCAATCGTTAAATCCTAAGGCGTTCACGCGACTATCGGCCTGCCAAGCTGTTCGATGGATATACGACGCGCGGCGAGAAAGCAAAAATACTCCGTGCGCCGCGCAAGTGAAGGCCGCGTCAGGATCCACTAAGAGGCAAGACGAAAAAAGATGTTCTCGAACAGCTGGGCTAAGGTGCGCTAGCAAAGGGCTCTCAACCAACGGTGGCAACAAGACGTTAACTCGTAATCCATGCGGGGCCATCGTCGCGATTATATCCATCAATGCGCCCTTGCTGGCCGCATAGGGGGCTTGGCCCGCACTACCCCGCAAACCAACGCTGGACCCAACCAAAACAGCGCTAGCGTTAGGCGAAAGCATCCCCGGCCGTGATAGCGACTGCAGCAGCCTTGCGTTGCAGGCGGCATTTAAAGTCCACAAACGTTCCCACTCCGTTGTTTCTACCGACAAAAAGGATTTATCAATGTTATCCCCGGCAATTAAGACGACCGCAGAAAATGGAGCGAGGCCGGACAGGTTATTTTCAAAAAAAAGCCCCGTCGCAGCCTCGTCGCAAAGATCCAGACTAAAATTCTCAACCTGGTGCCCCAAGGCTTGCACTTGTTCACCCAAGCCCACTAATTTATTTCTGTCCGTACTCGTCAATACAAAACGATGTTCTGCCCACTCTGAATCTTTGGCCAGCGCAAGTGTTAACGCCCGACCAATCGTGCCCGCCGCGCCAGTGATCAGCAGCGCGGGCTTTGTCATTCTAGAGAAGAGCCTCATCTAGCATTTTGGCCAAGTCACCCTTGCTACCTGCGCCGACGCGCGCATTGATCACCTTACCGCCCTTGAACAACAACAAGGTCGGAATTGAACTCACGCCAAAAGAACCCGCTAAGCTTTGATTGCTATCGACGTCTATTTTACCAACCTTGACCTTGCCTTGATATTCGTCGGCAAGCTGCTCAACAATTGGAGCCACCATGCGACAGGGGCCGCACCACTCCGCCCAAAAATCTATGAGCACCGGCTGCTGCGACTGCAAGACTTCCTGTTGAAAATTGCCTTCTGTGATCTCGATTGCTTTTCCCATGGCTCACTCCAAAAAAACTGTTTTAAAATACCTAGTAGCTATATTACGCTTCCAAGACGATTTGGGTTTTATTTTGTAATTAAAATCTTGCGGATAGGGTGTTTTGTGACTTTTCCGCCCGTTGCAGTGAGGGTTGCCTGAAAGAGCACGGTGCCTGCCGCCACGGGTGTTTGGTCCCAGGTAAGTTTAACCCACCCTGGGCGCGCCGCGAGCGCTTCAACCTGGCCAAGAATTTGACCCGTTTCAGTGTAGATCTTAATAGCGACAGCGCCAGTTTCCTTTGCGAGGACAAAAAATCGCAATGACTGACCCGCAAATGCAGGTGTTGGTTGCACGGACAGTTCCGCGGAAAGATTAACCGTCAAACTTCCATCTTGCAACGCCAATTGATCGACCAAAAGACTAGGCAAGCCTGGACAATCCAATTTGACGACTAAGCCCCCCATTTCAACAGCATCAAAACGATAACGCCCATCCGCCAATGTGATTTGTTTACCTAGACTCTTACCCTGCCTAAAAATTTCAACGCTAGCGCCTTCAAAAGGCAAAATGCCATTTGGGCGCGTCACTTGACCCAACACGGACCCTGCGGAGCGCACTGCCAACGGATAATGCGCGGCCAAACGACCAATTTTCCCACCGTGGTCAACGCTAACGATGTGAAACCACCAATCGCCATCGCTGACCTCTTGGTACTCAACGCGCAATTCATTTGTCTTGGGATGCCTTTGATCCGGAATGGTATCTTTTTGGCGATCCAACGAAACGTGCCAAGCAACAATGGGCTCACTGTAGGGTGGTGTGACCCATTGCAAAACAACTCGCCGACCACCAGTATCACCGGGTTTGGGATGGGTTGGGGAGGTCAAAGTCGGGGGCGGCGCCGAACGAGCTATCTGAATCCTAACATGGGTCGCTTCACGACCAAGGTTGCCCGCCCGATCCTTAGCGTTTAAGTGAAAATACCAAGCACCCTCTCCTAATTCTTCTGTCTTGGCGTCCAACCGCTCAGTCCATCGCGCGTTCTCGACGCTAGGCAAGGTCTCGGGTTCAGCATCCACACACCAATAGTAGCCGGCAATGCCAGAAGGATCTGTCGGGGGGTTCCACGCGAATTCTGCTTCTCCGCGTGCGGACCAAGCATCCGCATGCGGATGAGTCAAACAGCGCACACTTGGCGGAGCTGGTGGCGAAGTATCAATATTCAATTGATAGTGACCCGCATCGCTGGACAAATTCCCCGCGAGGTCCTTGCTGGCCACATGCACATACCACGAACCATCTTTGAGCGACGTCAGGTCGATCTCTCCTTTTTCGATCCAAGCCCCACTCTTCGGGGTAGGAACCGACGAAAGATTTTGATCAAGCATCCAGTAATACCCCGCAATACCCGTGGCATCCGCGGGCGCCTCCCAAGTCAATCGGGCGTTGGGCTGATTGGACCAGTCCAACGGCGACGGATGGGTTGGCGAAAATAGAATGGGTGGTGGCGCGACTTTATCGCAGAGACAGCTCACTTGCTGATATCCATCCCTGGCTCGATTGCCGGCTTTGTCCACCGGCAAGACACTAAAATAGTAAAGCCCTCCGTCCTGCAGATCTTTTCCGGAATCAACATAACGGTTTATTAAAACGCCTCCGCTGGGGCTAACAAGCGCTCCCAGCGCTCCCGAAACGTCCGAGCGCCAGATTTCGTAGCTAGCGACGCCGCTCACGCCATCGCGTGCTGGTGCCCAATCTAATTCAACACTCCCATCCATCCCTGATTTGGCTACGAGTCCACCCACTGCTTCAGGCGGTGTCTGGTCAACTGTCACGCTTGCCCAAGGACCTTTTTCATCCCAGGCTTCAATATTGCCAGCGCGATCCTTTGCGCGAGCTCTAAAATAAAAAGTCACCCCATCCCGTCCTCTAAATTCGGACTTTTCTAATACCGTCTCTGCCAACCACGTTGTCCAGTCGCCTGTTTCACCTTCACGGACCTGGACCTCGTACGTATCCACGCCAGAAATCTTATCTTCGCCACGCCATTGAAGCAGAAAATTAGTTTCACGCGTTAGTTCTGGCAAAGGCTCAAGTCGAGTACGAGGCGCTTCCGACTCAATGCGTAGCTTGATGTGTGTCGCTTCGCTTAAATTACCAGCGTTGTCTTTTGCCGCAAGATGAAAATACCATATCCCATCCTTTTGAGGGGGCAAGGTCACCGAAGTCGCTGTCGACCAGGTCGCCGCGGTGG
>JANLXT010000163.1:0-2999 GCA_031365225.1 candidate division FCPU426 bacterium
CCTGAGCATTCCACCATGCTTGAACCGAGATAAACTCAGTGGAGTGGAATGCTCGGGCGAGAGGAGAAAAGCGATGTGACCTTCCTCCCACTTGAATGTGCATCGACCTACTCTTTGGAAGAGGCGGCCGCATCCTTCTTCCAGGGCCTGATATGCCAGGCGTCGATGAGGAATGGTGATGCACCAATGAAAGATATGACGGCGACCACAATCAAGATTACAACTTCCGGCTTCATGGCTCCTCCTTGTCTACCAGGCCTTCATTTCGAGAAACACATCGGGAGGCAAGCGGGCCGCAACTTTGCCGCACCGAAGTGCAACGTGTCACGGCAATGTCCTGGATTCAGGGTTTTGGAGTCGAAACCCCGCTGCCTTGAATCTTTGGACGGCCGGAACCAATCCATGCTTGTAGCAAACTGGTCGCCGGTGCTCTCCCCTCCCAGTGTGTTTCTCGGAGTGAGTTTGAATTGGAATGTTCTGTCTCGCCTGAATGCTGAATATGTCATTCCGGACTTGATCCGGAATCTATTCAGACCTCGGGCGAGAGGACTGATAACTTCAAATGAGTTGAAGTGCCAGTCCAGAAAGGACGCTCGCATGCTGCTACTTCTTTTTCGCAGACTTCTTCGGAGCCTGCCGGAGCTCTTCGCGGCGCTCACGCACGAGCTGGACATACGCCAGAAAGCTCTCGTCACTGAACTCAGGATGAGCGAAGGTCACCCTTCGGTCAGCTTTGACGATCTCGGCACGGTGTTCCTTGAGAAACTCCCGCGCCTCCTGGTCATTCATCCGCGCTGGATTCGAGTAATACGGGAAAATCGTTTTCCCATTTTTGTGCTTCAAGGTGAAAGACATCTCCAGCTCCTGTTGTAGGGGCATCGTATTTCACGGACATTCGCCGTTTCATACGTGCCGGACGATCGAGATTGCTCTCGCCTGAACATTCCGTATTTTCTAGTACCGAATGCTCGGGCGAGACTGGAACTTCCGATATTCTGGAAGTTCCAAGTCAGAAGGGACGCCTAGTAGTGGTAATTGCGAGTCTCCGCCTGGCGAGCCTCGCGAATGACCGCAAAGCCGAGATAGAGACAGCCGATCCCAATGGCCAGCAGGAACATGAGAGCTCCAGCCAGACCCTCGGGCGTTCCGGACTGCACGCCCGTCTGGATGACGCTGATAGCAGCGTAGATCACCAGTGAGGCGAGAACGGTTCCGGACACCATGAGAAACCCACCGATGATGTAGCGACCCAACTTCTGATCCGAGGTCAGGCTCTTCTCGTTCATCTGAGTGACTTTCTCCGCGCTAAAGCGGCTGGAAGGAACTGCAGGATTACCCTCGCTAGAGCACTCACGGTCCTCCGAAGATATATAAAAAATATTTGTGAGGGTGAGTACTCAAGCGAGATGTCATTCGATGCGATTCTGCGACCAGTAACACACGGCTATTGGCCGCAAAGCCGATCGAATGAAAAAATCCCGGACGGGAGAAGTCGGGATCGATACAGTTCCAGCTACAAAAGCTGGTTGCTGTGTTCGAAACTAGTTCTCCTCAGACGTCGTTTCAAATTAAATTGTATGGAACCCTCCAGTTCTTTTCTGAATGCACCTGTCATCAGATGTGCTCAGAAAAGGCCAGCGGGTGGTTGAGAGGCCTCTCTTCCAACCCGCTGGTTGATCGCTTCGCTGTACTTTGACACCGAACTGCAGACTGCCGGAACCTGTCCGAACGACCAGAGTGTGGCTGACTGCCAGGTGAATCGAACTCCGAACTGCTGATGTGCTGCCTGGGTATTTCCAGAAACTTCGTACTACGTGTACGACTGACCGGTCCCCCGAGCGGCGCTTTGGCTGTCCGTTGTCATGCGTTGCCAGGGGTTCTATCGATGACCAATCATCGACACAACTCCTGACAACTGCGACGCGAAATGAAAGGTGCGAATTAACTTAACGAATTAGAATACTCCCCCTGATCAAAACTGTCAAGAGGGGCTGCGCGGATAGATTGTATTATTGGCTAATTCTAGCCAATTTCTAATACTGGGCGGTGAACTGTCGAGTTAATTCAGAGGTGGTATTCCAGCGAACACGCTTTTTATTGAGATTCTGGTTTTGGCTAGGTGCCGCCGATTCAATGTTGCTCGGTGCTTCAAATTGGACCTCCCAATTGCGCAAAATAGCTCCCGGTTGCTTTTGCCAGACTAAATCCCAGGGCTTATAGACCGGGGTGGAATACGTAACCGTGATATCTTGTGACTTTCCAGGCTCAATCACGCTCCAAAAGCCAAAGACATGTTTCCCGCTTTCTTCCGAAACCCGAGTTTGTCCAGACTCATCCACCAGCACTCGCCCTTCTGCCGTTCGTAATTGGTCATCGGGTAATGCGCCCGTTTCTGATTGGAAAAAGAAACCAACGGGCAGTTTGCTCGCGCCCTGGATGGAAATTAGGTTCGACTCCCGCGGAGTATAGACGCGAACGAATGTGCGGTTCGTGTGGCCCGCGAGAATATCTTCGGCTTTTCCGGAATGTTTCCGATGGATTTTTACGGTGTGCGTCAACCGCCCCGCTTCCGGTTTAATTTCGACTTTCACATTCTCTTGAATGACGCGATCGGTTTTGCCACCGCCCAGGTTTGAGTTCACAACGGCCAAATAGTCTTGCTTCGCTTGTACGATGCGGCCGTCCCAGTGCAAATCCTTGGCCGTCTTCGCAACGCCTTCTACATCACTCGTCAGGAAAAAATTAGACTTCCCGGTATGATCAAACGTCGTGATTAACGCTTGCAGCGCTTTCGGCGATGAAAGTTTCCCAATTTGTTCAAAGAAGACAGGCATCATATCAAGCAAAAACTCTTTTGGATTGTTAAGTGCCTTGTCATAACCAAATTCAACTTGTAATTCAGTCGCCCGTAAAAAGTTTTCAGAGGTAATACTTAGGCCATACCCGGGCGGACGAATCGGGCCGGTAATATCAAGCAAGTCTTCAATTAAGGATGGCGT
>JANLXT010000164.1:0-13379 GCA_031365225.1 candidate division FCPU426 bacterium
TGCTCGGCGAGAGCGGGTCGCAAGCCCTGATAAACGGTTGGAATACATTTAATCTTGGCAGTGCGGTGCTGGTCACGGGCGGGACAAATTATTGGGTGGCCGTGATGTACGCCAATGACGCCACGTCGGTGAACCGCGCTACCACGCCAGGCAATTGTTGGTTCCGGGCCTACAGCTACGCGAATTTTCCGGCGGCAGCAGCAGCCAGCTTAGCGGGCAACACGTGGACAGGCTTCGCGGAGATCTGCCCTATCGTATCGCCCACCCCGACAGCGACCGTGACCCCGACACAGACCAGCACCGATGTGCAAAGCCCGACGGAGACACGTACGTTGACGCCCACGCCGACTTTCACGGATGTGCAGAGCCTTACGAGCACCAAGACGCTGACACCCACGCCGACCTTCACGGATGTGCAGAGTGCCACGAGCACTGGCACCGTGACACCCACACCGACTTTCACGGACGTGCAGAGTCGCACACACACCCATACGGTTAGCCCCACCCCGACCTACACCGATACGCAGAGTCCCACGGGTACACCGAGCATTACATTTAGTGTGACTGGCACAAGCACGCAGAGCCCCACAGAGACGGCGACCTGCACATTGACACCGACGGTGAGCCCTAGTCAAAGCGTCACCATGACGTTCACGATGACGCTTAGCGCGACAGAGACCGCGACACCCAACATTTCGGCGAGCCCAAGTCCTAGCGACACCGCGACGGGCACGATCTCGCCCTCACCGAGCGCGTCGCCTACCGCGGCAGGGACGTTGACTCCAGCGCCCATTCCGATTGCCGCGCTGTCGCTCGCGGCCTGCCTGCCGGTCCCTAACCCCAATCCAGATGGTTTCCGCTTTTTACTGACGGGTCGCGCGACGGACCTGCGCGTTCGTGTTTACAGTGTGGGCTTGAGTCTAGTCAGTGAAAAGGCGTTGCAAGGCAACTTTGGTCCAGGCTGGGTGACGCTGGGAACACCTTTAGACCTGGCCAATGGGATCTACTATTTTCGTGCTTGGGCTCAAGAGGGGACTCAGCGTTCGAATGAGATCAAAGGAAAGTTGCTGTTCGTTCGCTGATGATCTCTGATAGGGTGACAATATTATTGTATGTTCGCAAAAATAGTCAAAAAGCTTTGTAAAATATATGTTTTTCAGGATAACCTAGGTCAAGCTCTATCTTCGACATAATTAAAAACCCTTTATTTACAACACTTTTCACTGATTTTGTAGGCCTGCTTGAGCTTCATCCGGCTGGACTCCCGTGATATAATATTTTCTTTCAAAAGGCAGAGCAAACTTGAGCGCCAAGCGTGGGTATTTTGTCACCTTTGAAGGTCCCGATGGCTCGGGCAAGAGCACGCAAGCCCGTCTAATGGCGCTGTGGCTAAGGCGTAAGCGCATTCCCGTGATCCTAACCCGTGAGCCAGGGGGGACGCCTGCCGCCGAGCGGATTCGGCGCGTGTTGCTGTCGACCAAGACGCGCGGGCTTGTGTCGCGGGCCGAGTTGCTGCTGTTTTTGGCCAGCCGGGCCCAGCATGTTCAAGAAAAAATACGCCCAGCCTTGGCGCGGGGCGCGGTGGTGATTTGCGACCGCTTCAGCGATTCAACCTTGGCCTACCAAGCGGCGGGGCGCGGTTTGTCCCTGGCCCAGGTGAGCGCGTTGGATAGTTTTTCGACCGCAGGTCTCAAACCTGACTTGACCCTCTTGCTTGATGTGAGCGCCGAGCACGGTTTGCGCCGAGCCAAAGGCGCCAAGGGCTCCCACGATCGCATCGAAAGCGCGGGGAGAAGTTTTCATGCCAAGGTGCGGGCGGCATTTTTGCGTCTGCGCAAACGTGATGCACGACGGATAAAGCTGATCGAGGTGCGGGGCCTGTCCCCGGACCAGGTCTTGGAACGCGTCCTAGGATTGGCGCGCCCAGCATTGGAGCGACGTGGCCACACCGTTTGATCACATCATGGGGCAAGAGTTTGCCCAGCGCTTACTCAAGAGCGCCGTGCGTGGCGGACGGCCTGCTTCGGCCTATTTGTTTTATGGCCCGCCTGGTTGCGGCAAAAAATCTGTGGCGCGGGCGATGACGGCGGCTTTGTTTTGCAAGGTCACGCCAGGCGTGGGTTGTGCGACCTGCGTCGATTGTCGTCGGGTGGCGCAAGATAAACATCCTGACGCGCGGGTGATCGCGCCCCAGGGGGCCAGCTTTAAGGTTGAGCAGGTACGCGACCTTTTGCACGAGGCCAGCCTTAAACCTTATGAGGCCGGCACCCGAGTCTTTATTGTGGATCGGGCAGACAGTTTGACACCTGGCGCGGCGAACGCGATGCTCAAAGCGCTCGAAGAGCCCGCCCCCAACACGCTCTATGTGCTGGTCACGTCGCAACGCGCCGCGATCCTTAGCACCATCGCTTCACGCTGCCAGCCCGTGCGTTTTACTGCCCTGCCCGATCTTGGAATTGCAGAGCTCTTGCGTCAGATCGATAACGTGGACCCGATCGAAGCTAAGCGTTTGGCAGGATTGTCGGGAGGCAGTTTGCGCCAAGCTCGGCGCTTGGCAGCCCCTGAAGGTCGGCATTTGATCGAGTTAGCCGAGGGGTTTTTAGAGGCCGCCGCCCTCAAGAGCCGATTGCGGGCGCTAGCCTGGGCGCGTAGCGCGGACGAGGATCGCAAACGCTTGCCCGAACTGTTGCCGGTGCTGGCCATGTTCTTGCGGGAGCTTTGGATGGATCGCGCCGGCATGCCCGCGTCGCTACGCCTGCTCGGCGCGGCGCCCCAGCACGGAAAGTCTCTGCCCAAAGAAGTGGTCTTGCGCTTGATCGGCGCGGTGGCGCAAGCTCAAACCTTGATCCCGCGCAATGTTCACGCGGGGCTGATCTTAGATAACTTGGCGTTGGCCATGGAAGACCGAGCCGCCGCGTGAGAGACGCATGAGCCAAAGTAAAAAGTTTTATATCACCACCCCGCTGTACTACGTCAACGACGTGCCCCACATTGGGCACGCCTACTCGACCGTGGGCGCGGATGTGTTTGCGCGCTATCAAAAGGCGCGCGGGCGCGATGTCTTTTTTTTGACGGGCACGGACGAGCATGGCCAAAAGATCGCCAAGGCCGCTGCCGAAAAAGGCTACGCCAGTCCCAAGGCGCTGGCCGATGACATGGTCACGCATTTTAAGGCGGCCTGGTCCGCGCTGGGGATCGAGTACGACCGCTTTATCCGCACCACGGACCAGGATCACTACGCCGCCGCCACCGAGTTTTTTAATCGTGTCAAAGCCGCGGGCCTCATCGAAAAACGCTCGTACGAGGGCTGGTACTGTGTGCACGAAGAAACTTTTTATCTAGAGAAAGATCTAGCGCAACCTGGCAACCTCTGCCCCGAATGCGAGCGCCCGGCGTCTCGCACCAAAGAAGAGAACTATTTCTTTTTGCAGAGCCGCTTGGCGGAAAAGATGCGCGCGCACCTGGACAGTCACCCCGATTTTGTGATGCCCGAAGCGCGGCGCAACGAGATCATGGGTAGCTACTTCAACGCCGAAGGTGGCGTGCAAGATATCAGCATCACGCGCAGCGCGGTCAAATGGGGCATCCCTGTGCCGGGCGACGAGCAGCAGGTGCTGTATGTTTGGTTTGACGCGCTCATCAATTATTTGACCGCGACGGGTTGGCCGGCGCCTGGCTACGAAAAAATGTGGCCTGCCGACGTGCACATCATCGGCAAAGAGATCCTGCGCTTTCACGCGGTGCTGTGGCCCGCCATGTTGTTGGCCGCGGGTATCGAGGCGCCAAAGAAGGTTTTTGGCACGGGTTGGATCATCAACGATGGCAAAAAGATGTCCAAGTCGTTGGGCAATGTGATCGATCCCATTGACTGGGCCACGCGCTTTGGGCCCGAAGTGGTGCGCTACTACCTCTTGCGTGACGTGCCCTTTGGCGCGGACGCTTCGGTCAGCGAAGCGGGCTTGCAGGGCCGTTACAACAGCGAGCTGGCCGACGTGCTGGGAAACCTTCTTAGCCGTACGTTAGCGCTCTATGGCAAGACGCCTGTGGCGGCTTTGACCTCGGACCAAGACCCTTTGCTCTTGAACGCTTTGTCGTTTTGGCGTGACTACGCCGCGGCCATGGACAAATTGGCGTTTCACGAGGCGTTGGAACGGCTCTTTCAATTAGCGCGCGCGGCCAACGAGTACATCCAAAGGACGGAACCCTGGAAGATGGCAAAGCTGACGGGTGAGGATGATCGGCGCTTGTTGGCGCATACCTTGTATTGCTTGCTCGAGACGTTGCGGATGCTAGGTCACGGACTTCGCCCTTTTATGCCTCAGACTTCTGAGAAGCTTCTCGAGCAACTAGGGCAGGCCAAAGCAGACTGGCAGGGCCAAAACCTTGAGAGCTTGATGGCCTTTAACGAGAAATCAGATTTTGGAAGAGCGGCCAAGGGTGACTCGCTGTTCCCCAAGCCAGAGTTGGCTAAGACTTAATCACTGCCCTCTCCCCCGGGGAGAGGGTGGCCGCGTAGCGGCCGGGAGAGGGCTTTGATCGACACCCACGTCCACCTCGACGACACGCGCTATGACGTCGATCGCGACGCGCTGATCGCGCGGGCCAAGGCGGCTGGCGTGGGGACGCTGATCACCATCGGTACCAACCTCGAAGACAGCGCCTGGGTGCGGGACTACGTGGCGCAGCGCGACGGCATCTACGGCGCTATCGGTGAGCACCCCGAGCAGGTTGAGACCTGGGACGACGAACGACTACGGGCCTATCGCGCGATCGCCAAAGGGGCCAAGAACATCGTGGCCATCGGTGAGGTGGGTTTAGATTTTCATCGGCCTGAGTTTAGCCTGGCCAAGCAAGAGCCTGCGTTCAGGGACTTTATCCGTCTGGCGCTCGAGCTGAACCTGCCGCTGGTGATACACCAGCGCGAGGCGGCCACTGATACGCTCAGGGTATTGCGTGAAGAAGGCGCCGAGCGGGTGGGCGGGGTTTTTCACTGCTTCGCCGGTGACGCGGCCGCGGCCAAGGGCGCGCTTGATTTGAATTTTGATCTGGCGGTCGGTGGTATCTTGACCTACAAGAGCGCTCAACCCTTGCGGGATGTGATCGCTGGCGTGCCCCTCTCGCGTTTGTTGCTTGAGACCGATGGTCCTTGGTTGGCGCCGCAAGACTGGCGGGGCCAGCGCAACGAGCCGGCCTATATCATCGCGGTGGCCGCCAAGCTGGCCGAGTTAAAAGGTGTGAGCGTGGCCGAGGTCGAGAAAGCGACCACCGCCAACGCCAAGCGTGTTTTTAAACTGAACGACTGAGGGTGCTGTGATCCGAGAAGCTATCAAGATCGTCATCGAGGGGCAGTCCCTCACGCTGGACGAGTCCAGCCAGTGCATGACCGAGATCATGGATGGACTGGCCACGCCCGCGCAGATCGCGGCGCTTTTGGTGGCGTTGCGCCTTAAAGGCGAGTCCATCGAAGAGCTGACTGGGTTTGCCAGGATCATGCGAGCCAAAGCCACCCCTGTCCCACACACACGGGCCTTGGTGGTGGACACCTGTGGCACGGGCGGGGACAGCAGTGGCACTTTTAACATCAGCACGACCGCGGCGTTTGTGGTGGCGGGCGCGGGCGTCGCGGTGGCCAAGCACGGCAATCGCGCGCTCAGCAGTCAGAGCGGATCGGCCGATGTGTTGGGAGCGCTTGGCGTCAAACTTGACCTGACCCCCGAGCGCGTGGGTCTCGCGATCGACAAAGTTGGCATCGGTTTTTTATTCGCCCCCGCCTTGCATGGCGCCATGAAGCATGCGGCGGGCCCGCGTAAAGAGATCGGTGTGCGCACGGCATTCAATCTGCTGGGACCCTTGACCAATCCCGCGGGCGCCAAGCATCAAGTTATCGGGGTCTTTGACGCCGACTATGTCGAGCTTTTGGCGGCGGTCTTGGGCCAGTTGGGTTGTGAGCACGCCTTGGTGGTGCATGGGGATGGTTTGGATGAGCTGACCGTGTGTGGCGAGAGCCGCGTGGCGGAGCTGAAAGACGGCAAGATCCGTGGCTACTACGTCGATCCAGAGGAATATGGTTTTGAGTTGGCCGATGCCAAGGCCCTTGCCGGGGGCGATGCCGCTCTTAATGCTTCTATCACCCGCGCGGTGCTCGAAGGCGCGTCAGGCGCCAAGCGCGATATCGTGCTCTTAAACGCAGCTGCCGCGCTGGTGGCCGCGAACGCGTGTCCGACCTTGCGTGAAGGGGTGGCCATGGCCACCCACGCGATTGACAGTGGTGGCGCGGCCAAAAAGTTGGATGCTTTGATTGAGTTTAGTAACGCATAAGTCCCTAGCAAGTCAAAGGAGCACAGGTGGAGAACATTCTAAAAAAGATATTGGCCAACAAGCGCAAAGAGGTTGAGGCCGGCAAGCTGGCCGACCCGATTGAGGCGATGATGAATCGCTTGGTGGGCGCCTTGCCTAGCCGCAGCTTTAAAGCAGCGATCAATCGCAAGAGTGGCTTGGCAGTCATTGCCGAGATCAAGCGCGCGTCGCCCAGCAAAGGCGCGCTCTTAAAAGGCAGTGTGACCAAGCAGGCCCAGGCGTACGTTGAGGGCGGCGCGACAGTGATCAGTGTTGTCACCGAGAGCAAGTTTTTTAAGGGTGACATGGGCATGATCGCCGAAGTCAAAGCCGCGACGTTGCTACCCGTGCTGCGAAAAGATTTCATCTTTGATCCCTGGCAGGTTTATCAGTCGCGCTTGGCCCGGGCGGACGCCGTGCTCTTGATCGCGTCAGTTTTTCCTCAGCCACGCGATCTGCGCAAGATGATCCAGTTGGCGCATAACCTTTCGATGGCCTCGTTGGTCGAAGTGCACACCGTCGACGATCTGCGTAAGGCCTTGCGGGCCGAAGCTGAGTTCATTGGGATCAACAACCGCAATCTGGCGACCTTCAAGGTAGACATCAAGGTCACCGAGCGCATGCTCAAAAAAGAAGTTGAAGGCAAAGTTTTTGTTAGCGAGAGCGGTATCTTGACCCGCGAGGACGCGGCGTTTGTTTATAGCAAGGGCGCGCGAGCGGTCTTGGTCGGCGAGGCGTTCTTAAAGGCTAAGAATCCAGCGGACCTGGTGCGCGAGATGGCGAGTGTGGGCGAGGGACGGTGAAGACCGCGCCCAAGCCCAAGCGAACGCCTGACAAGGCCTTGCTGATACCACGCGTTAAGATCTGCGGGATCACAAACTTGGGCGACGCGCTGGCTGCGATCGAGGCGGGCGCGGACGCGCTCGGGATTAATTTTTTTGAGGGCAGCCCACGGCACGTGAGCGTGCGTGCCGCCTCGCTGTGGGTGGCCAAACTTCCACCGTTGATCAGCACCGTGGGCGTTTTTGTCAACGCAGCACCCCGCTTGATCCAAGAGGCACTTGGATCCATGCGTTTAGATTTTATGCAGTTTCATGGGGATGAGAGCCCTGACGATCTGGCGCTCTTTCCTTGGGACAAACAGATTCGCGCTTTGCGCGTCAAGGACAAGCGCAGTTTGAACGCGCTCCGGCTTTGGCCTCGCAGTTCGGCATGGCTCTTGGACGCCTATTCGGCCGCGGGTTACGGGGGCACCGGCAAAACTTTTCGCTGGGACTTGGCTCGCGAAGCGGGGCGGCGCAAGCCTGTGATCCTGGCGGGTGGTTTGACCCCTGCCAATGTGGCGCAGGCGGTGCGCGAAGCGCGACCCTATGCCGTGGATGTGGCGTCAGGCGTGGAAAAATCACCAGGACGTAAAGATCCAATCAAGATGCGAGCGTTTATACGCGCCGCTAAATCGGCGTTGATCTAAACAAGGAGCCGTCATGGCCACAAAAAAGAAAGCCGCGAGCGCAGGCGCGAAAAAGCCGTTCAAGGCCTCGGGCAAAGCCGTCAAGGTGCGCTTGGACCTGCCCAGCGCCACGGGACATTTTGGTGACTATGGCGGCGTGTTCGCGCCCGAGACGTTGATGCCCGCCGTGCAGGCGCTGACCCAGGCTTATCTTAAGGCGCGCAAAGACAAAGGCTTTCAAAAGGCCCTGGGTAAAGAGCTGGCTGATTTTGCGGGCCGCCCAACACCTTTGACTGAGGCCGCGCGCTTGTCAAAGCGCTTGGGCGGGGCTCGCATCGTCCTCAAGCGAGAAGACCTGCTGCACACAGGCGCGCACAAGCTAAACAACGCGTTGGGCCAGGCGCTTTTGGCTATCCGCATGGGCAAGAAGCGCGTGATCGCCGAGACGGGCGCGGGCCAGCACGGCGTGGCCGCGGCCACGGTCTGCGCGCACTTTGGTTTGGATTGTGTCGTGTACATGGGTGAAGAAGATGTCAAGCGCCAGGCCCTCAATGTGCAACGCATGAAATTATTGGGCACACGCGTGGTGACAGTCACCAGTGGCACCAAGACGTTGAAAGACGCCATCAACGAGGCCATCCGTGATTGGATCAGCAACGTCGACAGCACCTTCTACATGCTGGGTTCGGCCACCGCGTTTCACCCCTATCCTTTGATGGTCCGCGATTTTCAAACGGTGATCGGCAAAGAGGCGCGCCTGCAAATGCAGCGCGACTACAAACGCCTGCCCGATGTGGTGGTGGCTTGCGTCAATGGGGGTAGCAACGCTATCGGGATCTTTCATCCGTTTCTCGAAGATAGCAAAGTTGCCTTGGTGGGTGTCGAAGCCGCTGGCGATGGCGTGGACACACCCCGCACCGCGGCGACCATGGCCTTAGGCAAACCGGGGGTCTTTCACGGCGCTTACAGTTATGTCCTGCAAAGTCCCGAAGGTCAGATCAGCGAGACGCACAGCATCAGCGCGGGCTTGGACTATCCAGGCGTGGGACCCGAGCACAGCTACTTGCATGACCTGGGCCGGGTCGAGTATGTGGCCGTGACCGATGCCGAGGCGGTCGACGCGTTTCAGGCACTCTGCCGCGAAGAGGGGATTTTGCCAGCGCTGGAGAGCTCACACGCGTAGGCTCACGCGATCAAGCTGGCGCCGACGATGAAAAAGGATCAGGTCATCTTGGTTAACTTATCAGGGCGTGGGGACAAGGACATGGTCAACGTGGACCGTTTTATCAAACGCCGTATCGCCGCCAACGCGGCCTACTTGCTTAGTTAAGGAGCGATCATGGGACGCATTCAAGACGCGTTCGCGCGCCTAAAGAAAGATCGTCAAAAAGCCTATGTCGGCTATGTGATGGCTGGCTACCCTAGCGCCGAAGGCGCCTTCAGCTTGGGACAAGAGTTGCTCAAACGTGGGGCTGACATGCTTGAGGTCGGGTTGCCATTTTCAGATCCGATGGCGGATGGTGTTGTCATTCAACGCTGTGGCGAGGTCGCGCTGGCCGCGGGCACGACACCCGCGTTGGGATTGGATCTCTTGCGGCGCCTGCGGGCTGGGACCGATAAACCATTGTTGGTGATGACCTACTACAATCTGGTGTTGGCGCTAGGGTTAGAGATGTTCGCCCACGCTACTCGGCAAGCTGGGGCGGATGGCTTGGTGGTGCCAGATCTGCCACCCGAAGAAGCGGCAGGCTTGGCCAAGGCATGCAAGAGCGCTGGATTGGACTTGGTGTATCTCGCCGCGCCCACCAGCACCCCGCAACGACTAAAGGCCATCGCCAAAGCGGCGACAGGGTTTATCTATGTGGTCAGTGTGGCGGGGGTGACGGGTGAGCGCGCGGCGTTTGACAAGCGTTTGGCACAGACCGTGAGCGCCTTGCGCAAAGCCTGCTCGACGCCGCTGGTCATCGGTTTTGGTGTCAGCAGTCCCGAAACCGCGCGCGAAGCCGCCCGCTTGGCGGATGGCGTGGTCGTGGCGAGCTCGGTTTTAAAAGTGATCGTCGAAAGCACGGACAAAACGGCGGGTGTCGCCGCGGCGTTAGAACGCGCGAACGAGCTGATTCAAGCGACGCACCAAAGTTGATCTGACTTAGGAGACGAACCCATGAGCCCAATTAAAAAAACAGCCAGCCGCGTGAAACCAAAACCTAAGCCAAAGCCCGCGGCCAAGGTTAAAGCAAAACCAAAGGCGCCGCCCGTTACCCGAGCGGTGATCGGTAGCACGGAGGGCTTGCTTGACGAGATCGATCATCTCAAGGCCGAGCTATCGCGACGCGAGGCCAAGGTCATCCATCTCGAAACCTTGATGCTGATGCAGATGGCCAAGCTGCAGGTCATGCAAGAGGTGACAAGGGTCAGTTCGGGTAATTTTAGCTTGGATGAGATGCTCGAGCTCTTTATGGACGTCACCTTGCGCACCACGGGCCAAGACGCGGGTAGCATTTTGATGCTTGAAGAAGATGGCAAGACCATGCGTTTTCATGTGGCCCGCGGTCCCAAGAGCGAGATGCTAAAAAAATTAACCGTGAACGTGGGTGAGGGCATCGCCGGCTGGGTCGCCAAGACGGGCCAGAGCGTGTTGAGCGAGGACGTGAATCGCGATCACCGCTTTACAGGGGCCATCGCCAAAAAGTTAGACGTCAAGCCCCAAGGCATCCTGGCCGTGCCTGTGAAGGGAAAGCACCGCGTGCTGGGTGTGCTCGAAGTGTTGCAGAATGCGGGTGCCAAACCATTTACGTTTGACGAGATGAGCGCGCTCGAGAGTCTGGGCGCGCAGATCGGCATGGTGGTCGAGAACGCGCGTCTCTTTGCCGAGCACAACGAAGAGATACGCCGTCTCGAGGCGCTCACCGAGGTCAGCGCCGTCATCAATAGCACCTTGGACCTGAAAGCGTTGCTTAAATTGGTGATGGAACTCGCCGCGCGCGTGTCGCATAGCGAGGCCAGCAGCATCTTGCTGCGTGACGCCGAGACAGGGGATCTGTCGTTTGACATCGCCGTGGGAGATAAGGCCGATCAGATCAAGACCCTTAGCATCCCCAAGGGCCAAGGGATCGCGGGGCACGTGGCCGAGACAGGCGAGAGCTTGTTGGTGCCCGACTGCAGCCTGGACGCGCGCTTTTTCAAAAAAGCGGATGAAAAAACCAGCTTTGTCACGCGCAACATCATCGCGGTGCCGCTGGTGACGCGCAACAAGACCATTGGTGTGGTCGAGGTGCTCAACAAAAAGATAGGCACCTACAGCCAGTCCGATCTCGAGCTGCTGCAGGCGCTGGCCCATCAAAGCGCCATCGCCATTCAAAACGCTCAGCTCTTTCAAGATTTGCAAGAGAGCTTTGTCGCCACCGTGCGTAGCCTTGCGGCGGCGGTTGACGCAAAAGACAGCTACACGGCGGGGCATTCAACGCGGGTGACCGAGTACAGCGTCATGATCGCCGAAGCGCTGGGTCTAAGCGGTGACGAACAGCGCTCCATCCGCCTGTCGGGGCTTTTGCATGATGTCGGCAAGATCGGTATCTCGGACAATGTCTTGGGTAAACCGGGCAGCCTCTCGGATGAGGAATTTGCGATCATGAAGACCCATCCGAGCCAGGGGGCCGTGATTTTAAGACAAGTTCCTCAGTTACGCGAGGTGATCCCTGGCGTTATCAGTCATCATGAGCGCTTTGATGGGCGTGGTTATCCCAACGGGCTGAAAGGCGAAGAGATCCCCTTGCATGGGCGCATCATTGGCGTGGCGGACGCTTTTGACGCCATGACGTCGGACCGTGTCTATCGCCCGCGCCTGTCAGACGAAGTCGCTTTGGCAGAGCTTAAAAAGAACAGCGGCACTCAGTTTGATAGCCGGGTGGTCAAGGCGTTCTTAGAAGCGTATGAAAAGGGCAAGATCAAGACCGAGCCCAGCAAATTCCCCAGCAAGGATCGATAGGAGCCTGAACATGGCCTGGTTTAAAAAAGAAAAATACACGATTGTCCGCGCCGAGAAAAAAAGCGAGATCCCGCACGGGATGTTCACCAAGTGTGAATCGTGCTCAGAAGTCATGGCCGCCAAAGAGCTCGAGGAACGTTTTCGAGTCTGTAAAAAATGTGGCTTTCATTTCTTGTTGTCCTCGGCAGAGCGCGTGCGGCTCTTGATCGACGAAGGCAGCTGGGTGGTGCATCCACTGACAACGTACAGTCATGACCCGCTGGGTTTTCCTGATTACAAAGAAAAGCTAGAACGCTCGCGTGAAAAAACAGGACAGGCGGAGGCCGTGCTCTGTGGGCATGGCGCCATGGGTGGCCAGCCAGTCGCCTTGGGCATCACCGATTTTAGCTTTATGGGTGGTTCGATGGGCAGCGTCGTGGGCGAAGAGCTGACGCGCCTGATTGAATATGGCCTTGAACATCGCATGCCGGTGGTCTTGGTATCGGGTTCGGGGGGTGGTGCGCGCATGCACGAGGGCATCCTCTCGCTGATGCAGATGGCCAAGACCAGCGCCGCACTCGCGCGTTTGTCCAGCGCGGGCATCCCCTACCTATCGGTCTTGACGCACCCCACCGGAGGGGGAGTCACCGCCAGCTGGGCGATCTTGGGTGACCTGAATTTTGCCGAGCCGGACGCACTGATCATGTTTGCCGGCGCACGCGTGATCGAGCAGACCATACGACAACGCTTGCCGAAGGATTTTCAACGCTCCGAGTTCTTGCGAGAACATGGGGTGATTGACGAAGTTGTGCCGCGGGAGCGGCTCAAAGAGACCCTTGTGCGCGCGCTGGGTTACCTCGCGCCCAAGGCCTGATCGACTTGCGCCTGGTTTTTCTAGGCGCGGGATTATTCCACCATGAAGCAGGAGGTACCATGACCTGGACCAGAAACATCCTAACGCTCATCGTGTTGCTGACAGGATTGAGCTTGGTAGGTTGCCGCAAAGAAGACCCCAACACGATACGTTTTAGATTTTGGGGTGATACCGACGAGGTGATCATCATCGAGAGCATGGTCAAAGAGTTTGAAGCTGCCAATCCAGGCATCAAAGTCCGGCCCGAACGCAAAGAGGCTTCGGCCGTCTATGCGGACGTGCTCTTGCAAGAATTTGCCGCGGATCGCGCGCCTGACGTGATCTTTGCCTCGACCGACAACATGGAACTCTTGGTCAGCAGTGGCAAGTTGGCTGACTTGACACCTTGGTTGGCGAAAGAACCCGACCTAAAGATCGGGGATTATTACACTTCGATGATAGAGGCATTCAGCCGTGACGGACAGCTCTTGGCTTTGCCCCGCGATATCGCGCCCGTGGCGGTGATCTATTACAACAAAAGCATGTTTGACGCGGCCAAGCTGCCTTATCCCAAAGACGACTGGAACTGGGATGATTTGGCAACGGTTGCGACTAAGCTGACCGTGCGTGAAAAAGACGGTTCGGTCAAACAATGGGGTGTGGCGGACGACTGGGCGATCATCGAGAGCTGGGTTTACACCAGCGGCGGCAAGTTCTTGGATGACTACAAACATCCGACCAAGGCGACCATCGCCTCGCCCGAAGCCATGGAAGGC
>JANLXT010000241.1:0-4259 GCA_031365225.1 candidate division FCPU426 bacterium
GGTTACTCCGGATGTGTTGGTTTTAATGATACGGCTTAAATCGAGCTTTGAATGGTTGGTATGAAATTGGTAAAATAAAGGCATGAAAAAACCTAAGCTTTATCTGGATACGACTGTCTGGAATTTTTCTTTTTCGGACCAAGCTCCTGACCATCGGGACGAGACTCTGGAGTTTTTTGACAAAGTCAGTCTGGGCGCATTTGAGATCTATGCCTCAGATGTGGTTCTGAAAGAATTGAGCGATGCTCCAGAGCCAAGAAAGCAGCAGACGCTTGCGCTGGTCAAGAAAGTCGCGCCGATACGCTTGGAAACTACCATAGAGATAGAAAGGCTTGCAGACATCTATCTGGCTAAAGGCGTCCTCACGGAAAAGAGCCGTGCCGATGCGCTCCATATCGCCCATGCGACGGTCTACGAAATGAATTACCTGTTAAGCTGGAATTTTCGCCACCTCGCAAATGCCACTCGGCGCGAGAAAGTGACTGTGGTCAATTTCGAGGAAGGCTATCGTTATCCGTTGATGATAGCGACCCCTTTGGAGGTGCTCAATGCAGAATAACCACACCATACACGAACCGCAGGCCGTACTTGAAGTGCGCGAGTGGAAGCGCCATGTATCCGCGGAGATCGAGCAATTGGGCTATCCTGCATTTCGTGAGAAGTGCCGTGAGGAGTTCAAGGATTTTTGGGCCGAGATTGAAACGGCTCGAAAGGCAAAATCATAGAAGGTGGTCGCGTCACCCCGTATCTCTTCATAATTAAGCTGCCTCAACTTTTTGGTTTTCGCCTTCCCAGTAATAGTAATTAAGCAATCCGCCGAGCCTGGATTTGCGTTGGAGTTTAGCATTGAGGTGAGGTTCGGATCGTTGGGGCCTTACGAGCAAGGGACTTTTTTTAGAGCCAGCATGTCTGCAGCCATCGATTCACCTCAAAACCCTACGTTACAACGCATTCGGCGCCTACTTGCCGACGCTTCGGCGCGCCGAAAAGAAGGCGTGTGCGTGGTCGAAGGTCCGCGGCTTATGGGCGAGGCGCTTCGCGCGGGGCGGGTGACCCAGGCGGTGCTGACAGCCGAATATGGGGCCGCCGCGGATGAAGAGGCGCTGGCGCGAGATCTGAATGATCGAAGGATACCCATCGTGCGTGTTAGCGCGCGCGCCATGCGATCTTTGGCGGACACCGACACCCCGCAGGGTATTTTGGGCTTAGCGAAAACCACGGGAAATATCGCCAAAGCTGTCACGCCTGGGCTAGAGCTCGCGCTCGATTCAGTGCAGGATCCGGGCAATCTAGGCACGCTCTTGAGAGGCGCGTGGGCGGTGGGGGCTGAACGCGTGATACTTGGGGTGGGTTGCGCCGACGCTTGGTCCCCTAAAGTCTTACGTTCCGCCATGGGGGCGCATTTCTATCTGAGCATTGACGGACCCAGCGACCTTGTTGAGGCGATCAACATTGCCAAGGCCAAAGGGCGAAAGATCTTTGGCGCGGACCCGCGTGGCGCGACGGCATGGCGTGATGCGGACCTGCGTCCGCCACTGGTCTTGGTGATAGGGGCTGAAGGCCTTGGCCTAGCGCAAGCAACGCTCGAGGCGTGTGACCATCGAGTGAGTATTGACTATCCAGGTTCGGCGGAGAGCTTGAATGCCGGCGTGACCGGAAATTTGCTTATGTTTGAGGCTTTAAGGCAGATGGGGAATAAAAAATAGGGCTCCAAAAAACGCTTACGGTTTCTTGACTTGGTTCATCTGGCTGGCTATACTGTGTTTGTCTTTCACATGAGAAACAGCCGTGGCGACTGAAAAACAGGATTCAAAATTAGAAAAATGCTGGAAAGCCTTCGAGAAATCAGGTTCCATCAGTGATTTCATGAAGTATCATGCCGTGAAACAAGGCGAGAAAGTCAAAGTGACCGCAGTCACTAGAAGCAAAAAGAAGACGGTTTGAGGATTTGTAGAGCGGCGGGTCATTGAAGCCGGGCTGTTTGCCCGGCTTTTTCTTTTATGCTGGGACGCGTTAGACCTTAAGATTACATGTCCCTTTTTTAGTGGTTCTTATGTTTGCCCAGATCGAAGCGATAGAAAAAAAAGCGCTGGCCGAATTGCAAAGCTCCCCTGAGCAAGGGAAGCTCAGCTTTTTGCAGGACTTTGAGGTGCGCTTTCTTGGCAAAAAAGGCGAATTGAATCTCTTGCTGCGCGAAACCGGAAAATTGACTGAGGACCAGCGTCCCGCTTTTGGGGCCAGAGTTAATCAAGCCAAAGCCGTGGTGCTGGCCAAGCTCGAGAGCCTGCGCGCCGCCGCCAAGCAACTAGAAATGGCCGATCGTTTAACGCGCGAGCGTGTCGATCTGACCCTGCCAGGCCGCTGGGATCATCCTTTGGGTGGTTTGCACCCCTTGTCGCGTATCACGCGCGAGGCCTGCGAGGTCTTTCAACGCTTGGGCTTTAATGTCGAGGACGGCCCAGAGCTCGAGGATGAATTTCATAATTTTGACGCGTTGAATGTGCCTGCGGATCACCCTGCGCGGGACGGCATGGATAGTTATTATGTCGGAGGTACGAAGGTCTTGCGAACGCACACGTCGTCGGTGCAGATCCGCGTCATGCGTCAGCGCAAGCCACCCATCCGCATGGTCGCACCGGGACGAGTCTTTCGGCGGGATGCCGTGGACGCCACGCACGGCGCTCAATTCAACCAGCTAGAGGCCTTGGCTGTGGACAGCTTTGGAAAGATCCGTTTTTCGGATCTAAAAGGCACCCTCGATTCGTTCGCGCGACTGATGTTTGGTCGCAAGTTGAATGTGCGACTGCGCGCGAGTCACTTTCCTTTCACTGAGCCCTCGGTCGAAGTGGATGTGCAATGTTTTCAATGCCAGGGGCAGGGTTGCGCCCTTTGCAAGCGCAGTGGCTGGATTGAGCTCGGGGGCGCGGGCATGGTGCATCCCCATGTCTTTAAGGCTGTCGGCTACGAACCAGACGCTTACGCTGGTTTTGCCTTTGGTTTAGGCCTGGATCGTCTTGCCATGCTGCGTTGGGGCGTGCCAGATGTGAGATTGTTCACCGAGAATGACCCCCGCTTTTTGGGCCAATTTTAGGTTATAATAAGGCCTGTCAAATTTTTGACCTTTTTGAGGCTCCATGGCCCCGGCCTACGACAAGCGGCAACTCCTTAAGTCTGCCTACAATTACACCCAAGCTGGCCAATGGGACCGCGCCTTGGACGAATACAGGCGCGTCAATCGGCTCTTTCCGGACGACCCCAACATCCATTCGATGATCGCGGATCTGCTCACCAAAAAAGATGAGCCGGTCGAGGCCGCGCAGCAGTATCTTTTGTCCGCGCGTCTGCATGCCGATCAAGGGGCGGACGACAAGGCCTTGGGCGTCTTGCGCAAAGCGTCGCGCACCAAAGCGGGGGACCTAGAGATCGAAAGTGAGCAAGCAAAGGTCTTTGCCCGCGCGTTGGTCCGCGCCCAGACGCTCTTAGATGAAGAACGCCTGGAAGAGGGTGAAGAGCTTTGTGGGCGCCTCTTGGACACAGACCCCGGTCACCTTGGCGTCAATCGCTTGATGGATCAATTTCGTGCGCGCAAAGCGCAGAGCCAGATCAAGGCGGCCCTGGATGAAGAAGCCGCGATCGCGGATGTCTTTCACGCCAAGGACGACGACGACGCCGAAGCGACCCGCATGGTGCTCGATCGGCTGAATGCCGCAGCCGAGCAGTATTTGATGGCGGATGATTTTGACAACGCGATTCAAACGTACGTGATGATGCTACAGATCGCGCCAGAGCGGGTGGAGACTCGCGCGGGGCTTGAAGATGCCCAATTGCGCTTGGCGCAAAAACAACAGGGCCAGCAGACGTGGATGCGGGTACAGCAGGCGCAGACCGTCGAGATGGAGATTGCGAAGTCGCGCGAGATGCTCAGCCAAACGTCGCAAGCGTGGACCGCCAACGACGCCGAGCTGCTCGAGCAGCTGGATAGAGAACAGGAACAGGCTGAGCAGGCTGCCCAGGCTGAATTGGCCATTGTCGAGCGCGCGATGCGTGAGATCCAAGAACGGCGCCAAAGCGCGCCCGCCAGCGCGGTCGCCCCTGGCCGCGAAACGGACGACGCGAAGTGGAGAGCCCTCGAAACCGAAAAGGCGCAATTGACCGAGCGTCTTTCGCAAGAACAGACCCGTACCGAAGAGGCGACCAAAGCGTTGAGCGATGGATTGGCCCGCGAGGCGGAGGTCTTGCAGCACGCGATCGAGATGGCG
>JANLXT010000280.1:0-5861 GCA_031365225.1 candidate division FCPU426 bacterium
CTCCCCTGGGGTCATCTTTTTTTGTACTCCGGGCCAACACCCCCCCCCCCCTTGGGGGGGGGCCGCCCCCCGCCAACCGGCGGCCCGGGGGCGGGGGGGGTGAGGCGGGAGAGGGGTTCCTTACTTCTTCGCCCTCTCCAACGCCAGCGTCTCCGTCACGATATCTGCAACCTTGGGCGGACCCCAATACTGGATCGCGCCAGGGAAGAGGTAGGCATCCTCTTTGGCCCAGGCCGCGCGGGCCTTGGCAAAGGCTTTGAAGGGCTTACCGTCTAATTCGACCAAAGCCTTCTTAATTACTGGCTTGTTATGACCGTGGCGCCGCTCTAAGTTCATCATCATGGTTAACGGCACTCCACCTGCGGTCCACTTTGCCGCAGGACCCGTCAGTCCGCGCACGGCCGATAGATAACCGGTCAGACCGCTTGCCACCAAGAATGACGCGTTGAAACCAAGCGCGTAGCAATAATCGGCGTCAAAGTTGCTCGGAAAAGCACAACGGCCTTCGTAACCAAAAAAGTGCGGCAGAGCACTAAATTTGACCTTGGTCTTGCCTTGGCTCTTCCAGTCGTCGAGCTTGGCGGCCACGGTCTCCATGAGCAGCTTCTCGGTCTCGATGCGGCTGACCTGCACGTTGCCGTGGGGATCGCGGTCGGCCAAGAGCTGGGTTTGAATTGATTTTGGAAGATTGCCAAAAGCCATGCGGGTGGCGGCATTCAAGCGGGTAGCCACAAAGGTGATCTTTTCGCCTTCACTACGTAGCGAGTCAAAACTGGCGGCTTCGTGGGTCAAAAGCTCATTCAACTCGCTGATCAAGGCTTTGATTTCAGGGATAAATTCGACCAGGCCTTCTGGAATCAGGACGATGCCATAGTTTTTTTCGGTCGCCGCTCGCGAGACCACCGCCGAGGCGATGTCCTCGGTCACTTGGGCGAGAGTCATCTTCTTGGCGGCCACTTCTTCGCTGATCAGGGCGATGTTGGGCTGGCATTTTAGGGCACATTCCAGTCCAATGTGGCTGGCGGAGCGACCCATCAACTTGATAAAGTGCCAGTATTTTTTTGCGCTCAGGCAATCACGCGCCACGTTGCCAATCAGTTCGGCGTAGGTCTTGGTGGCGGTGTCAAAGCCAAAGCTGATCTCGATCTGTTCATTCTTAAGGTCGCCATCAATCGTTTTGGGCGCGCCAATCACGCGAATGCCGCTACCGGTCTCAGAAAAATGCTCTGCCAGCACGGCGGCGTTGGTGTTGCTGTCGTCCCCGCCAACGACGACAAGCGCCGTGATACCCAGGGCCTTCATGTTGCGCTCGCAAGCATCAAACTGCTCAGGCGTCTCAAGCTTGGTGCGCCCGCTACCGATGATGTCAAAGCCACCGGTGTTGCGGTAGGCGTCAATAATTTTAGAAGTTAGTTCGAGAACTTTATTGTCCGTGATGCCGCTGGGTCCGCCCAGAAAGCCAAAGAGTTTGTTAGCCTTGTTCAGTTTCTTCAGTCCATCAAAGAGCCCGCTGATGACGTTATGCCCTCCAGGAGCCTGCCCGCCCGAGAGTACCACCCCGACCTTAAGCGGCCGCAAATCCAAATTCCCCTTACCCGGCGCAAAGTTAACTTCACCCTGTCCATAAGTCCGAGGAAACAGCTTCCGAATAGCCTCGCCATCCGCCACACTCCGCGTCGCCTTGCCCTTTTTGACCGCGATCTTAGCGGCCGCCAGCGTCAAAGCCTTCGGCAACTTGGGCTTATAACTAAGCCGCGCGTCTTGCAATGGAGAGATCTCAGCCATGATGTGCTCCTAGGTCGTATAAGGTGTGAATTGGCGAGCATTTTAAGCCCAGAAGCCCGTGTGCGTCCAGCGCTACGGTCTTGTCGCCCGGATTCTCATTTGACGCTTTAAAGTAATATTTTGCCATTTTAGCGTCAAAATGCTAAATTGGCTTCAGGAGGCATCATGACCACCAAAGCCACTCTGTATCTCGACCCTAAAGTTTACCGGGCCCTCAAGGTCAAGGCGGCGCTGTCGGATAAGACCGTCTCTGAGACCGCCAACACGCTCATCGAGCAGGGTTTAGCTTCGCCGGCCAACCGCAGTGGCGCGGCCTCTAAGGTCGAGCTGCGCTCAGAAGGGAAGATGGGCTTTCCTGTGCTGACGCTGGGCGACTGGCCTGAGGACTATGTCTTTGACCGGGCGAGCCTGTATGACTAAGCGCTCCGTCTTCATCGACACGAATATCCTGGTGGCTGCATCGGCCTCGGGAGCTCCTTTTCACAGCAAGGCGGTCGAGGCTCTGGACCGCTTGAATGCATCCAAGACCGAGGTCTGGATCAGCCGTCAGGTGTTGCGCGAGCTGTTGGCGACCTTGAGCCGCCCCCAAGCCTGGGGAGGTTCGGTGGACCCGGACCTCCTGGCCCGCCACGCCGAGCGCCTGCTGAAGGCCTATAAAGTGCTGGAAGAGGACAAAGCTGCCACGACCCAGCTCCTAGCCTTCATCCGCGACGGCCGCGCCCAAGGCAAGCAGGTTCACGACGCCGCAATCGTGGCGGTCATGCTGAGCCACAACGTCAAACGCCTGCTCACCCTCAATGTGGCCCACTTTGAGCGCTTTAAGCCCGAGCTCACATTAGAGACCTTGCCAATTTAAGGTCCATAAATCTCCAGCTCCCCATTCGACCGAAAGCCTGCCCCTTCGACAAGCTCAGGGCGGGCCTGAGGTGCCCGGCAGTTGGAATCTCAGGGAGCCCGGGCCTCGAAGGGCAGGCGTAAAAAAGAGCGAGGAACGGTTTTCAATCGAGGACTTGCTCACCCACCCCAACAGCGTTACTTTTGAAGCATGAAATCCTTCCTCCTAGCCCTCAGCACCCTCCTCACCCTCTCCTGCGCCCAAGAGCGCATGATTACGCTTCCCGACGGGCGCAAACTCAAGCCCTCCCCCACCTACCTCTCCCCCAGCGAAATGGCGGCAAAGGGGAAGAATAGCTTTGGAGTGCCGGAGACGAGCTTTGCATTTTATCCGGAGGCGTATAAACTAGCCCCCATGGATGTTGGAAATAAGACGAGAGCGGAGTGGGATCAATATGTTGTGGATCTTGATAAGGCTGGACAAAACGTGCCATGCAAAGGATTCGCAGCTGCGAACACGCCGCAGTGGGACAAGTCAAACTGTGACCCGCCTGCGATTAGTCACGACTGCTTCAGCGTGGAGCGGTTGTTTGTCGTGCCGTGGGGGAGTGGCGGAACCGCTATAGGAAAAAAGCCGGGGGGCGAGATCATATATTTCCCAGCAGTTGGATATAGTCGATCCGGAAAAATTATTGTTTGGGATCGGCCTCGGCATCGCAATCTTGTGTTCGATCAAGCTGGAACTTGCATGGAAATCATTCCGAATATTAACTCTGAGCCTGTGGCCGAGTGGGATGTCTACGAATCCAAAGAATTGGATGCACATCTCGATAAACTCAATTTTTTGCTTGCGGGTAACGACCTTGGAAAGCAGTTGCATGGCAACTTTGAGACAGGTGAGTTTGTAAGTTGGAGTGATGGGAAGTTGGTGCGGGCAGACATCTCTAAACCCAAGGGCATTTGTCGTGTTTATCTTCCGTATCAAGTAGATCTTGAAGTTAGCGCCATGGGTGTTTTTGCGGAAGGCCCCGTACCGTTATTGCCAGCCATGTATCCTGAAGGTTATTTAATCTATCCGCGATGCGTCAAAGAAGGCCTCGAAATTCTGAGATATTCCAAGAAATGATTCGATTAGGAGGTATTTAACGGACTCCCTCCCCCCTTGCCCCACCCCCCTGATTTTGCTAACATCGTGACCCTTTTCAAATCGGCGTTTTTGGGGTCGCCGAGCTTTTGATTCTCGATGGGAACTGGTCCTTTCACATGCCTTCTGCCAAAAAAAGCGTTGCCGCACGGCCCACTAAGTCGAAGCGGCCTTATCCTTTTAGCTTTCAAGAGATCCTGATCGTCTTGCAGGAGTTTTGGGCTAAGCGCGGATGCTTGATCGTTCAGCCCTATGATATTGAAAAAGGCGCGGGGACATTCAACCCCAATACTTTCTTGCGCAGCTTGGGGCCTGAGCCTTGGAATGTGGGCTACGTGGAGCCCTCGCGCCGTCCTCGGGACGGGCGCTATGGTGAGAATCCTAATCGCTGCCAGATGTTTCATCAGTATCAGGTCATCCTAAAGCCCTGCCCTACTAATATTGTGGATCTCTATCTTGAGTCGCTGGCCGAGATTGGCATCGATGCCCTCAAGCATGATATACGGTTCATCGAAGACGACTGGGAGAGCCCCACGCTTGGCGCGAGCGGGCTGGGATGGCAGGTCTGGTTGGACGGGCTCGAGATCACCCAGTTCACCTATTTTCAGCAAGTCGGTGGCATTGAGCTGAAGCCGATACCTGGCGAGATCACCTACGGGCTTGAACGCATCGCCATGTATCTGCAAGGCGTTGACAGCTTTTGGGACATGGAATACGGGGCGGGCGTGTCGTATGCGGAAGTCTTCCGTGAGAATGAGCGCCAATTTAGCCGCTATAATTTTGAGCAATCGAACACCGAAGTCTTATTTAAAGATTTTGACAACCACGAAAAAGAAGCCAAGCGGCTGATTGAGCTTGGCATGGTCCTGCCAGCTTATGATTTTGTGATCAAGGCTAGCCACGCCTTCAATCTGCTCGATGCGCGTGGCGCTATCAGTGTGACTGAGCGTACTGGCTATATCGGGCGTGTGCGCAGCTTGGCGCGCAAGACCGCAGTGGCTTATGTGAAGCTGCGTGAAGACTTAGGGCATCCACTTTTGGTCAAGCCATGACCAAGAGCGCGGTGAAAGATTTTGTTTTTGAGATCGGTGTCGAAGAGCTACCCGCTTCGTACATTCGGCCAGCACTCGAACAGCTGCGCCAAGCTGCCGAGCTCTTCTTTAGCGAACAGCATCTAACCCGTGCCGGTGTGCGCGTGGACGGCACGCCGCGGCGTTTGGCGCTGATGGTGGCAGGCCTGCAAGAGCGCCAGCCTGACCAAGACGAAGAAGTGCAGGGCCCTTCGGCGAAGGTGGCTTTTACACCCGAAGGGAAGCCCACCCAGATTGGCGAGGGCTTTGCGCGGGGCAAGGGCGTTGAGCCCTCCAAGCTGGTGGTCAAGTCGACGCCCAAGGGCGACTATATTTTTGCGCGCGTGCATACGCCCGGCAAATTCACGACACAGCTACTGGCCGAGTGGTTGCCACAGATAACTAAAAGACTCGCTTTCCCCAAGAGCATGCGTTGGTCGGACGGCGGGCCTTTGCGCTTTGCGCGGCCTATCAGCTGGCTTCTGGCGCTTTATGGCGATAAGGTTGTTAAATTTGAAATAGATCATCTCAAGAGCGGCGACACGACTTATGGGCATCGCTTCTTGGCGCCGCAGGCCATCACGTTGAAGCAGGCATCCGACTACGAGAAAAAACTGGCGGCGGCCGAGGTCACGCTCTCATTTGAAAAACGCTGCGCGGGCTTGCGCGCCGAGATGGATAAAGTGGCCAAGAAGTTTGGGCGGCTGCTACCTGACGACGACCTGGTCGAAACGGTGGCAAATCTGGTCGAAGAGCCTGCCGCCTTGGCTGGCAATTTTGACACTAAATATTTGGCCTTGCCGCCTGTCGTGATTATCAAAGTGCTGCGTGAGCATCAAACCTGTTTCGCTGTAGAGTCCTCCCCTGGTAAATTGGCGCCGGTTTTTGTCGCCGCGATGAATGGTCCGCGGAAAGATTTGGATCCTATCCGCGAAGGCAACGCCCGCGTGATCCGCGCCCGGCTCGAAGACGCGGTTTTCTTTTACACCGAAGACCAAAAGGTCACACTCGAGCAGCGGGTTGAAGGC
>JANLXT010000285.1:0-7592 GCA_031365225.1 candidate division FCPU426 bacterium
GACAACGGCCAGACACTGCGTTGGCACCTAAATCAGCTCTCCGCCGGCGCACCCAAGCGCCTGCTCTTAGAGCTCGAAGCCCCCGCCACCGCTTTGGGTCAAGACGCCGAGATCGCCAGTGCCCGCTTGACCTATGCCGACGCCATTGGCAATGAGCAAGCAACCCTCAACGCCAGCAGCAGCGCCCAAGGCGCCGCCCCATCCAAGGCCGCTGTCCGCGATCCCGAGATCAGCGCCGACGCCGCGGTCGCCCAAGCCAATCTTAACCGCGAGGAAGCCATCCGCCTAAAAGACGAGGGCCAAGCCGAGCAAGCCGCCTCACTCTTACGCGAAACCGCCAACGACCTAAGAGCCGCCCGCCAAGCCACTGGCGTCAGCAGCCTGGGCGCCAGCGCCAAAGCCTACGAGTCCCAAGCCGCCGACGTCGCCGCCCCCGCGGCCGAGTGGAACAACACGCGCAAGGCGATGAAAGCGGAGAGTTATAAAGAGAGCACACAGCAAGCCTACTGATCCCAGCTCAAACAATAAA
The DNA here is from genome assembly GCA_031365225.1 of candidate division FCPU426 bacterium. Taxonomy (GTDB): domain Bacteria; phylum Oederibacteriota; class JAJYGY01; order JAJYGY01; family DAIDJD01; genus JANLXT01. The sequence goes on from JANLXT010000285.1 coordinate 530, forward strand.
AAAAACGCGGCATCGTGTGATGCCGCGTTTTTTAATGTAGGGCTCGATGGCGCTATTTTAAGCCCGTAGCCCTTGCTCAGATGGAATTGATTACCTAGACAACTTTGTGACGCGCTTGCTTCTTGAAGGTGAAGCCAAGCTCAAAAAAACCGCCGCAAGCTCTGGCAACATTGGATAGCAAGGGCATCGAAGGCATACGGCTATCCTTGCCCCCCTCAAGGCGGGCAATAACCCCTTGAGTTGTGCCAGCAAAGATCTTGGGGGGGATTGGCGGTTGACGGCGGCGTCATAGGCAAAGGCCAGGGGGCCGCGCTCATCGGCACTGCTGTCGTCCTTGGTGAGCTCATTCAGGCCGTTGAGGGCATAGGCCACCTGCGCTGTTCACGCTACTAATAGGTCCTTGGCGTGTTCTGGATGCTCTTTGACGTAGCGGATGAGCTTGGAGGCCGCACCTCCGGGGTTCCGAACCCCCTGCTCCCAAGTTCTGACGGCCCCCACGCCTTCCCCGATGATGCGGGCGAACTCTTCTTGGGTGACCTTCAGGACCTTAATGCGGACCTCCTTGACCTCTTTGGCCGTCGCCGGCTTCGGGTGGAGGGCCACCTTCACCCCAGGCACCTTCTTGCCCTTAAGGTAGTCCCCCATCTGCTTGACGCTGGTCAGCAGCTCCCGAAAGTGCTCGTCTTTCATGTAGGGCTTGGTCATGATTTTTACCTCCCGCTGCCGTCGCAGGCCAAAGCCTACGTGATCCCGACAGCGTCTCCTTGGATCAAGGTAATAGAACCTATCAAATCGTGTCGAGGGCGTCCTTGAGGGCCGCCACTAGCAGTTCTTCTTGGGCCTTGCTTATATTCTGAGCCTCCCGCTTGTCCAGCAGGTAGAGGAGGAATATCTGCTCCCCGACTTTGTAGAAATAGTGCCAGACCCGAAAACCGCCCCTCTTGCCCCTCGCCCCGGCCGGCGACGGTATCCTAACCTTACGAATGCAACCCTTGAACAGCACCCCCGCCTCCGGATTCTTCTTCAATTCTTCTTCGATGGCAGTCAGCAGCTCGGGGTCCCCAGCCTGATCCACCTGCCGGGTGAAAGCCGAAAACTGCACAAACTCGTAGTGGGGCCCTTCCATGGGTTTTGGCCTCTTTATAAGACAATGTTACAGTAAACCAATGTATCTGTCAAGCTGGCCTGACAGGGCATCAGGATGGGCGTGACCAATTTAGCCAGATGAAATCCAGCATGCGCCCTCGCATGCTGCCGACCTACTTAAACCTGACCGAGATCTTGACCTTGGCGCTCCAGGCTTCTTTGCCTTCGGGCGCTTCCCAGCGTTCTTGCAACACGCTTTCGACCCTCACCTTGCCCAATTTGTAGGCGGCCAGTTCGGTCTCGTGGGTCACAGCGTTCTCAATGCCGGCGCTCAGTTCTTTTTTGTTGCCCACGCCTTTTTTCTCGAGAGCGGCAGCAAGACGGGCGATGGCGTCGCGCAGGGCATCGAGCTCGGCTTTTTTGCGGTCACCGACCACGCGGATGGTGTCGCCGACCGAATAGACGCCACCTTTGTTCTCGTAGGTGCCTGTTTTTTCTTTAGGTTTCGCGGCCGCAATCAACGCGCTCGCAAACAAGACCAAGGCCAAAACGCTTACGATTAGTTTTTTCATGTTCCGCTCCCAAGATTAAGTCTGAATGTCCCTGCAAAAAGTATAACAGACCCGGCCTAGTTCGCCTGATCTAAGAGATCCAGATAGGCCTTGCCTGCGTCCGCTTCGCCAGGCAACGCCCCCCCGCCAAAAGAACGGCTGACCTCAAACATGCTCTGCGCAAGTGCGGCATCAGACACGGGCTCACTGCCCACGTACGGAACAGCCACCACAAACAGGCCCAGCGCCAAGGCGCCACCCAGTGCCATGACGGGCCAAGGCTGCCAGAGGCGTTGCCACAGACTGGGCGCCTGCACCCGTGCGGCAATCACCTGCCATTCGCTCGACGATGCCTGGGGGGGCTGAGGACGATTTGCTCGCAAAGTTTTGACGAGATCCTCTTCGATCATGATGTTTCTCCTTCTTTCGACTTTAAACTCTCTGCCAGCGCCACACGCGCACTGTGCAACCGCGATTTGACCGTGCCCAGCGGCACATCTAAAACTTGAGAGCACTCTTCTAAGTTGAGACCTTCAAGATAGCAAAGCGTCACCGTCTCACGTTGCGCGTCGCTTAGTTTTGCCAATGCCATCGCCACGCTCTGCCCCAAGGCCCAGGCGTCCTGATCAGGCGCCTGCGACTGAGGGTGTGGCTGATCTAAGTAGCGCACCATCGCTGCGCGCCGGCGGCCTTGCTTGCGCCAATGCTCCCGGGCGCTATTGACCGTGACCCGGTAGACCCAGCTACGCACGCTGGCATCCCCTCGAAAACTATCCAAGCTCTTCCACAGCTTAAGAAACGTATCCTGCACAATATCGTCCAGATCCTGTGCGCCACTGACCGAATAGACCGTGCGTCGAACCTGATCTTTGACGCTCTCGTAAAGCGCCTGAAAACGCGCTAAGCGCGCGGCTGTGTCGGCCTGCGCGCTTAGTGGAGTCGAATCATTCATCGTGCGGTCCACGTGAAGCCTTATTTGCTCTCGTGATCATGCTTGTCATCATCTTCTTTATCTTCGCGCGGGCCACGTTCTTTGCCCATCTTGCCGCGTTTGCCCTCTTTACCCCTGCCACCCATCTTGTCATGCATACCGCCTGGTGCCATCTCGACAAACTTTTTGAGCTGGGCAGGAGTCAGGATAGAGCGGACTTCAAGCATCCCCTCAAAGCGGTCACGCCCCGCGTCTTGCATCAGCTTCATGACTTCTTCGTTCTTGGCCTTAAGGGTCGCCGCATACGCGGGTGAGTTGTCGGTCTTTAACAGCGCTTCTTTCAGGCTCTCGCGAGCGTCTTCCATCGCATCGCCACGTTTTTGATTGGCATCCCGGCGCGCGCGGTGCAGAGCCTTGAGCTTCTCTTTTTGCTCTTTGCTCAGATCCAAACCTTTAAACATCTTCTCGGGACCGCCACCGTGCATGCCGCCCATGCCTTTTTCACCTTCGGGACCCTCGCCATCCATGCCAGGCTTGGCTAGGGCTAGGCTGGACAAGGCCAAAAGACCTGCAAACAGTAGCGCGTATTGCTTTTTCATCGTTGCCTCTAAAAAGTGGGTTGTGTACTTGGTTAGATGCCCCAGGGGGGCAAAAGGTTCATAGCGTCAAAAACTATTGATAAAGAACGATATCCACGCGGCGGTTCTTTTGAGCCGCAAGCTCGCTGTCGCTCTCATCGAGCAAGAAATGGCTACCAAAGCTAAAGCTCTTTAAGCGTTTGGCCGCAATGCCCTGCTTGACGCTTAGATAGTTAAACACCGCCTGCGCGCGCGCTTGGCCAAGACGAGCATTTGATTCGTTGTCGCCTTCTTGAGAACAATGCCCCTGCAGAGCAGCCTGCATGGTCGGACGCGTGCGCAACAGGTCCGCAATCTTGTCGAGCGATTCGGCGGCCTGCGAACTTAGCTCGTCGGATCCTTGCTCAAACCAAGCGCCATGCGCCCTGCGCAAGAAAAGTCCCGCCTCATCAAGCGTAAACGCCTCACGCATGGGCTTAGACTTATCCAGCACGCTTTCAGCCCCATCGGCACCGATCAAGATCAAGCGTGAAGGCAACGCGCCTGACGCCACCCCGGCCCACGTCGCCACGGCGGGCGGCGAACCCTTGGCCCCCACCAGCGTCATTGCGGGGCCCTGCGCCGGGACAGTTTCCAAGCGCCAAGCTTTGACCTCTAAATCGGCGGGCAAACTAAAGAGCTCGCTGGCTTGGTTGGCCAAGGCAAGATCTTGAGTCAAAAAGGCTTGGCGCCGCAAGAACAAGAGCTGCCGCCCTTTGACGGGCTGCATGCCTTGGGGCTCAACGAGCATGCTTTTGGCGGCGCTCTCAAGCGCGCCATCGGGCATCTTATCGATCAAGACCTGGCTCTTGCCATCCAAGCGCACGATATCGATCGCGTAACTCGCGTAGGCCAACTGGCCCTTGCGCTGGGCCAGATCAAGCTTGCTTCCCTTCATGTCCGACACGTTCAAGGCCAGCTCGCGTGGCAAAGGCCCCACGCCATGCAGGGTCCGCAGGATCACGCCGTCCGCGGATCGGACCTTTAAAGTCCATTCTTTGATGCCCACCGAGATGCGCGGCTCTGGCGCAAAAAGCACTGCCCCACGATCACGATCAAAGACCGCCACCTTGACCATCAGTTCTCGCAGCTTGATCTCGCTGGCCGTCTCGCCCTGGCATTCCACATGGCCACCGTCCGCGACATCCGCGCTGAATAAATACCGCAAGCGATCCGGGATCCGCACTACCTCACCCGCGCTATTCTCCCCATTCCAATTCAACTCACGTGGCAGGGTTCCTTGTCCTTTAAACTCAAACAAGGTCTTGCCATCGCTGGCGAGCAGGCGCAAGGACCATGCCTTGACCCCACTGAGCGAGCTCTCAAGTTGAGTCCGCACAAAGAGACCACCCTGACCATCGCCAGCCTGGGCGACCAAGGGGCCTGAACGCTGGGTCGCACGGGGACGGATCGCGCCAACCAAAGGCAACACACTGATGCTACGCGTGCCGAACGAATCATTGGTGGTGATGCGCACGCGTGCGTCGCGATCTCCACTCCGTTTCCAATCCAGCTCACGCGGCAAGGCACCTGGGCCTTCCAAAGCTTGCTCCACATGGCCATCGCCTGCCAGCAGTTCGACTTTCCAGTTTTTTAGGTGAGGTAGGTCTTCGCTATCTTTTATCTGAATCGGCCCCGTCGAGGCCGCGCTAGCAAACCACCCTAGGCTCTTGAGCGTCAAAAGATGTGAAGCGCCCAGCACCGCATTGGGCAAAAAGGCATAGGCCAACTGCCAACGCTTGCTGCGAAACGAAGTCCCAAAGCTGAGTGTGTCTTCAAACGCGGAATGCTGAATGCCCGACGAAATAAAGAAATGCTGGCCAAGACCTAATTCAATGCCGCTCTTGAGGGGGGATACCGATAAAGTGTCCGGAAAATAGTCGTACTCCAAGAGCGCTTGCAGGGACCATACCGTGGATTGATGCGCCATCCATCCCAGACCCATGCGTGCGCCCATCGGCAAAGGCGGAGCAATGTTGACAAACGCGCTCTGCTGACCAAGGTTGAGCGCGCCCACGCCCAAGGACCAATCGCCCCGCTGAGCCTGCAGCCCAAGATCAATCGCCCAGCCACTGTTGCTGATTGCCCCGATCTGCGTCCCAAACACGCGCGCTTCGACGCCCAACGAGAGCGTGCCCTGATAGTACGAACGAGCGGCGCCCAGACCCAACGTCTGACTGGCCACATTGAGATTTCCAATTTGATTGCCTTGCGCGTCAAAATCTGGGATCGGCTCTAAGGCGGCAACCAACAATTCGCCACCGACCGACCACGCGCCCCACGGAGCACCCACGCCCAACCAACTATTGTTCCAACCAAAAGAGTCACGGTGCTGGGACAAGCCCAGTTCAAAGGTGTCGATGGCGGCAAGGCCAGCGGGGTTGGAGCGCTGCGATTCGATGCCTTGGGCCAGCGATGCCGTCGCCCCACCCAACCCGGCGTTGCGAGCCGTGGGATCTTCGACCAAGAACAAGGCTCCCGCAGGCGCGGCGCCAAGCTGCCTCGCCAGCGCGAGCGCTATCCATAAACTGAAAATTTTCAAACTTAGTCCAAAAAAATAAAGATGCGCTTATGCAAAGCACCGTTGGCGTCTAGCACGACAAGCATGAAGGGTGTCCCTGGCGCCACCGAATTGCCCGGGTTCCAGCGCAGGACTGCCCCTGCCGTGCTCAAGTCACCCGAGAACGGCGCGTCCACCACCCGCCCATTGACGTAGACCTTGACGCTGGTCGGACCCGCAGGCAAACCCTTGAGTTGAATGATCAGATCCGCGCCACCACGGTTCTTGATATTGGGGATACGGATCACCGCGTCATCTGGCGTGGACGTCGCAATGGGCGCTACCGTGGCCACGGGCACTGGCGTCGGCGAATTGGTGAACGTCAAGGTCGGCACCGCGACCGTCGGCGTGCTTGTGGCAGTGCTAGCTGGAGGTGACGCGGTCCTTGTCGGGCTAGACGTCGCGGGGATCGGTGTCGCGGTGGATATGGTCGTTGATGTTCGTGTGGGGCTAGCCGTCGAGGGGATTGGGGTCGCGGTGGAGATGGTAGTTGGCGATTGTGTCGGGCTAGCGCTAGGCGAGGGCGAGGGCGTGGGTGAAGGTGTGCGAGTGGCTGTCAGCGCGACGGTGGGCGTGGGTGTCCAAAAACCACCAATGGTGAAAGATTCTACCTGAGACACATAGCTGCCATTCCAACCACCAAAGGCATAGGTGACATTGCCGACGTTGTCGGCGGCCAGACCAAAATTTCCGCGATCAAGCAGCATCGGGCTCATGCTGCTATCCCACGAGTTGGTCGCGGGGTCGTAGGCCAAGCCTACACCGCCCGGTCCAAAGGTCAAGATATGCCCCTGCATCGCGACCACCGCGTAGTTGGTGGAAACCGGCAACGGCGCGGCGCTGCTCCAGGTGTTGGCGACAGGATCATAAACATCCACGGGCAATAGCGCGCCGATGTCATCGCTGCCGCCGACCGCATAGATCAGTCCGCCCAAGACTACGAGATTATACCCCTGCCGAATGCGTGGCATGGCGGTCCGCGTGGTCCAGGTGTTCGAGCCGGGATCATACATGTCATTGAACGCGACGGCATTGGTGCCATTGAAGCCACCCATCACATAAATCATGCCACCGACCGCGGCGGCTGCGATGTTATAACGTGCGCCTGTCGGTATGGCCAAAAGGCCAGTGTTCCAAGTATTGCCCACGGTGTCGTAGCGCCATAACGTGTTGCGCCACCCGCCACCCCCTGTGTCGCCACCCGCGACATAGATGTCGGTGCCATTGACCGCCACGCCCATGTATTGCCGTAGTTCTGAGATCGACGCCCCGGTGCTCCATGAATTCAATCCCGGATTGTAAATCTGCAGGTTGGTCG
>JANLXT010000315.1:0-9217 GCA_031365225.1 candidate division FCPU426 bacterium
GATGGATCTGAACTATGTCGTGGTGAGCGGGCGCATCAAGCTGGTGCTCTATGATCCGCGCGAAGGCTCGGCGACCCGGGGCGAGTTGATGGTGTTCTTTCTCTCGACAGAAAACTACCAGCGCGTGCGCGTGCCCCATGGTGTGTGGAACGGATTCAAGGGCGTCAGCCCAGAGCCTGCGCTCGTCGCAGATTTAACCACAATCCCTCATGACCCAAGCGAGATGCGGAGAATGGATCCGTTCGACAAATCCATTCCCTACGACTGGGCCCTCAAACACGGATGAGTATGACACCCCAACCCCGAAGTGAAGCCGAGATCCGCGCCGAGATCCAAGCCTTGGCCGGCGAGCTCTATCGTGTCAAGCACGCCCCCAAGCCTTATCAAAAAGGACAACGCGTTCCTTACGCTGGGCGTGTCTTTGGCGAAGAAGAAGTGCAGGCGGCTGTCAATGCCAGCCTAGATTTTTGGTTGACCTGGGGCCCCTACGGCGAGCGTTTTGAGCGTGAGTTGGCAAAAACGGTTGGCGTGAAATTTGCGCTGGGTGTCAATTCTGGTTCGTCGGCCAATTTGATCGCTTTCTCTGCCTTGACCAGCCCCTTGCTTGAGAGGCCGATCAAAGAGGGCGACGAAGTCATCACGGTCGCGGCTGGCTTTCCGACAACGCTCAACCCTATCCTTCAAAATCGTTGTGTGCCTGTCTTTGTGGATGTCGGATTGGGGCACTACACCGCGCTCGTGGATCGCCTCGAGAGCGCGATCGGTCCTAAGACCCGCGTCGTGATGATGGCGCACACCTTGGGCGTGCCCTTTGACATTGATGCGGTGCAGGCGCTGTGCAAAAAACATGATCTGTATCTTGTTGAGGATAATTGTGACGCCCTGGGCAGTGAGTACCACGGCCGCTTGACGGGTACCTTTGGCGACGTGGCGACCCAAAGCTTTTATCCACCCCATCACTTGACCATGGGCGAAGGGGGCGCAGTGCTGTGCAACGACCCCAAGATAAAGCGCGCGGCCGAGAGCTTCCGCGACTGGGGCCGGGACTGCTGGTGTGCGGGGGGCAAGGACGACACCTGTGGCAAACGTTTTGAATGGCAGTTGGGTAGTTTGCCTAAAGGTTATGACCACAAATACATGTATTCGCACATTGGCTACAACCTCAAGCCTATCGACATTCAGGGCGCCATCGGGCTTGAACAGCTCAAGCGCTTGCCAGACTTTACAGCGCGTCGTCGTGCCAATTACGCGCATCTTACAAAAGGCCTAAAAGACTTAGAAGAGTTCTTGCTCTTGCCTACGGCCTTGCCAAATTGCAACCCTTCCTGGTTTGGCTACATGATGACCGTCAAGGATGGCTCGCCGATCAGCAAAGACACTTTGGTGCAAACGCTCGAAAAGGCGGGTGTGCAGACCCGCATGCTCTTTGGGGGGAATCTTTTGCGACAACCCGCCTATCAAGGCATTCCGCATCGGGTGGTCGGAGGTTTAGAGAACACGGACAAAGTGATGCGCGATGGTTTTTTTGTGGGCGTTTACCCTGGTTTGACTACGGGTCATTTAGACCAGGTGATTGAGCTGATCCACGGCGCGTTCAAGGCCGTGCCTTAACATGTATTTAGAGCGTGATGTGAATAGTAAAATCAAGCGATGAGCGGTCGTAAGATGATCTTGGGGATCTCGGCGTCGTGGGCCTTGATGGGCACGCGGATGGCCGTCAGCTTTTTGCTCATGCCACTCTTTTATCGCTACCTGCCCAAAGAGCTACTGGGTGTTTGGCTGCTTTTTGCGTCTCTGGGCGCGATTTTTGCGGTGTCAGATTTGGGTCTTGCTACCGTGACCGCTCGCTCGCTGGCGTGGTACCAAGGTCAACGCTCTAATAAAAAAACCGGCGACAAGAAATCCGCTGGCGTCTTGCGGATGACCTTGCCGCAAGACCTGATTGCGACAGTTTCGCGCGCGTATCTCGCGTTAGGCGCTTGCGTGCTCTTGCTGGCGGGCGTCTTTGGGTATTTTTATTTAGGCACCTTGAGCCTTGCGGATCCAAGCCTGGCCGATGCCCGACTGGCGTGGACGACTTACGCGCTGGGACTGGCTGTGGTGCTGGCCGCTTCGACCCCCAACTATGTATTGCAAGGGCTCGGCGATGTGGGGTTAGAAGCCATCGCGCAGACAGTCGCGCTTTGGGTGGGCCTCTTCGCGCAGTGGCAATGGTTGCGCGGCGGTGGCTCGTTGAGCGGGCTGGCTCTGATATTTCTGATACAAGCTCTGGCGACCCGCGCTCTCTTATGGGCTTTGTTGCGCCAAAGGCACGCTTGGCTTTTTAAGGCGCCAGGTCATTTTAGTTGGGGGCTGCTGAAGGGCTTGCTTGGTCAGAGCGGTGGGCTTTTTATCAGCAGCCTATGCGGGCTCTTGATCTATCAGATCAACCCTGTGCTGATCGTGTCGCTGCTGGGTAGCGCGGCTTTGCCAGACTATGGGGCCTTGGTCGTCTTGGTGGCCACGGGGATGCAGCTCGCGTCGGCGGTGCCGCAAGCGCTCATGCCGTTCGCGACCCAACGCGGCGCGGCGGGTGACGCCGAGGGCTTGCGGCGCATGCATCGCCTAAGCCTAAAAGTGAGCCTTAGTCTGCAGCTGGCCTACACGGCCGTCTTGTTGGTGGGGGCGCCGCTGTGGGTCGGTTTGTGGCTGGGGCAAGGGCATTTCGCGGGCTATCCCGTGCTTGGGCTATTGTGTGTTTTTTATCTGCTTGAACATCATCATGTGGCAAACGCGACTTTCACTATCAGTACCGGGCGCTGGCCCTTTGCGCCGTGGACCTTCGCGGGTGGTGTACTCAACACGTGCTTTGTCTATGTTGGCCTAAGGCATTTTGGCTTGGTGGGCGCGGCGGGCGGTAGCGTCTTGGCTCAGCTTTTGACCAACAACTGGTACACCGTCTGGTTCACCTTGAGGCGCTTGGGTGTGAGTGTTCGCGGCTATGTCAAGCAAGTGATGGTCCCGTTGGCAACTTTGGGTGGGGCGACGATGGCGCTGATATTTGTTTGGCGACAGAATGTGGGGCCTTGGCCCGCATTGGAGGGTGGCCTACGTTCTCAGTTATTTTCAGAGCTAGCGCCCGCGGCGGTCGGCTCTGTCTTTTTAATATTGTTTGTCGGGCTCGCTGCCTGGAGTTTTGTCCTCGATTCGCAAGAGCGTAAAGTCTTTGTCGGTCGCTTGGGGAATTTTATCGCTAGTTTTCGAAAGGGCTGAACCTTGCCGCAACTGACGATCGCCATCCCGACCTACAATCGCCTGGGCCTGCTCAAACGGGCCTTGGCTTCCGCGTTGGCCGAACTTAAACGGAATCCTGGTCAGGTCGAAGTACTTGTGCTGGATAACGCTTCGATCGACGCGACTTGGACTTGGCTACGTAGCCAGCCCAAGGTCCAGGGCTTGCGTCTGCTGCGCCAGCGCCGAAATGTGGGCATGGTGGGCAACTGGAATGTGGCCCTCAAACACGCCAAGGGAAGATTGCTCACTTTGTTGCATGACGATGACGTCTTGTTGCCAGGATTTGTACAGACAGCGTTTGAGGCGCACGCGCGTTTTCCTGACATTGGGTTTTCGTTCGGGGCTTTTGATGTGCTTAAGGGCGAGGGGCCGCGGCCTGTTTTGCGTTCCAGGCCCTTGGGCAAGCACCAGCGCCTATTAAGCCCGGCTCTCGCGTGGAGCTGGATCTTCCACCAGTTCTGTCCCGTGACCGCCGTGACCGTGGTTTTTGACCGTCGTCGCTTGGTGGCGCTGGGCGGCTTCCGCCCGATGGCCGCGCTGGCGGCGGATGGGGACGCGTACCTGCGCTTGGCAGCGCAAAGCCCTGTCCTCTATCGAGCCGGTACGCACGCCGCGTTTGGTATGCACGACAACAACCTGCAAAAAACCATGGTCGACGGGAGCACGGTGCGGGCCCTGCAGGCTCTGGCTCTAAAGAACGCCCCGCCCAAGACGGCATGGGGTGGGGGGCCGCGTTTGCAGCGTCGCCTGGCCGCCTGGCTTGGTTCGCACCAAGAGGCTTTGATCGGACTGCATTCCCTCACGAGCGGGGGAGCGGTGTCCAATGACTCGTTGCTCCGTTCTCGAGCCCTCTTGCGTGAACGGGCTCCTCGGTCGCAACGGGAACTTGCGCTTCTTCTAGCGTTGCCCCGACCGCTGGCATCTCTGCTCTGGCGGGTCCGCCAGGCGCTTAGCCATCGCTGGGGATTTTTTGTGCCCTCGCCCGAGGAATGTCATCGTCGCCTTGGGTTGTTTCTCGGTGGGGAGGCTTAGATGCTGCGACGTTTGCGAGCTTGGCTTGATCGTGACGCGGGGCGCGTCTATTTCTTGATGGATGCGGACTACCATCACCGTCGGGCGATCTTTCGACGAGAGCTGCAGGGTGCGGGAACGCGCTTGTTGGACCTGGGTGGTGGGCGCGGCATCTGGAGCCGTGAGCTGACGGAGGGCCGCGTGGAGCTGGTGCTGGTCGACCACGAATTGGAAGGCTACCAGGGCAGTCTCGATCGGGCCCGCCGTCGCTTGGCGCGCTTTCCTTTTTTCAGGGCGCTGGACGCGGACGTCACCGCAACTGGATTGCCAAACGGATATTTTGACCGCGTGCTCTGTACCGAGGTCATCGAGCATGTGCCAGATCCAGCGGCGCTCGTGCGCGAGATCGCGCGGGTGTTGGCTCCTGGCGGTTGCGCCCTGTTGACCACGCCAGCCTCCGAATTTCTCGGTTGCTTCGCCTTTCCGTTTTCATCGCTGCTTCGACGCTTGCCCAAGTTCCTGCAGAACCAGTATGTTCGCGAGGGCTTCGAAGAACATTTTCGGCGCGGTGCCGGCCACTTGGTGCTGGGTTACACGCTGACCGAGCTCGCGACCCTTGCCCAAGGCGCAGGTTTGCGCGTGCGCGCGTCACGCTACGTCTCACGTGAATTGATGTCGGCTTGGTATGACCTGATCAGCTGCTTTCCGTCACGCCTGACGCGCTGGCTTTTGCCACTGTCTTGGCTTTTTTGGTTGATCGAGTCCGTCAGCTTCAGTCCGCAGCGCCCGGGTGCGGGTGTGTTGCTCGTCCTTGAGCACGCAGCCCCCCAAGAGCTGGCATGAGCGCCGCAGTGACCCCGCGCGTGGGTGTGGTCATCGTCAACCATAACCAAAAGTCCCTGCTGGCAGCTTGTCTGGACTCTTGGGCCAACGAGGGGTACGGGGCAGAGCTGCTGGTCAGCGACAACGACTCCACCGATGGGGCGCTGGATATGTTGCGCGAGCGCTATCCCCAGGCGCGGGTCCTGAGCCACGTCCCCGAGATTGGCTTTGCTGCCGCGGCCAGCGCTGGCTTGCGCGCCTTGGCCCCCGCGTGCGACTACATCTTTTTGACCACCAATGACACGGTGGTGCGGCCCGGTCTGCTAGCGGCTCTAGTCGCCGCCGCTGAAGCCGACCCGCGCGTGGCCGTGGTGGGACCCAAGATACTTTTCTATGAGCCCGCGGATCGGCTCTGGCATGCTGGGGGGCGCATCCATCCCCTCTTCGGCAACCCCACGCACTATGGCTATGGCCAGTTAGATGACGGGCGCCATGACGCGACGCGGGACTGCGACTTTGTATCAGGGTGCGGCTTTTTGCTACGCGTGGTTGCCATCGCGCCGCTGGGATACTTGAGAGATGAGTTGGCGTTCTATGCCGAAGACTCGGACCTTTGCCTGCGCTTAAGAGCGGAAGGCTGGCGAGTGCTCTATGAGCCCCGTGGGCGCATGGCGCATCGCGAGTCCGCCACACTGAAGGCTGGAAGTCCCTTGAGCACTTATTACATCACCCGCAATTCGCTGGCGTTGCTCTGGCGTCATCGGCCCCTGGCCCTGCCGGGCTACCTGGCGGTGGTGTTGCCCTGGCGCCTGCTCAAGGTCCTGCGCCAAGCCCCAGGTCATTTTGGCGCACTGGCGCGCGCCACCTGGCTGGGGTTGCGTGATTTTGGATTGGGTCACTATGGCCTGCGCGACCCCCGTGATCCGGCGCTGCCCTTGGGACGTTCCGCGTGAGCTCGTCGCGCCGCTCACCCAAGCTGCCGGTGGCCGTGCTGGTCTTGAACTGGAACGGCAAGGCCCTGAGCGAAGCCTGCCTGGCGTCTTGGGCCAAGGCCGACCCGGCTCCGCAGCGCGTCTTGCTGGTGGACAACGGCAGCACGGACGGTTCGCTGGCTTGGCTCAAGCGCCGATTCCCCAAAGTCGAGTTCCTTGCGCTGAAAGAGAATTTTGGTTTTGCCGCGGGCAACAATCGAGGCTTTGAGGCGCTGCTACGACGCGGGCTCAGACCAAAGGCGATCTTTATCTGCAACAATGACACCACCGTGCATCCGGACATGCTTGGTCATCTCTGGCAGGGACTGCGGCAGCACGCGCAGTGGGGCATCGTCAGCCCGCGCATCACTACCATGCGCAGCGGCAAGCTTTGGTTTGAAGGTGGTTTTATCGGCGCCTGGAATGTGAACCCAGACCATCACGGCATGGGCCGCCGACCCTGGCCTGCTGGCCCGGCGTTTCAGTTGGGTCCGCGCGAGTTCGCGACGGGCTGCGGCATGCTGGTGCGTAGCGATCTGGGCCGTCGCCTGGGCTGGTTTGACGAGCGACTCTGGGCCTATGCCGAGGATTCGGACCTCTGTTTTCGCGCGCGCGAGTTGGGCACTCAGACGGCGGTCGTGCCACAAGCCCAGATGCAACACGCGGTGTCCGCCAGCTTTGGGCTGGGCAGCGCCAAATCCGTGTACTTCATCACCCGCAATAGCCTTTGGCTAGCGCGGCGTCACGGACTGGGCTGGCCGCTGGGGACCTGGCGTGGGGGAGTCATCGCGTATTTGGCGAGCGCCTTGCTGCGACGTTTAATCCTTGCCGCGTTGCGTGGCAAAGGGGATGTCGTCCGCGCGCTACTTGCGGGAGCGCTGGACGCGTTAAAAGGAAACCCGGATCCATCGCCGAGCGCTTGGCCGATCAAGACAAAGGGAAGAGGCAAAGCATGACACGTCAACATCGCCGCGGATTTAAAGTCTTGCGGATCAGTTTTGATCTCAGTTTAGTGCTGGGGCTTTATTTTGCCGCGCTGGGCTATGTCACCCAAGTCGACAATCACTGGGGCTTTCCAGTGCATTGGAACGGGGACTATTTGCGCTTGGCCAGTTTTTTAACTTTATGCTGGCTCGCGGCTTTTATCACGGCGGGAAGCTACCATCGCTCGTTGCGTTTTGGCGTGCTCGAGGCGGTGTGGGACGGCATCCGTGTGACAAGCCTGATGATCTTTTTCTTCTCGGTTGTCATCTTCGCGTTCAAATTGCAGTTCTTGTCACGGCGATTTTTCTTTGTCTACACGGGCCTTGGGGCCCTGGTGCTCATCTTAACGCGCCTGGGTGAAGAGCGCGCCTTGCGTGTCTTGCGGCGCTTGGGCTTTAACAATCTATCGTTGCTGCTTGTCGGCGAAGGTGAGGGTTTGCGGCTCTTGGTCGCCGAGCTCACGGGGCACCCTGAATGGGGATACCGTGTGGTGGGCATGTTGACACCGCGTAAAGGCGCGCCCGCGGATTTTCGAGTTCTAGGAAAAACCGACGACTTAGAAAAAGTTCTGCGTGAAAAAGTGGTGGACGAGGTATTCTTGTCGCTGCCTGCGTCCAAGCACGCTCAGGCCGCGCGTATCTTGCGCCAAGCCGCTTTGGCGGGTGTGGTGGTGCGCGAGGTCTTGGATCCCAAGCGCTGGTCTTGGTATCCTCAGTTAGAACAAATTGGCGCCGCCCCCACGCTGACGCTGGTGCCCTTGCGTCCCGCCCCCTATGCCCGTTTGCTCAAAGGGGTGTTTGATCGCTTGGTCGCTGTCTTGGTCCTGCTACTGCTCTCGCCTTTGCTGCTCGTGATCAGCCTTGGCATCTTGCTCAGCATGGGCTGGCCTATCTTCTTTGTGCAAAAGCGCCTGGGCTTAGGCGGGCGCGTTTTTTCGATGTTTAAGTTTCGCAGCATGATTCAGGACGCACATAAACATCAAGCGTCGCTGAAAGCTCGCAATGAGATGGGCGGGCCCGTCTTTAAAGTGAAGAACGACCCCCGCGTGACACGCTTCGGCGCTTTTTTAAGAAAAAGCTCGCTGGATGAGTTGCCCCAGCTTTTGAATGTCTTGCGTGGCGAGCTATCTTTGGTGGGGCCCCGCCCGCTGCCCACCTACGAGGCTAGAAAAGTCCCGGATTGGGCCTGGCGGCGCTATTCAGTCAAGCCGGGGATCACCTGCACTTGGCAGGTCTCAGGGCGCAGTCAGATCAGCTTTGAGCAGTGGATGCGCATGGATCTCGACTACATCGATCATTGGTCACTGAGCAAAGACCTTAAGATTCTTTTGGCGACTTTGCCCGCGGTGCTCTTGCGGCGGGGGGCCTATTGAGCGCGCCCCTGTGGCGAGTACGCTGGCGGCGTTGGCGACGGGAACACCTGCCCGACCCGATGATACGTTTGCTGCGTCGAGAGTTGAATGGCCTAGGCTCGGTCTTGGATGTGGGTTGTGGGTCGGACTCGCCGTTGCAGTTTGTGCGTGGCATCGGCCACAAGGTGGGCGTGGACGCGTTTGAGCCCTCAATCGCCGCATCATGTGAGCGAGGCTTGCATGACCAGTATTTACGCATGGAACTCGAGAGCTTGGACATCGCGCCCAAGAGCTATGACGCGGTGGTCCTCTTGGACCTGATTGAGCATTTCGAAAAAGACGCAGGCCTAGCGTTTTTGTCCAAGCTCGAGCTGATTGCTCGTAAAAAAGTGCTGATCTTTACGCCCAATGGTTTTTTGCCCCAACCCGCGTACGAGGACAATCCCTGGCAGTTGCATCGCAGTGGTTGGACCACGCCTGAGTTTCGTGATCTGGGGTATCGAGTGCAGGGCGTGTTGGGCTGGAAAGCTTTACGGGGAGAATTGAATCGACCGCGTTTTCATCCGTGGCCGATCTGGGATCGAGTGGCCAACGCGACGCGTGTGGTCACGGCAAAAAACCCCCAATGGGACGCCGCCTTGCTGGCGGTGAAAGATCTGGCATGACGCGCCTGCTTGTCGTTGACCTCAACGCGTGTCGCCTGCCTCAGCGCGAACCCTATCGGCTCTTGGCGGACCAGGGGTTTCAGGTGCGTTTGTTGGCGCCCGTGACTTGGCGCGAACCCTTTGGGGACTCAACGTTCGAG
>JANLXT010000323.1:0-1963 GCA_031365225.1 candidate division FCPU426 bacterium
TGAAATTCCATCCCGTCGTCTTCCATGCGCTCGCGCGCGCGTTCAAGCACGGCAAAGGCGCAATGGCCTTCGTTTAAGTGCAACACATTGGGGCGTATGCCCGCCAAGCGCAAGGCGCGCAGTCCGCCGACACCCAGGACGATCTCTTGTTGAATGCGTTTTTCGGTGTCTCCGCCATAAAGACGATCGGTCAGACGTTGATCTTCGTCGTTGTTCTGAGGGATATCCGTGTCCATCAAGAACAAGCGCACCCGCCCTACCGCGACTTCCCACACTTGCACATGCAAGCTACGGTTAGGCATGGGCAGCTCAAAATGGATCTGTTTGCCGTCTTTGGCCAGCGCAGGTTTGATCGGCAGGGTGTCTAAGATGTTCTGTTCGTAGCGCTCCTGCTGCCAGCCTTCTTTGTCGATCCATTGATGAAAATAACCATGCGCGTAAAGCAGGCCCACACCCACCAAAGGCACGCCCAAGTCGGACGCGGCCTTAAGGTGATCGCCCGCCCAGATGCCCAAACCACCGCTATAGATGGGCAAGCACTCATGAATTCCAAATTCGGCTGAGAAGTACGCCACGGGCGCGGCGTTCAAGGGTCCCGCGGGAATACCGCCCATGCTGCCGTCGCCTTCCATGTACTGGCGCAAGCGTCGATGCGCATAAAGAATACGTGTGTTGATATAGGCTTCGCCCCCACGTTTTTCTAATTCGGCATCCGGCATGCGTTTGAGAAAGGCCATCGGATTGTGATTGGTCTCTTGCCAAAGCAAGGGGTCGATCAAACGAAACAAATCCTGAATCTCGGGTTGCCAGACCCAATACAAGTTGTAGGCGATCTCGCGTAAACGTTGGGCTAAAGAAATGTCGTTGGACATGCAAACTCCGCTATGTAAAAGGCTTTCGGATTTCTAGGCCGCCACCGAAAGGTTTATCGAAAATCGAAAGTGCTTCGAAAGGAATAGTATTGTATAGGGTTGCGTGCTTTAGGTGCTAGATTTTTCTGCTAGGATCCCTGCGTGCCTCGAGCGGTTTTTCCTTGCCGTCTGAGCTCTGTCATTAAATATCTTTATTTAACAGCGCAAAAAAGGCCACCCCTGCGGGTGGCCTTTTTTGTTTGATTTGACTCAAAACTAGCGACCACGGCTCTCGCGAGGCGGGCCACTTTTGCCACGGGGACGATCGCCCGCACTTGAGGGACGCGCACTTGAGGGGCGTGCACTTGAGGGGCGCGAACTTGCGGGCCTTGAGCTTGAGGGCCTTGCGCTGCTGCTGCTACGATCGCCACGTGGCGCCGAAGAGCTGGAACCCGCATCGCTACGCCAAGTGCTCACTGTGCGTTCTGGACGAAAACTACGATCCGAGCTCGATGACGATCTGGCCGAAGAACCCGACGACGGGCGGCTAGAAGGCCTGGAGGGACGGTCTCCACCGAAGCTGGACGAACGATCGGGCTTGAAGCTACGGTCCGAGCTGGACGACGACCTGGTGGGTGACTTGGATCCACGATCGGGCCAGCCCTGGCCTGAGCTAGACGAAGACCGCTCGGGACGTGGGCTGGATGCGCGATCAGGCCACGAACTTGAGCTGCGCTCGGGCCGGGGGCTCGATGGGCGATCGGTCCGCGGCTTCGAGGACCAATCTGAACGTGAACTTGAAGAACGCTCAGGGCGCGGGCTTGAAGAACGCTCGGGACGCGGGTTCGAAGACCACTCTGGACGCGGGCTTGAAGTACGCTCTGGACGCGAAGAACGATCCGAGCCATAACTCGAGCTAGAACGCGAGCTCGATGAGCGATCCGAACCATAACTCGAGCCAGAACGCGAACCCGAAGAAGAACGGTCACCACGTGAGCTTGAGCCGTAGCGTGACGATCCACCGCGAGAAACGCGATCACGGCGCTCATCTTGACGTGTCCGTGAAAGCGCGTCGGCGCTGGAGCCTTCGACGCGCGGAGTGGCCGCGGCTT
>JANLXT010000342.1:0-7258 GCA_031365225.1 candidate division FCPU426 bacterium
GCTGATGCTGGTGATGGGCATCTTCGACGCCAACCTTGATGTGGGCGGCAACACCCTGTTGGTGTGGGTTTACCGCGACAAGGCGGCGCCCTATCTCAATGGCCTGCATTTTGCTTTTGGGGTGGGCGCTTTTGCCGCGCCTTTGATCGTCGCGCAGGCCTTGAGCTGGACTGGTGGCATCGCGTGGACCTACTGGACCTTGGCGCTGATCATTGGTGGCATGGCGCCGTTCTTGGCAATGCTTCCTAGCCCGCCCCATGACGCGGCCCACGCCGCGGCCAAAGCGGCCAAGGTGCGTTGGGGTTTGGTGGGGCTTTTTGTTCTTTTTGCGATGTTCTATTCGGCCGCCGAAGCTGGCTTTGGCAATTGGATCTATAGCTACGCGTTGGCCACCAAGCTTGAAGACGCTCCCCACGCCGCTTATTTGACGTCGCTCTTTTGGGGCACTTTGACGTTGGGGCGGCTCGCGTCGATTCCCTTGGCGGCCAAGTTCAAGTCCGTGACCTTGATCGGCGTGGATCTGGTGCTTTGTTTGATTGGTCTGTCGTTGCCAATGATCTTTGCTGACTCACGCGCGGCGCTTTGGATTGGCACGGCGATCACTGGTTTGGCCATGGCGTCGATGTTTCCCACGGCGCTCAATCTGGCCCAAGAGCGCATGCCCTTGCCAGGCAAAGTCACCAGCTTATTTTTTGTGGGCTTGAGCCTTGGATCGATCAGCCTGCCGTGGGCTATCGGCAGAAATTTTGAATCGTATGGCGCTTGGATCGTCCCTGCCGCCATCTTTAGCGCCGTGGTGGCGTTGACGTTTATCTTTGTCCTGCTCGCTAAAGCGCCACGGAGACGACGTGGCGTCTAAGCCATTACGCGTGGGCGTGCTGGGCTGCGGCAACATCGCCGCGAAAGTGCTGCCCGAAGTGGCACGCTCGAAAAAGATACGCATCGTCGCTCTTGCCGCCCGCGATCCCAGGACTGCGCTTAGCTTGGCGGCGCGCCTCAAAGCCAGGGTTGAGCCCAGCTACGCCGCCTTGTTGCGCTGTAACGACATCGACGCTGTTTACATCGCTTTGCCCGAAGCGTTGCACACCCGCTGGGCTGTTGCCGCGGCCAAGGCAGGTAAGCACGTTTTGTGCGAAAAGACCTTGGCGCCGACTTTACGCGATGTCAAAAAAATATTGTTAGTCGCCAAGCGGTCCAAGGTTCGGGTGCTTGAGGCGTTTATGTGGCGCTTTTCGGACGCGGCTCGCTTGCTTCAACAACAAGTCAAAAAATTGGGGCGTTTGCGCACGGCGCATGCCAGCTTTGGTTTTTTGCTAGATACCCGACGCGACGCGCGCAACTACCGCAACTTTAAACGGTTGGGTGGCGGGGCCCTGAATGACATCGGTTGCTATTGCCTCAATGCTGCGCGCTTGGCGTTGGGACAAGAACCCACCAGCGCCCAAGGTTTCTTGAGCGGCGCGCACGGCAAGCAGGCCGAACGCGCGGGTGCCGTGAGCTTGGCTTTCTCTAAAGGCGCGCTGGCGACTCTCAGCTTTAGTTTCGAGACCAGCTATCACGAGGGTTTGGTCGTCGTCGGCGAAAAGGGAAGCTTGCGTCTCAGCGCGCCGTTCGCCCGTGGCGGGGGCCAGACGCTGAGCTTGCGAGTGGATGGAAAAGCTCCCCGCGATCTGCGTCCACGCCAAGACCCCCGCTATCGATGGATGTTTGAGGCGTTCGCTGCCGAAGTGCTTCGCCAACCCCGGCAGCCAGGCGCCTTTGAGAGTGAGGCTCTGGCGCAGGCAATGGGGATGGCATTGATCAAAAAATTAGTTCAGCGAGCTTGATTGTTCGTCTGCTTAGAATTTTTTAACGGTGTTTCGGCCAAGAAAAAGGGATTGGAAAATGAAAAAAAAAGCTGTCACCAAACTTGAATCGGGCTTCATCTTTTATCAAGGTGAACAGGGCGATTTTCGTTTACGAGTTCGGTTGGACGGTTTGACGGTTTGGCTTACCCAAGCGCAGATGGCAGAATTGTTTCAGACCACGCCACAGAATATCATCCAGCATTTGAAAAGCATTTACCGGGAAGGCGAATTGGCTGAAGAGGCAACTTGTAAGGAATACTTACAAGTTCAAGCCGAGGGTGGTCGGAGTGTACAGCGAGGCCTTAAGCATTTCAGCATGGAAGCAATCTTGGCGGTGGGTTACCGCATTCGCTCTAATCGAGGCACGCAATTTAGACAATGGGCGACCCAGATTTTGACTGAATATACCGTCAAAGGATTCGCTCTCGATGACGAGCGGCTTAAAAACCCGCCTGACCCTGGTTCGAGTTTGGGCGATCCTTTTGGAGAACTGCTTGAGCGTATTCGAGACATCCGCGCCAGCGAGAAAAGGCTGTATCTTCGGGTGCGTGAGATTTTTGCTCTCGCCGCAGATTATGCGCCCAAGGATGAGCATTGTATCAAGTTCTTCGCTATTATCCAGAACAAGCTCCATTTTGCAGTCACGGGTAAGACTGCCTCGGAGTTGATCGCTGAGCGCGCGAACAAGGGCTTGCCGAATATGGGCTTGAGCAACTGGCAGGGTGGACGCGTGCTGAAACCCGACGTGACCATCGCCAAAAATTATTTGAGAGAAGGCGAGATTCAGGAGTTGAACCGTGTTGTTAGTATGTGGCTGGATTTTGCTGAAGATAAGGCTTTGCGACAGAAGCAAGTTTTTTTAAAGGACTGGGAGATCAAGTTAGGCGAATTTCTGCGATTTAACGATCGCAATGTGTTACCGAATGCGGGTCTAATCAGCAAAGAGCAAGCCGAGGTTAAAGCATTGGCGGAATATGAGATCTTTGCAGTGTCCCGACGTGAAGCCTTAGAGCGCGAGGGCGAAGCGGCTTCAATTGCTGTCTTAGAAAAAATTGCTAAGGTTTTGCCTGAAAAGAAAAATCGAGCTCGAAAATCTCGTTCCAAAGGCTAATCCTTTATTTTCGCATTATGAAACACTTTTTGCGTGCCTGTTGACCCTGCCCCTTGGATAGATGACACTGATTGCCATTCATTTTTTTGTTCAATCCTAGGGGGTTCCAGTGATCCAAATTCTCAATGTGCGGCGTGCGCTTGCCATCACGCTGGTCTTCTTTACCCAGACTTTGTCAGCGGCGCCCATCACCCACGTCAATTCACTCTTGCCCGTGCCTAGCCAGGTTGAATGGAAACAGGGCGCGCTCGCGCTTAGCAGCAACTTTGTGGTCGCACAGATCGGCGTCAAAGATAGCCGCGTGGATGGCGGCGTTCGGCGCTTTTTGGCCCGCCTTGAAAAACGTCTGGGCGCTCGTTTGTCGACGGCCCCCGGTGTGGATAGCGCCAAGGCGACCTTGTTGATTGAGACCAAGAAAGTTGGTCTTCCCGTGCAAGCCTATAGCGAAGATGAGTCCTACACTTTGGACATCAGCCCCACGCAAGCGCGGCTTAGCGCGGACAACGCCTTGGGCATCTTGCATGGCTTAGAGACGCTCTTGCAACTCGTCGAGACTCAGTCCAAAGCCAAGGTTTTACCAGCGGTGACCATTCAAGACACGCCCCGTTTTCGCTGGCGCGGCCTCTTGATGGATGTCTCCCGGCATTGGATGCCCGTCGAAACCATCAAGCGCAACATCGATGGTCTGGCCGCCGCCAAGATGAATGTCTTGCATTGGCATTTGTCCGAAGATCAAGGCTTTAGGATCGAAGTCAAGACCTACCCCAAGCTGCACGGCATGGGCTCCGATGGCAACTTTTACACCCACGAACAGATCAAGGACGTGGTGGCATACGCGCGTGAGCGTGGTGTGCGCGTTGTGGCAGAATTTGACATGCCAGGGCATACCACAGCCTGGATGGTGGGTTATCCCGAACTGGGCAGCGCGCCTGGCCCCTATGCGATTGAGCGCAAGTTTGGTGTCTTTGATCCCGCGATGGACCCAACCCGCGAAGAAGTCTTTACGTTCTTAGACGGATTTTTCAAAGAAGTCACGACCTTGTTTCCTGACGCCTACATGCACATTGGTGGCGATGAGAACAATGGCAAGCAATGGAATGTGAATTCGCGTATCCAAGCGTTCATGGCCAAAAAAGGCTACAAGTCCAACGAGGACCTGCAAGCGTCGTTCAGCGATCGCGTGTCAAAGATCCTGACCAAGTATGGCAAGCGCATGGTGGGCTGGGACGAGATCCTGCACCCATCCATTGAGCTGCCCGCGGGCACCGTCGTGCACGCGTGGCGTGACGTGGCGTACCTACGTGACGCCACCAAGCGTGGCTACGACACCATTCTTTCCAATGGCTATTACCTTGATCTGAGCTTGCCCATCGCGTCGCATTACCTGCAGGATCCCATTCCGGCGGACGCAAACTTGACCGCTGAACAGCAGTCCCACGTCATCGGCGGGGAAGCTTGCATGTGGTCCGAGTTGGTGGATCAGGATAACGTCGATTCACGGATCTGGCCCCGCGCCATGGCTGTGGCCGAGCGCCTGTGGTCGTCAGCCGACACCAAGGACCTGCCTGATCTGTATCGCCGTCTGGAAGCCGTCACCGAGAACCTGCAAGAGCTGGGCCTAAAGCATCGATCGCATCGTGAAGCCTTGCTGAAGGATCTGGCGGGCGACAAGATTGAAGCTCTGCGACTAGTCGCGGACGCGACGTCTCCCCTGCAACGCTACAAGCGCCATGGCTCAAGAGTTTATTTGCAGAGCACGCCCTTGAACCGCTTGGTGGACGCCGTCGAGCCGGACGGACCCGAGCCACGTCGTTTCAACGCCGAGATCGACGCTTTGTTGGTCGATGCGCCCATGTATCCTCCGACCACCGACCTCGAAGCGTTGCTCAAGCGGTGGAGCGCCAACCATAAAGAGTTGGCTCCGGCGATTGAAAAAAGCGAGCGTTTGATTGAGATCACGTCGCTATCCATGGACTTGAGCGCGTTGGCGCAAATTGGGGCCGAGGCGCTGCAATATGTGCGCTCGGGCAAGCCCGCCACCGAAGCCTGGGTCAAGACCGCCGAAAAAATGATCCTGCACGCCGATGAGCCAAGAGCCGAATTGAACCTGACCGTTTTGCCCGGCTTGCGCAAGCTGGTTTATGCCGCGGCCAGCATCGACAAGGTCAAGATGGGCGAAAGCGCTCAGTGGATCAAAGACCTAGAGGTGCGGGTCGAGAAAGCCACGCCCAAGCGCAACCCTTGGTAAAGCTCGGTTCGAATCAAACACTTTAGTTTTTTATCTCACCGGAGGAAGACCATGTCATTGCGTCGATTGTTCGTCCTGATCCTGTGCTTAGGCGTGTCGTTTGGTTGCGGCAAAAAAGCCAGCAGCGGCATCAAGATAGGTTTGTCGATGGATACCCTGCAGACCGAGCGTTGGCAGCATGATCGCGACGCTTTTGTCGCTCGCGCCAATGAGCTGGGCGCCGAAGTGCTGGTGCAGGTCGCCAACAGCAACGATGCCTTGCAAGTCTCGCAGGCCGAGAATCTCTTGACCCAAGGTGTGCACGTGCTGGTGGTGATTCCGCATAATGGCAAGAGCGCGGCGAATATTGTCGAGGCGGCCCACAAAGTCAACGTGCCTGTCATCGCCTATGATCGCTTGATCAGCGACAGTGATCTGGACCTTTATGTCTCAATTGATGCCGTGCGTGTTGGCGAGATGCAGGCGGAATACATCGTCAAGCTCGTACCCAAGGGAAATTATGTCTTGATTGAGGGCGCGCCGACCGATTTCAACGCCACGCTCTTGCGCAATGGTCAGATGAAAGTCCTCAAACCCTACTTAGACAGCAAGGCCATCAAGCTGGTCGCGGATCAATGGGCCAAAGATTGGCAGCCCGCCGAGGCGCTTAAGATCATGGAAAACGCCTTGACCCAGACCAAGAACAAGATCGACGCCGTGATCTCGTCCAACGACGGCATGGCGGGTGGCGCGATCCAAGCCTTGTCCGAACAAAAGCTGGCTGGCAAAGTCCCCGTCAGTGGTCAGGACGCGGACCTGGCGGCCTGCCAACGTATTGTCGAAGGCACGCAGTCGATGACCATCTACAAGTCCTTGACCATGGAAGCTTACAAGGCAGCTGAGTTAGCTGTGCAGATGGCCAAAAAAGAACCCTTGTCTGAAAAGACCCAGATGGTTCACAACGGCAAAAAAGATGTCCCCAGTGTCTTGCTGGCGCCGATGGTCGTGGACAAAGACAACATGATGGCAACCATCATCAAAGACGGATTTCAAAAGAAAGAAGATGTTTATAAAAACGTCCCTAAAGCCCAGTGGCCCAAATAACTTTTTTAATACCTAGGAGAGAGCGCATGCGTAACATGTCGTTGTTGTCTAAGGCTATCACCAAACTGGTTGGGGCATTTGCCCTGACCAGTTTTTTTGCTGTTGTGAGTCAAGCGCAGGCCCAGTCTTTTGCGCTAAGTTCGGTGGAAGAGCAGCGGGTAGAAAAACTACTCGCCTCCCTCAGCTTAGAGCAAAAGTTGGGTCAGTTGACGCAGTATGGCTACGAGAACAAGGATTGGGTCAAAGCCGCGGCCAAGGGTGTGGGTTCGTCATTCTTGAATGTGGTCGGGCCGGATAAAGTCAACGCCCTGCAAGCTGAAGCGTTGAAGTCCAAAGCCAAGATCCCCTTGATCTTTGGTTTGGACGTGATCCATGGCTACCGTACCGAGTTTCCTATCCCGTTGGCCGAAGCTTGCAGTTGGGATCCAGACCTTGCCGAGCGTAGCGCTGCGGTGGCTGCGGTCGAGGCAGCCGCGGATGGTGTCCGCTGGACCTTCGCGCCCATGGTCGATATCGCGCGTGACCCACGCTGGGGCCGGGTGATGGAAGGCTCAGGCGAGGATCCCACGCTGGGCTCGGCTTTTGCCGCCGCGCGCGTGAGGGGTTTTCAAAAGGATCGTCTGCTCGTTGCCTGCGTTAAGCATTTTGTTGGCTATGGCGCCGCCGAAGCGGGCCGCGATTACAACACGACCGAGATCGCCTTGCCGCGTTTGTGGGAGACCTACTACCCACCGTTTCAAGCGGCAATCGACGCGGGCGTGGGGACCATGATGAGCTCGTTCAACGCGCTCAATGGCGTGCCCTTGGCCGCCGATCCCAAAGGCCTGCGAGGCTTGGTTAAAGATCAATGGGGTTTTACTGGCTTGGTGGTCAGTGATTGGGCCTCGGTCAGTGAGCTGATCACGCATGGCGTGGCGGCGGATAAACGCGAAGCGGCCTCGCTGGGACTGCGTAGCGGTGTCGACATGG
>JANLXT010000003.1:0-2094 GCA_031365225.1 candidate division FCPU426 bacterium
TTAGTGTCCACTTCTGTAAAGGCGGGACGAGGGGCTTCATTCTCCCGCACCCAACCACTGCATCTCGCTCCAAGCTTCCCAGGCGGTCAGTCTGCCTGCTTGCAGGTCGTCGCTAGCCTCTTGAACTGACTGAGTCGCGTCTTCTAAATAACGGCGAACACCCACCCCACTTGAATATTATTTGCTGAAGCCTTGCCGTCGCTGCAGAGCTAGCTCGGCCCGATCTTCTAAGGACTTGCGCAGAACCGTCCAACGATCCAAGCGACGCCGGGCTTGAGCCTGGGCAGACTTTTGTAATGTGACAGCGGCGCGGGCCAAGACCTGCAATGCTTCGGCTTCTTTCAGCAGGCTTTGCCGCTCAGTCGCGCCCATGCCCCGGTCCCAAAGTGAAACGCTCAGGCCTGCAAGCGCGTGCGCTTCACTCTGCTGCAGCCCTCCCTGGATCCCTCCTTGAAGCAGCCCCAGCTCTAAGCCAAGCGATGGCCAGGGCCAGCACCCTTGCGCGTCTGCTTGCAAGAGCGCTGCTTCGACCCTAGCTTCTTGAAGCTTTTGCTCCAGGCCCTGGCCCTCAGACGTCAACCCCGCGGCAGGCCAACCCTCCAGAGGTTGGATCTCATTCACCACAGCAATGCCCCCCAGCACAGCCAACGCGCTTTTCTCAGTATCCAAGGCGTCCTCCAGCAATGCCCACTCCCGCTCTAAGGTCAGCGCGCGCAGTTCAAACTCACGGACGTCCGTCCGACTGGTCAAGCCGGCCAGCGCCTTCTTCTCTGCCTTGGCCTGATTCTCTCTAGTCTGGGACTGAGCTTCTGCAAGCGCTTTGAGCTTGGCTGAGCTCAGCAACACACCCAGATAAGCTCTGCGCAACGAACGCAAGGCGCCAGCCTTGGCCAGAGCGGCTTCGTGGGTTGCAACCATGGCGTGGGCATCGGCCGACTTGCTGGCAGCGCGATCCCGTCCTCCGTTCCAAAGGTTCCAGCCCAGGCCGACGCGTAGCTCTGGCCAAGTGGCGCTGGCCTGCCCAGTGCTGACCGACTGACCAAAGGCACCCGCGCTCAGCTGTGGCTGCAGCGTGCGCCCTAACAGGCCCGTCCTGCGCTGAGCGGCCTCAGCTTCTAAGGCCTTCGCTTGGGCCAGGGGCGCTCCCGCCGCGAGGGCTTCTAAACTATTCCAGCTCAGATCTGCAGCGGGCAGGGCGGTGACCGAGCACACCAAGGCCAGCCCAAGAGCTCTAACGCTTGGGATCATCTTCGACCTTCTTTCCATCCTTGATCGCCCTAGGCACGACATGCAGTGTCGCCTTGACCATCTTGCTGCCCACCTTGGCCGTGAGCTGCACCTTGATGCGCTTGGCCGTGGTGGCATAATCCCAGCTCGTGCAACCTTGCTCCACAGCCGCAGCCTTGAGCGTAGAGGCCTTGCCGCCCTTGGGGCTAAGTTTCAACACGATGTCTTTGGGGCTATGCATGTCCGTCGACGGTACGCCGCTCTCTTCCAAAAGACAAAAGCCCAGCTTGCCCCCTTCGACCCAGACCTCGACGTAATGCCCAGCCAGCTTGGCGAAAGCCCCGCCATGGGGAGGGTCAAAGGCCCCTTTTTCGATGTGCCCTTCGTGAGCAAGGGCCCCCGCCGCAGGGATGAGCAGGGATAAATAGAACAGCGCGCGCTTGAGCATGGTTAACTCCTTTTTTTCTTGAAATGACCGCCCATGAGCATGCGGCGACCGGTGAGTGAGAACAGAACTGGTGTGACGAAAAGGTCAAGCAAGGTAGAAGAGACCAGTCCGCCAACGATGACCACCGCCACCGGATAGAGGATCTCTCTGCCTGGGGCGTGTGGCTCAAGCAAGAAGGGCGTCAGGGCCAGCAGGGCCGTCAACGCGGTCATCAGCACGGGACCCAGCCGCTCTAAACTTCCCCGGATGATCATGGCCTCGCCAAACTTCTCGCCCTCATGTTCCATCAGGTGCAAGTAGTGGCTGATCATCAGGATGCCATTGCGACTGGCGATGCCACAAAGAGTCACAAAGGCCACAATGCTGGCCAGGCTGATGTTACCACCCACGACATAGAGAGCCGCGATGCTACCCACCAA
>JANLXT010000015.1:0-4097 GCA_031365225.1 candidate division FCPU426 bacterium
GCTTAAAAACTAAGCCACGCTAGTTAGTACCTGAAACCCTCAGAAGCCGCTTAAAACGCGGCTTTTTGTTTGTCTGGTGACACCTATGCAATTCACAGTAAACGACGGCGGTTTGAAAATTGCGTTGACCCGCACTATGAACCTGCATGGCTTCAAGTTGGGATTGGCAGCGGCGGCACTCGACATCAAGGCCGAGTTTGCCACCTACCCCAAAGTATCCCGCCGACCCCAAGCGCCGTATTGGACGGCAAAACAGCGGCGCGGCTTCTTTGCGAAGCTGGCAAGTGGCGAGATCGAAGTGCCGTATATACGCGGTCAAAACAAGAACTCCGAGAAGCTGGGGCAAAGCTGGACGACAGAAGCCCGCAACAACGGCTTACAGCAAATCATCGGGACGGCTGCCAGTTATGCCCGGCTGGTGCGCAGCGCCGAAAAGCAAACCCAGTACCACAAGAAAACCGGCTACAAGACCGACAAGACGATTATGGCTGAACAGTCTGAGAAATCAATCAAGACCATAACTTTTTATGTGCAGAAGGATATATAGATGACGAAGTACCGATTTGTGCCGGATCACATCGCCGCCCTTGTTGATGGGGTGTGCAAAGGCAATGAATGGACATGCTTAGACCTTCGTAAGGAAGGCACGTACAGCGGTTACTTCGCGACCGTTACTGACGGCGTGAATACGGTTGAGCACTTTATGGGCTACGACTACGGGTTGCTTCTGCCTGAAAACGAGCGCCCAGCACATCTCGCCGGTCAATTGGCAGCTTTATTTGGCGACGTGAGTGTTCAAGCCATCGTCGATAACAATAAGATCGAGGCAATTGCCAGCGCTTTCGGCGTTGACCCTGCGTTATTTGCCCAAACGGATGAAGCCGAAACGCCGAAGAGTCCGCGTAAACGTGGTAAGTCGGCATAAGTGCCTGCTATTGCGGAATGTTTCTTTTTGGAGGTTTAAATGATTGTTAACAACACGAAAGCACTGTCCCTTGAAGAACTGGCAGGGCGGGTTCGGCATGGGTTCTATGACTACTGCAAGCAAATTCTTCCTGTGACCGTCGCACTCAATGGGGAAGTTTTACCCGTCAGTAATCCTTATTGGTTACTGGATGTCTACGCCGACTCGTTGGTATGCGCGAAAGACGGTGGTGAATATTATGGTGTGACCTATACGCTGTCGGCGGAGGGCATTCAATTCGCCCCGGTTGTCGAGTGGGAAGCGGTCGAAAAAGAATGGGTAGCAGCGAACTACCCGGATGCCGAAACAAAGCGACTGGAACCGCCTCTGGGAAATGTCATTTTTTTTGGCAGTGAAGTGAAAGCCCTTGGCGAAGGCAAAGTAGGGGGATTTCTGGTTCAGTATTCAGAACACAAAGACCCCGATCTTGTGCGCGATTTTTTTGACGCAAAAAGCGACCTCGATATTGAAAATGGCGAACGCCTATCCGTCTACTACGACCACGGACTAGATGCCACGCTGAAGAATCGCAAAATCGGACGCGGAGCCGTTGAATACAAAGACGCGGGACTCTGGCTCGAAGCCCAACTGGATCGTCGAGATGCCTATGAGGCATATGTTTACAAGATGGCGGAGGAGGGGAAACTGGGCTGGTCAAGTGGCCCGGCGCAGCACTTAGTACGCCGTGAACCCGTCGGGAAATCCATGCACATTACTCACTGGCCTATCAAAGAAGCCAGCTTAACCCCCATGCCTGCGGAATTCCGCAATGGTGTGGTGATGCTTAAATCCCTTCCTCAAATCAACCTAGAGGAAGCGGTCAAATCGTTAACCCCCAACACCCCCGAAGCCCCACAGTCTGAGCCGGAGGCCAAGTTACCGGAGACCGCGAGAGCGGTGGTAACAGCGGTGACGACCGATGAACAGGGTGATGTTGTCGTTAAATCAACGTCCAATATTCAAATCACGGAGAGAGAAACTATGGCAGACGTTCAAACGCCTCCGGTTCAGGATGAGTGGGAGGCAAAATTCAACGCGCAGGGTGCGCGTCTTGAGCAGGCACTGAAAGCCCTTGAGAACTTGCCCATCAGCAAGAACCCCGGCTATGTGACTGCCGACGGCGGCACTGCTGACAAGAACATCAAGTCGTTTGGCGACTATCTGGTTGCTATTCGACGCGGTGATGTCAAGCGCCTTGAGGAAGTCTACGAAGTCAAGGCGCTGAGTGAAGACACCGGCGCATCCGGCGGCTACACCGTCCCTGAAGCCTTCGAGCCGCGCTTGTTGCAAGTCGCCGCGTCGAATTCGCAGATTGTGGCGCAGCTTGAGCCGGTTCCGGTTACATCGCCACGCGGAAAAATCCCGGCGCTGGACATGTTCTTTACGACCACAGCGGGCGTAGGACAAACGGCGCTGGCGGGCGGCATTAACCCATCGGCAATCATGGAGGGCGGCGCGTACTCAGCGAGTGACCCGAACTTCGAACTGATTGAATGGGACATCAACAAGGTCGGTTTCAAGACCACGCTGTCCAACGAACTGATGTCGGACAGCCCGATCTCGATGGAAGCATTGCTCACCCGGTTGGCAGGTATTGCCATCGGCGCGAAAACCGAATACTACGTGCTGCGTGGTACGGGTGCCGGTACACCTCTGGGCATCCTGAATGCGCCCTGCCTGATTACGCAGGCGGCAGCCAGTACGAACACTTTCGCCTATATTGATGCGGCAACCATGCAATCGCGTCATATGGCAACCAGTGACAAGGTGTTCTGGTTGATGCACAAGTCCACCATTCCCGACATTGTTCGCTTCGAAGTAGGGACAGGCGGCGCGGTATGGATCGCCAATGTCTCGGCGGGCATGGGCGGTATGCCTTTGCTCGGCAGTAACATCATTTTCAGCGAACATCTGCCAAAAGCGGATAACGCCGGACATGTCATCTATGCCGACCTCGGTGCTTACCTGCTGTTCGTCAAGGGCGCGATGACCGTTGCTTACAGCGAACACGCAGACTTTGGCAACGGCAACGTCGTGTGGCGCTTCGACCGTCGCCTTGATGGTCAGCCATGGATGAAAGCCGCTGTAACTGACGCTAACCCACAGGGCAGTTTCACGAATTCCCCGTTCGTTTCCTTCAACAACTAACTCGGTGGGGAGGTGTAACAGCCTCCCCTTCACTTTTTAGCGCACCAGTTATATACGTCCTAAACTTAGGACAGTGAAAGGTGATTCAAAATGGCAAATACAGCGCGGGGCAACCTTGCCGAACTTGTTGGCGTTATCGCAACGATTGACCCGATTTCTCAGGCAGCGGGTGCAGTAACCTGCGACATCATCGACATGCGTTATTGGCGGGAAGTATTGTTTATTCCGCTGACGGGCGTGTTGGGCGCAAGCGCCACGGTTGATTGCTTGGTTAAGGGCAGCGCGGCCTCGAACATGGGTTCACCCGCCAACCTGACCGGCAAATCCATCACCCAGCTTGTGAAAGCATCGCATGACAATTTTCAGGCCATTATTCGCGTGACGGCTGAGGAAGTGGCAGCCCAAGGCTTCCGCTACATTCAGGCAACATTGACGGTTGGTACAGCAACCAGCCTAATTGGCTTAATTGCTATCGGTGCTCATGCCCGGTACAGCGACGCAGCCGATTACGACTTGGCATCGGTCAACGAAATCATTATGTAGTTTAGTTGTTTCCTTGTGGGCGCAGCGATAACATCAACACGCCTGCAAGGGCAAACAGCGCCACCGCAAGCACACCGTAGAAGGTCGCTTGACTGTACACCTGTGTCACCTGTAAGGTGTTGGCGGCATCTAGTGCAAAGCGTGACGGGATACTAAAGGCATATAAGCCGACGGCGATCCCGGCAAGCATGACAATGGCGGCGAATAGCTCAATTACGGTTCTCATGTTCACATCCTTATGACTGAATATAGTCAACACAGCATAACACAAATTAGCGCATGACAAAAGAAATTTTGACTTGGCTCGACAGTATCCACAAGCATATCCTCGCCTCGCCGGGGCGCGTACTGGAAGTCGGCAGCTTGGATGTCAACGGCACACCGCGTTACATCGTCGGCAAGTCGGCAACTGAATACATTGGCACCGACATGAGCGCCGGGG
>JANLXT010000064.1:0-7468 GCA_031365225.1 candidate division FCPU426 bacterium
AATGTATTTCCATTTAGGTCTTTTTCTAGCACGGGGAATGCCTTATTGGGAGGCCCCGGGCTAATTGCGGCAAAATAAGTCTTTTTTCCTAAATTATCTTCCAGCAAGAAAATATCATAAAAACTCAACAAAGACGTTCCACCAGTCATGCTCTCTACAATCGTGGCTATGTCTGGTTCAGTATTACCACTGTTATACATGTCTTCGAGATCTTGATGGCTATAGAGGCGGAGTTTGTATCGTTTTGCCCCCACCGCCTGATAAACACCCGTTTCATCTCGAATGAAATCTATCTGCTGGCGCGGCAACGAGGCAACCACATGAGCTTTGTCATCGCCCGTGCCATAGACTAGCTTTGCGTCATATTGACTAGTCCAGCCATCTTTCGAACTGTAGTACCGATGATAGGCTATCGGAAAACCTGGGCGATCATGACTGAAATCCTCTACATCAAAAAATAAAGTTCCCGTATCCATAGAAACAGGGTCACCTTCACAACACTTGCAGGAGCCGCAGGGAGTCGGGACTGGCTCTGTGGGGGTAAAAGATGGAGTTTCAGCTGGAGTCTCAGGTGGATCATCGGGAGCCGGGTCCGGAGTCGGCGTATCGACGTGACCAGAAAGATGACCTGCAACGGCCTTGGACGACATTGAAAAAAATCCACAAACAGCAAAAAAAATGAACACAGAAAAAATAAGATAAGCTTTTACAAAAGTCTTATTCATCGTTTGCTCGTCGATGGGATGTTAATGGGTCGCAGCTTTACAGGTGCCGTTGCAGGAAAATAGGTCGTTTGTCCGTTAAGCGAGAATGCCTTCAGCTCAGTGACGACCAACAGTTTTTCTTTTACATTCGACCCAACACCCTTTATGGGTTTTGGTGGCACTCCGATATTAAGAGACTCCATCCTAACAATTCCAGTTACCGGCACTGTATCGCTTTTCCATATTTGTATTTTTCTGACACCATTAACCTCGTATTCAAATTTTTCTCCATCGAAACTTCTGGCAGGAGTCGACAATCCAATAAAAGCAATGCGCTTCCACGTGAGTAGCATCTGGTCAATAGTTTTCATCTCACTTTGATCAAGTACGGTGACGTCCAAGGAATAAGGAAGAGCGCCCTCTGAATCGACGATATTCTTCACTCTCACCCCAATTGCCCCATACAAGCCAGATAAATAAGCCAGCAACATTCTCGCGTCAAATTGCGGAACGTCAATATAGGTTCCCTGCCGCAACTCGGGGTTAAGCGCGAGATAATTACTCTCGAGACTATATTTCCCTGTCTCGGGGATCTTTGTTATCGCAATTCGAATGTCGCCATCCAAGATCATTTGATCATTTTTAAAAATCTTCATGTTATAAACTGCAGCTTGTCCCGCCTGCCAAGTTGGCACCACGAAAATAGCAGGAGTGGAATTGGGGCTCCCTGCTTGTCCATGCACTGGCGACAGCAGGAGCATTATTGTTGTCAAAAAGACTTGAATTCGCACAGCGTTATACTCCTAGGGTTTTAGACGCCTTAATTTGGTATACGGCACCATTCGATATGCCACGGAGATCAACGGGGACGTATTGTGTGTTTAACGCCTCACGAAGCCACCGGGGAACAGGTAACGTCGTCCGCTGGTAATCCTCTAAATAGACGAAGTCAGGTCTATTCGCATTAAACGCGTTCTGCATCGTCATATCGGCATTTTCGAAAAAACCCATACTATCTACAGCAGGTGTTTTGACCGTGCTGATTCTCATTCCTGAATACGCATAAATTTGTGGCTGATTGCTCCAAGCCAAAAGACTTTCCGCGCCCCGGGACCGTTGCTTCAGAAACGTGCCTAGCTGTTTGACCTCATCTTCTATCGCGATTCTTCGCGGCTGCAATGACCACACACCAAAAGCAGTGGTCCGGTAATAGCAGGCCAGAATCGGGATGCACAATGTCCAACCAATCACGAGCCAGCTCATCGGCTTCTTAAACTTAAAATTACGCAAACCAAGCGTTGCCGCCAAAACCAAAGGTGGCAGAAGCGCCATAAAGTAATATGGCAAGAATGTCCCCCCGATCAAAACGCCTAAGAAAGCGAAGGCAAGCCAACTACCTACAAACAATCTTTCCCTGCCGAAAGTATCTCGAAAAATACCTAAGAGGGCTAAAAAGAGGACGCCACCAAAAAGAAAGGTAAGTGTTGCTAAAAAGATAGCAATTTGTTCCCGGAAAAATTGGTCTTTGAAAAACTGGCTCCAAGCAAAATCGACATATCCTTTGCCCGCACCTGAAACTGCATAGAAAAAATCTCTAATACGACCATCTAGCAAGAATTTGCTCGCCACCCCAACCGCAACCAGGTCGGCACCAAAAAAAAACATAGAAATACCGGTGACAAGGTCCCCCCAGAAAAATATTCCGAACAATGGCAGATAGAACAATGCGGTCTGTTTTGTAAAAAATGCGAGGGCCCAAAATATGCCTGCATACAGTGCGAATCGCCTTTCTTTTTGAAGCGCAATCCAAAAAGACGCCAACAACGGCGGTAGCATCAACAAGTCCAACTGCGGAATCCAGTTGTAGAGAGTCGACGTTGCGTTAAGAGCAGAATAGAAAAAGCAAGAGAACCATGCTTCCTTGGAACTAAAACCAAGCTGCCTCGCTAGGCCCACTATTATAAGCCCGATGATGCTGTGAATTACAGCAACGTAAATATAACGCGCCAATTCTAAATCTTGACTCAATTGGCGGAGGAGCCAGTAATGCAGTGTGAAAAGTGGCGGCTTGTGCTCCCAAACATCTACATAGAGCATTGCACCACGATCCAAGTCTTGGCTAATGCTGATGAAGATGCCCTCGTTATCCGTGAGAGCACGGTGCCTAGTTGGAAAAAGTAGCGCAAAGATAAGCGCTATCGCAACAATACCCAGGCCCAATTGCTTCGACCAAGAAAGCGGCACCTGAACCGCCAGACTGGTCATCGCAACACCGCCACTTTTTGAGTCGCCAAGATCTTGGGGCCATAGGGGCCCTCAAATTGGGCGGACAGCAGATAAATCCCAGACGCAAGGTTGGGCAAAAGTGCTTGAACCACGCTCTCCCCTGCCGGCAAAGTGCCCAGATCGATGGAATAGGGAGTCTCACCTGCGATCGTGGAGACGAACACTGACACTTTGGCGCTTTGCTCCAATCGAATCCCAATCACCACATCGCGCTTTGCAGGGTTAGGAGCGACCAAGAATTTAGAACCTTGGGGCAACCAATTGCGCGTGGAAGTCGGGCTCTTTAAGTCTTGGCGCAGGGCCGCCGAGACACTCCCGTTTGCCGCCCCCTTCGCCTTCCAAGGACGAACCATCGCCCCTAGGTGCTTATGAATCTTCTCTTTGGCGCCGCCCGCTGTCGCATTGCCAGTCACCTCGACATCAAAACCAATCATCCGTCCAGGCTTCGGGGTATCGAGCACCGCCTGGAAGTGCAATTCGTTGCAGGCTTCGGGACGCCAGCTCCCCTCTTTCCATTCCAACGTACGGGTGTCGGGGTCGTATTGGACCGGCGCCTTAATGGAACCTTGGACTAGACTCAACCCCTCGGGCAACGTCACCTTGACTCCCATATTTGCATAGCGCGTCCCATCACGAGTACAGAGCTTAAGGATATAGTCCGCAGTATCACCCACATTTGGAGGATAGGACGCGGTGTCGATCATGACGCCAAGATTTTCTGTGGCAGGCGCGGCCATAAGCATGCTCGCCAGAGCTGGGCTGAGCAGGCACGGATAGAGCAAGACCCGGTTGTTTGTAGTCTCCAGCATAAAGATTGGTGCCATCACTCATGACCCCATACGGGGTGCCAAGGGTATTGGCGCCAGTGGTGAGCGTGCCTTGATTCACCTGAGAGCCCGCAAAATCTGCCTGTCCGATGACCACGTCCGCTGCGGGACCGTAACCAACGATTGGGAGTTTATATGCCAAAACGCGACTGCGCTGCCAATCTGTAACAAAAAGATGCTCACCGTCACCGGATACCTGCCAGGGACGGCCCATGTTGGTGGCGCTCGCAAAAACCGAAGTAACATTAGAAACGAAATCTGGCTGGCCAATCACGCCAATGGCTGCGGGTCCGTTCTGCGTGATAGGTAGGTTATAGATCAGCACACGATTGTTCCCGGAGTCAGAGATGTAAAGCTGCTGCCCGTCGCTGTAGGCAGAAACTGGTGCATAAAGGTTGTTGGCCGTCGCTCCGATACCGATATCTGGGCTGCTAAAGCTTGGCGAGCCGATAACATAGTCGGCCGCCTGCTTGTTTTGCGTGATGGGCAGATTAAAAACGAGCACACGGTTATGCCGGGTATCGGCTACAAAAAGCTGGTGGCCATCCCCAAAAATCCCGTTGGGATTGTCAAAGTTATCGGCGGCCATGGGTCCACCCACGCTGCTGCTAAAGTCTGCTTGGCCCAAGACCAGGGATGCGCTCGGCCCGTTCTGGGTAATGGGCAGATTAAAGATGAGCACTCTGTCGGCGTACGGGTCGCAGGCGTAAAGGTGCTGGCCATCGCTAAAGGCTCCTTCAACAAACCTCAAGTTGCTCGCCGAGACTGTTGATGAGCTTGCCGGGTCCAGAAAATTAGCCTTTCCAACTACATAAGATGCGGGCTGCGCATTCTGAGAAAGCGGTAGCGGGAAAATCATAATGCGAGCATTGTCGTAATCGCTCACAAATAAGTTTTGGCCATCCGCCGTTAGGTCCGCAGGACCATTAAAGTGGGTATCGCCGAGAATGTAATGGCCTCTGCTTGTCATATCGGGCTGGCCCAGCACGAATGTTGCCGATTGATTAGTCTCAAAGTTGCACACGGGCGAAGGCATGGGCGTGGGCGTTGGTAGTACGCTTACAAATTGCACCGTCAAAGCACCCGTATACGTCTTGCCCGCCACCACCACACTGACTTTGATCAGGTAGTTGCCAGGGCTACGCGCGAGCGTTACAGTCCCCCGGCCTGCATCGAGCGGTCTCGGGACCACGACCTGTAGCTGTGATTGACCTGGCACGATACTCGACGTGACCGTTACAGACCCCGCGGCTGTCGGAACCACATTGCCCGCTGCGTCAATCGCTTCAAATGTGAATATATTGGGGCGCCCTGCTTGCACGGGGCTCTGGCCCGTGACTCGAATGCTACTGATGGGCATGCCATAGGTTCGCAATGCCCCATCGTTGCTCGCCACAAGCAAACTGCTTTGCGCCACCGCAGGCGCGATTTCGGCCCCACCTGCCAACTTTTGCTCAAAGCGCACTACCCCATCAGCGACATCGATCATGCGCAGCGCACCATCTTGCGTGCCCACATAGGACCTCGTACCAGCGATGCTCACGCTTGCGGTTCCACCAGCGTCTAAAACTTTAGGAGCTAAAGTCCAAGCGCTAGTCAAACCTGTGCCACCAACATTCGCGTCAATGGCCCGAAGTGTGCCGTCATGAGTTAGAACTAACAGACGTGGCTTGCCTGAATAAACAGTGACTGCTGGCGAAGAGGCTATCCCTGCGGGTAGCGTAAGGGTGCTAAAGACAATTCGTGCGGCAGGATAATTTTGGGCGCTAGCATCGACCGCTCGAACAGTGCCATTTCGTCCAACAACATAGAGCACATCCCCCTGCAATGCGGGGCTTGCGTGAAAGCTATCCAGTAAACTAAGGCCCCATACCCCGCCCCCACTACCCGCTTCAACGGCCCTGATATTGCCCCGCATGTCGACGAGATAGAGCCGCTGCTTAGGCGTGTCAAACACCGGCGAGGCAAGCACTTGACCTGGCATAGCGATCTTCCAGCGCAGACTGCCATCCATTGCGTTGAGCGCATAGACATCCCCAGTGACTGCGGCCACAAAAACTGTCGGCCCCACACCCGTCACATCGCCAACGATTGGCGAGGCGAAGAAAGCGCCGCCTAGATCTACGCGCCAGAGCTGCTCGCCTTGGGGAAGGGCCGTATTGGCTTTGAGCGCGTAGACCGTGCCAGACGTCGTCCCCACAAAAACTCGGCGCACAAAACTGGACACCGCAAACGCTGGGCTGGAATACACCGACCCATTGGTTCTAAATTGCCAGTCTTGCGCGGCGCTTTTGGTGGGTACATAGAACGTGGGCAAAGCACTGCTGTCGCTTTGAACCGCGAAATTGGGGCTAAGGTCAAACGCAGTGACTAGGCCATTGCTATGGGAGATAAAGGCTTGGTCGCCCACAACAATCGGGGACGAATAACTGACGATGCCGGCATCACCCGCTTTACCCATCCATTTAAGCTCGAGGCCAGGACCAAGAACGGTGTCAGTCGTAGTCCCACTACGCGCAGCATCAGCCTTGAAAAAAGGCCAGTCGAGAGCGTGGGCAGACGAGACAAGCGCTAGGCTAACGAGGAAGAGTGTTTTTAAAATAAAGGACTTGGAAAATTGAAAAGATTGTAAATAATTGAAGCTAGCATCGATGAATTTTAAACACAAATACGTTTTCGGCACAAAAAGCTCCTGCCATGAGATAGGCAATATTCTAACCGCCGCTCACAATACTTATCAAGAATATTTGCTCGCAGACTTTAATGCGTTTTCAAACGCCCGTTTTGCCCATCAGCAAAGTCATCAAGCCTTTTTGCGCGTGCAGGCGGTTCTCGGCTTCGTCAAAGATCAGTTTTTGAAAGCGTTCAAAGACTTCGGCGCTGATCTCTTCCCCACGGTGGGCGGGTAGGCAGTGCATGACTAAGCAATCGGCTGAAGCCTTCTTGAGCAGCGCTTCGTTGACTTGATAACGTCCAAAAGCCGCCACCCGCTCTTCGCGCTCGTCTTCTTGGCCCATGCTGGTCCAAGTGTCGGTGATCACCAGCTGGGCACCTTTGACCGCGACCTGCGGATCGGGCTCCAATTGGATGCTGGCCCCGCTGGCACTGGCATAACCACGGGCTTCGTCCAAGACCGCCGGCATCAGCTCGTAGCCTTTGGGGCTACAAACTGTGAAATGCATACCAAGCTTTGAGGCGGCAAACGCCCAGCTGTTGGCCACGTTGTTGCCATCGCCCACAAAGACAACTTTGGCTCCCTTCAATGCGCGGCCTTGTTCGCGTAAGGTCTGCAGATCGGCCAAGATCTGGCAAGGATGCTCAAAGTCGGTCAGACCATTGATGACCGGGATCGACGCGTTTTCGGCGAGCCGCACGACCAGGTCGTGATCAAAGGTCCGTATCATCATGCCGTCCAGATAACGGCTGAAGAGCCGGGCCACGTCCTCGACGGGTTCGCGTTTGCCGATGCCAATGTCCTCGTCGCGCAGCAGCACGCTGGTGCCGCCCAGCTGCCAGATGCCCAGTTCAAAGCTCAATCGCGTGCGCGCGCTCGGCTTATGAAAGACCATGCCTAACGACTTGCCCAGCAACGGCAAATAGACTTTGCCATTCTTGTGCTGAGCCTTACAAAAATCAGCGGCGTCTAAGATG
>JANLXT010000090.1:0-16194 GCA_031365225.1 candidate division FCPU426 bacterium
CGCCCTTCGAAG
The DNA here is from genome assembly GCA_031365225.1 of candidate division FCPU426 bacterium. Lineage (GTDB taxonomy): Bacteria > Oederibacteriota > JAJYGY01 > JAJYGY01 > DAIDJD01 > JANLXT01. The sequence continues at coordinate 13 of JANLXT010000090.1, forward strand.
CGGCTCCAGGTCTGCGGCGTGAGAGCGATCTCGGGTACCAGCACAATAGCGCCCCCACCCTTGGCCAGGGTGCGTTGCAAGGCGTCGAGATACACCTCGGTCTTGCCGCTACCCGTCACGCCCATCAAAAGAAACGCTCCACCCTTGCCAGCGCTGATCCCTTTGGCAATAGCCTCGCTGGCCTGCGTCTGCGCCTGCGTCAAGGTCGGCGCCTTGCTCGGCGCGGAGGGCTGAGGCGCGCTTTCGTTAGCCAGGCGTGTGTCTCGGCGGACAAGCTCAGCTTGCAAGGCTTGTTTTAGGACGCTCTCGGACAGGCCCGCTTGTTTGGCCTCGCCCAGATCTAAGCTACCTTCACCCGCCAAACGCTCAAGCAAGGCGCGTGAACGAGCCTGCCGTGGCCCCAGGCCTTGGCAGAACACGCGCAGCGCGTTGGCGTCGTTGACGCTCAAGATCGCCTGCGCGCGCGGGCGCCAGTCCACGGGCAGCATCAATGGCAGGACTTGCCCCCACGGGCACAAATAATAATCGGCGATCCACTTTGTAAACTCTAAAGCGTTGGCGTCCAAGAGCGGTTCAGCATCAAGGACCGCCTCGATGGCTCGCATGCCTTTGACGTCACTGGTGGACTTGAGCGCCGTGACAACGCCCACCAGACGGCGCTTGCCAAAAGGCACACGCACGCGAGCCCCCACCTGCACGGGCAGGGCAGGCGGCACACTGTAGTCAAAGCCCGTGTAAAGCGGCACGGGCAGCTGGACCTGGCAAAAGCTCAAAATTGGACCTCAGCACCAAAAAAGGCAAAGCGCGGAAATTGCCGCACACGGCGGATATCGCTGTAATCGTCCTCGTACGTGACGCTTGTGATGTTGGGCTGGTCGCTCACATTAAAAATATCGACATAGAGCCGCCAAACTTGCGCGCGGGCCCACTCTTTTTGCAGGCGCAGATCCAAGCGTTGATAGCTGTCGAGACGAGCGCTATTGACCCCGCCAAAAATAGGTTTCCAGCGTCCGGCGATGCTATCGTAACTGCGTGAGATCACCGGTGTGTAAGGGATACCGCTGGCCAGTCGCCACCGTGCGCCAAGTTCCCATCCGCTACCCAAAGCAAGATTGCCCACCGTGTTGAACACGTGCGGCTGACTGAAATCAGCTTCGTGGTAGCCGCCCCACGGTGATCCGCGCAAGGTGTTGGTCCAGGCGTAACTGACCCAGCCAAAAAAGACGCCTTGGTCAGGCAGACGCCACATCGTTTCGATTCCCTCGCTGGCACCCGTCGCGGCGGCGTTGAGCGTGACAGTGGATGTACCCGTGATCGGCACCGGCACCGAGGGTACCAAGCGCTCAAAGTCTCGGCGCCACCCTTCGAGCCTCAAACTTCCCCAGGGCCCCAGCTTTTGCTCGGCACCCAATGACCAGGCCCGCGCCAAGCTGCTGCCAGCGATACCCGCGGTCCAGCCTGGCACCGTCTCTAAAGGCTGTGGGCTCTGGAAATAGTCGCCCTGGGTGGCGCGCAAGGTCCCGTCCGGCCAAGCTTTCCATTCAACCGAGAGCCGGGGCGAAAAGTGAAACTCGCTCGTCAGATCCACGCGGTCCAAGCGTCCACCCACCCCCAAAGACCAGGCGGGCAAGAGCTGCCACGCGTCCGTCACCCACGCTGAGCTCACGCCCTTGCGGCCCAAGGCGTCGACTTCGGTGATTGCCAATCCGTTAAAATTTAGACCGCTGCCAAATTCAACGGGCAAACGATTGAAGCGACCCTGCAAAATAGTGTTGGTCTGCTGCCATTGCGTGCCCGCGCTAACACGATGCTCACCGCCGCCCAAGTCCCAATCGCCATCCAGCGACGCGAGCCACGTGTATGGCTCACGTCGCAGGCTTAAGTCTTGCCCCAAACTTATCACTTGGCGGGATGTGGACGCGCTTAGTTTGACCAAGAGCGTTCCCGAAGGAATTGGGTTTTCCCACGCAAGACCAAGGCTATGGGCCTCGCTGTCCCAACGACTTTCGGTGGCACCCGCTTTGGCGGTCGCCACGCGCAAACTGTCTTGCGAACCAAAGACCAGCACGGCCAGATCGCCACCCGCCAGCGGACCACGTGTTTGGGCGGCATAGTCCCCATAGCGCGGTAGACCCGTCAAGCTGCTGTTGGGGTCCAGAACCAGATCAAACCAACCGCGCCGCGCCCATCCTTGCACGCCCCAGGGACGCTCGCCCTGACCCACGGCATGCCCCAGCACCGAGGCTTGCACCATGCTTAGGCCCGCTTGGCCACCGATGCCAGCATCAGGACGCCGCGTGCGTAGCTCAAGCACCCCTCCGAGCGTATCGCCGTAACGCGCGTCAAATCCACCTGGTAAAAAATCAACGCCCTCGATGGCACCAGGGTGAAAAATACTCTCAATGCCGCCAAAATGAAAAGGCGCGCTCACGACAAAGCCATCCAAGAGGACCAGGTTATCCTCCAAGCCGCCGCCTCGCACCATCAAGTTAGCTAAGTAGTCGCTTGAGGCGGTGGCGCCCGGCAAGGCGCCCAAGGCACGCACCACATCGCCCGCGCCACCCGCCACGCGCATGGCCTCGGCCCCGCTCAAGCGGGTCTCGCTGGCTTGGGGTGGCCGACGACGCCCTCGCACCCGGATCACGCCATGCTCAAAATCATCCGCCCCGCCCAGCGCCGGCGTGGTTAAAAAAAACAAAACCCCGGCCAGCGCAAGCGCGGGCCGGGGCGATAGGAGCTTAGAAATAAAGATGCACCGCCACATTGATAGGGCTAAAGCCATAACCCGCCACACCAAGGCTGCTGCCTGTTTGCGCGGCCTGCGTGCTACCGTCCACCTTGGTCTGTGTGCTGCTTAATTGCAAACCCACGCTCCCTTCGACACTTAGATCTGGCCAAACGGGGATAAAGGCCTCAAAGCCCCCGCCGACAAAAAGCGTCACAGTGGATGTGGTCACCGTGGTCGCAGGCGTGCTCGCCGTGGCCTGCGATTGCTGGCTGGACTGACCCATGCTCGCTTTGCCAATGAACTGCGGCAAGATATAGCGTGGCGTAGGCTTGGCGTTCACCTTGATACCCGTGCCCAAGCCCCACGAACGTTGATCGGTGCCCGCATTAAGCGTGGACCCCCCGATGCTGGTGGGTGGTTGACTGTTGAAGGCGGCGGCGAGCAAGCCTTCCCAGGCCAAGCGCTCGTTGACCCAGTAACGCAGAGACAAGGCGTTGGGCGCAGCGAGTGCGGTGAATAAATTATTGGTCTGCACCGACGCGCCGGGGATGGTGTCAAAACCCAATCCCCAACGCCCGGTCAGTTGCGTATCTTCGGCCACGGCACGGCCAGACAGTGTCGTCAAAAATAAGAGCACGAGTAGCTGGCGCATGCCACGACCTCCGTTTAAGTTGAAAAAGTTTTAGAACGCGTAGCCGACATTGCCCGAGAAGCCCAAATAGGTCCCCGCGCCTGTGATCCCGAGTGGCACCAAGACTTGCGCGCCGCCGCCCACGACAAAACCGTTGCCTAGGTGCATTTGATATCCGCCTTCACCACCCAAACCAAAGCCTGTCGCGCTATAGGTTTGTTTCACGCCAAGAAAGTCAAAACTGGCGCTGTACATGACCATGTAAGCGGCAGGACCAGCGTAGAAGCCATTCAACTTGGAATGCTCGCCCAAGTACCAGCGATAGGATCCACCCAAAATGGTAACCGTCGTGGTGTAACCGGTGGCGCCATACGACTGCATGGAACCGTGTAACGCAAAACTGTTATCGTCAGACAACGCGCGTTCATACGAAAGCCCAGGCACCAGCGTCACCGAAGGGCTTAAATTGATGCCGACTTCTAAGGACACGATATTGTCAGGCACACCGCCCATAGCAGCGCTTGCTTTTTTGGCGACCTTCTTTGTCGTGGTGGCCGCTTGAAGCACGGATGCCGATAAAACGAACATGCAGGCAATTGCTAAGAGTGACCCGATCCTTGTTTTAGTCATTTTTTCTCCTGAGTTACTCGGCAAATGCCGAATTCATTTCATCGCGCGTAATTGCGCGACGACTAGCTTCATGTCATCCCAAACAGGGCGCTTGAGATTATCATCGCGCAGCACCGCAGCGGGATGGTAAGTGGCCATCACTTTAATGCCCTCGTAATCGCTAAAACGCCCGCGGGCGTTGGCCACGCTGGCCTCGGGACCCAGCAGTGAGCGCGTGGCTTGCTCGCCGAGCGCGACGATCAGGCGGGGCTTGATCAGGGCCAATTGCTGCTGCAAATACGGGGCGCAAGCCGCGATCTCGGCTTGGGCTGGATCGCGATTCAGGGGCGGGCGGCATTTGACCGCATTGAGCAGATAGACCTGCGCACGCTTAAGATCCATGGCACTGATGATCTTATCTAGCAATTGGCCAGGCGGGCCAACAAAGGGGCGACCCGCGCTATCTTCTTTTTCACCGGGGGCGTCCCCAACAAAGACCACGCGGGCGTCTGTGGCGCCTTCGCCAAAGACAAAGTTTTTTCTGGTTGCTCCCAAAGGACAGCGTTGACATTGACAGATCTGGGCCTGGAACGCTTCTAAATTATCCGCATAGGGCGCTTGAGGATCAGGGCCTGCCCCGACACCCATGCTTGGTCGCGCCGCCTTGATCAACGCTTCTGGCACTTTGGCCAAGGGCGCCGCGGCGCGGCCCAAAGGCGCGTCGGACCGCACCAACGCCTCGGGATGACGCGCGGATTCGGATTTGGCATACGCTTTAGTCTTGGCGACCAAGCTCAGCGCGCTGTCTAAAAGACTCTTGTCCACGGGGCTCAAAGTTTTAAGAAATCCGCCAGCAGATCTAAACTGACGCGATGCGCCAAGCCACCCGCGGGGTCTGCTCCCGTGGCGTAATCCAGGCCCCAGACCATGCGACCCTGCCGCCAACGGGCGCCCAGGCCAGCGGTCCAATTCCAGTCGTTGGAGCCGGCGCGTAGAGCAAGCCATTCAATGGGCCACCACTCCCCACCAAAACGGGCGCGCAACTCTTGGTTAAGATTGCGGTCCAAGTCCGCGGCAAACAATAGCTCTTTGGGACGAGCCTCCCAGGCCACACCCATGCGGATGGTGATGGGAATGATCTCGCGCCGTTGCGTGCTCCACGCGAGATTGCCCATCACGTCTTGCAATGATAACGCAAAGTCCAATCCCGGCAAGGCGCTCGCCAAGAGTCCAAAGTCCAAGCCATAGCCCGACGCGGTCGCGTCAGAAAGTTGTTGCTGCAAAAGATGTCCGCCCAAGCCACCCGCAAGCACGCCTGGCACAAACCAAAGCGCGGTGCCCAGCGACCATTGGCTTTGCGTCTCGGTAAACGTGCTGCTGGGCGCGGGAGTGTTGCCCACCCGTCCTTCGATTGCCTGGCTCAAGCCCATCCGTTGAAATCCCAGCCCCGTATAAAGGCCATCGCGCTTGGCCGAGAGGGGGCGCGCCAGTGAAAGACTTTGTAGCTCGCGGTCAGGTGGCAGATTGGCCAACTGCGAGCCTAAGTGCATGCTCTCTAGTTTAGCTAAGACAGCTGGATTAAGCAGATAACCATAGGCGTCCCCGCCCAGCGCCGCCCCCGCCCCGCCCATCCCGGCCGGTCGCGCGCCGGTGGCAAGCTTGCGCCACGCCGCGGGTTGGCCCCCATCCGTAACGGCCCAAGCCAGTGAGCTGACACCCAACGCCAACAGCAAGGCGATTTGAGTACGGAGCCTCATGGATTGCGCCTTAACACCGCGATCCGACAAGTCGCGCGATTGCCCGCGGCTTCGACCACGCACAGGTACGACCCATTCGAAACTTCGGTGCCACTGCCATTGCGGCCATCCCACGAGATCAAATTCATGCCGGCGTAGGTCTGCGAATCCGCGAGCGTCTTCTCAAAAACCAGATAGCCCCCGTTGTCAAAGATGCGGATCTTAAGCTCGGAAGGTTTTTCGATGAGCACGGTGATGTTGGCGCGGCCATCCAAAATTGGGTCAAAGGGATTGGGCCAATTGTAGGCCTTCATGGCGCTGGCGGCGCTGCCCCGGCCATAGGTCAAGGCGCGATACACATTCAACTGTCCCCAGCCAGCATTCGTGTTCCAACCCGCCCCATAGACGGTGGGGTCTGCGCTCTGCGTTAGGATGACCGAAAGGTCCTCGGCGCTACGCGCGCTGTTCTGTGAGAGCAAGAGGGCCGCCGCGGCCGCGACCTGAGGGGCGGCGAAGCTCGTGCCCTCCCACGGCACGTAAGAATTTGGGGCGCCCGAGACACAAAGCCCCCAAAACACCGAACCATAACCCACGGGCGCCAGGGTACACGCGCCCTGAAGTCCGTCCCCTCCATAAGCCGCCAACTCGACTTTGCCAGAATTGCTGTACGACGCGCGGGCGCCGCTTGGACCCAGCGCGCTGACCGCGAACACTCCGCCCAAGGCGGCGGGATAAGAAGTGCTTGCGCCATCGTTGCCAGTCGCGGCGACGACAAAGGCTCCTTGTCCACGCGCGTACCCGACCGCCTCTTCGAGGATCCGATCGTCCGTGTCCGTCCCCAAGCTCATGTTGATCACGCGCGCGCCCTGGTTCACCGCCCAGATCAATCCAGCGGCCACGGCGTCGGTGGCGCCTGTGCCGGTCGGCCCCAACACTCTCACGGGCAAGATCTTAATCTTTGAGCTAACAAAAAAAACAGCCGCCACACCCGCGCTATTGCTGGTGCTGGCGGCGATGATTCCACTGACAAAACTGCCGTGTCCGTAAGGGTCTGCGGTGCTGCTATCGCCCGGTACAAAACTAACACCAGCCAAGGACTGACCGCTCAGTTCGGAATGGGTCCCCAGTCCAGAATCGACCACCGCCACCACGACTTGATCTGGCAAGCTGATCTGCCCAAGGTTCCAGGCGTCAAAGGCCTGAGTGACGCGCGCCTGATCTAGATAAGGCTGAAAACCGCCGAGATACAGACTGTCATTGAAGCCGGAAGCCTCATAAAGCTGGCTGGCTTGAACATAGGCCACCCGCGCGTCCGCGCGTAAAGCTATCAAAGCCGCGGTTTCGTTCGCGGGCGTCAACCGCAACGCCACCGCGTCTAAAGCGGGCAACTGCCGCAAAACAGTGGCTCCAACGCTATCGAGCAAGCTCTGGCGGTTCACCTTCGCGCCCTGGCGTTCGGCGGCACTGGGCACGTTCCATTTAATGATCCACTCGCCCGGGATGCTCTCGGCGTATCCCCCTTGGGTGATCAATAGCAAAGAAAGTAGCAATGCTTTCAACGGCGACCCTTTCGCGTATTCCACAGCGTCAAAATCTCATCCGCCAAGCGTTCAGCCAACGCGAGCTTGGTTTGCTTAGGCAAGGGGCGCGGGCTTTGCCCCGGCGCCAGCAAGGTCACTTGGTTCTCGTCCGCGCCAAAGCCCCGGCCGCCACCCACCGGGTTGGCGATCAGCAGATCTAGCTTTTTGCTCTTTAGCTTGGCTTGCGCGTTCTCGAGCAGATTTTCGGTCTCGGCCGCGAATCCCACAAAAAGGCGCTTTCCTTTTTTGGCGGCGAGCGTCTTGAGGATGTCTGGATTGGCGACCAGGCGCAGGGTCTCAACACCCGTCCCTTTTTTCTTTTTTTGAGCAGCCACTTTCTCGGGTCTAAAATCGGAGACCGCGGCGGTGGCCACAAAGATGTCACAGGTCGCGTAATTTTTTTGGCAGGCCGCTAACATTTGGCGGGCGGTTTCTACGGTCGTCCGCGTCACACCCTCGGGCGCGTCAAGGCTGACAGGACCACTGACCAAGCTCACAGTGGCACCCCGTGAGCGCAAAGCCCGCGCCAAGGCATAGCCCATCTTTCCCGTCGACGGATTGCTGAGATAACGCACAGGGTCCAGCGCTTCGCGCGTTGGACCTGCGGTCAGCAAGACTCGCGCGCCACGGTGCAGGCCTTGGGCTGGCGCCATGCCCGCAGCAGCCAAGCAGATCGCCTCGATGACCTGCGCTACATCGGCCAGCTTTCCTTTGCCAACATCGCCGCAGGCCAGGTCCCCGCTCGTGGGATCCACGATCACCCAACCGCGGCTACGCAGGGTCGCTAAGTGACCTTGGGTCGCGGGGTGCTCCCACATGGCCGTGTTCATCGCGGGCGCCAACACGCGCGGCCCGCGCGCGACCAAAGCGCAGGCTGTCACAAAATCATCCGCCAAACCCAGTGCTAGTTTGGCGATCAAGTCCGCCGTCGCGCCCACCACCGCATAGCACGCCGCGCGCTTGGCCAAGGTCACGTGTCCCACGCCCCATTCGGCGGGTTCTTCCCAAAGGTTAAGTCCCACGGGTCGTTCGGACAGCACCTTCATGGTCAAGGGACTGACAAAGCGCGCCGCGGCCGGTGTCAAGAGCACCGTCACCGCCGCACCTCGTTTTTTAAGGCCCGACACCACATCCGCCGCCTTGTAGGCCGCGATCGAGCCACCCACCCCCAGCAAGATCTCTGGAGATTTTTTTGAGACCTTACTTGGCATCTTTTTCAGATGGACGCTTGAGCAAGCCCTTGGCTAATTCTTCGGCGGCCACGGTGCTGACCTTGCGACCTTCATTCTCAGGCAAAACGCCCAAGCCTTCGCTCAATTCGCGCGCGCGCTGCGAGGCGAGTACCACTTGCTCAAACTTGTTCAATTCTTTTTCTGCCATGGTGTGCTCCTTCTTTTTTAAAAACGCGCTTAAAGACGCAAGCGCGAGCGTTCAGCCTGGACAACGGCCCGCAATTGGCGGACCGCCTGGCTCAAGTCGTCGTTCACGATCAAGTAATCGTAATGTTTGCCGGCCCGCAGCTCGCGGCTAGCCTCACGCAGGCGTTGGCGGATCACCTCGGGTGTGTCCGTCCCGCGAGCTCGCAAACGCGCACTGAGCGCCGTCATGCTGGGGGGCACCAAAAAGACGAGTACGCTGTCCGAGTTCTGACCCTTGACTGCTGCGCCACCCTGCACATCGATCACCAGGACCAAGCTCTGCCCCTTGCGCAAGGCTTGTTCGATCTCTTTGCGTGGAGTCCCGTAGTAATTGCCATGCACCTGGGCGTACTCAAAAAATCCGCCCCGGTCCATGCGCCGCTCAAACTCAGCCGGGGTCAAAAAGAAATAGTCTCGTCCGTGCTTTTCACCCTTGCGTGGCGCGCGGGTGGTCGCTGTGACGCAACGTTTTAACCAAGGTTCTTCTTTTAGCAAGCGATCGCACACGGTGGTCTTGCCACCACCCGAAGGCGCGGAAAGGACCAGCAAAAAAGGCCGGGGCTTGCGCGCCCGAGCCACGAGCTCAGCCAGAGGGTTCATTCTAAGTTTTGTACCTGCTCTTTCATTTTTTCTATCTCGCTCTTAAGGGCGACCACCGACTGGGTCAACGCCGCGTCAGGGCTTTTGCTGCCCATGGTGTTGGCTTCACGCAAGAGCTCTTGGCACAAAAAATCCAAACGTTTGCCAGCGGCCCCGCCTTCGTCTAAAAGTCGCAGGACTTCGATGACATGGGCTCGAAACCGCACCACTTCTTCGCGGATATCAGCTTTATCGACCAAGAGCGCGGCTTCTTGAACCACCCGGGCTTCATCCACGGGAAACTTATCCAAGACTGCCGTCATGCGTTTTTTCACACGCTCGGCAAACTGTTCTTTGAGCGTGTCGCTCTGACTCTCAATGCCAGCCGCCAGCTCTGTCGCGCGCGCCAAAAGCCCGCGCAGTTCCGCGCCTAAGGCCTTGCCTTCGCGCTCGCGACTGGCCTGCAGGTCATCCAACGCGAGCGTCAACGCCTGGCGCAAACAAGCCCAGCGCGCGACCCCGTCTTCATCCTCGCTGGCATCCGCCTCGCCGGCGAGTACGCCTGGCAAACGCAAATAAGCGTCCGCGTCTTTAGGTGGCGCGCTTCCCGTCGCGGTCGCCAACTGTCCCAAAGCGTTCGCCCAGACCTTGGCCCGAGCTAGATCCAGGGTGGGGTCCGCCGCCACGACGTCGGGTTGCGGCGTCTCGCGCCAATGCAATTCAACCTTGCCACGGCTCAAACGGCTTTGCAAAAGAGCCCGCGCATCGGCGTCAAAGGCCCAAAGACTGGCGGGCAACTTGAAACCCAGCTCTAAAAAGCGATTGTTGACGCTCTTGATCTGCACGGTGTACCCCAAGCCTGGCGCTTGCGCTTCTCCTTTGCCGTACCCTGTCATCGAACGCAATCCTGCCATGCTGCTCACTTTCTTAATAGTGTGTCCGCGGCCGCGGCCGCTTGATCAACGCTGATCGCGCTGAGATAGTCCCGTCCCCGCGCGCTCGGCGCTCGAAATCCCATGCCCGCGGGTGTCAACACGGCGCGCCGATTGCCCCGGGGGCCCCAGCGCAATGGCGACATAGCGCGCAAAGGTGGAAACAAGCTTAGCGTTGGCGTGCCCATCGCCCCAGCCAGATGCATGGGGCCCGTGGATGCCGATACAAAAAGATCGGCGTGTCCCAAGAGCGCCGCAAACGCGCGCAATGGCAAAGGCTTTGACATCAGCGCGGCGGGTCCACTTAATCCGAGCGCACAGCTCGCCACCGCATCCTCGTCCCCGGGACCGCCGCTGATCACGATCCGCGCCTTGTAGCGTTTACGCAAAACTTCGGCCAAGCGCGCGTAACGGGTGGGCGTCCAGTTTTGGGCGGATCCGCGGGATCCAGGGTGAATCACCACCAACGGCCCACGCTTGACCTTAAACTTAGACTGGTGCCGCGCCAACCAAGCCTTGGCAAGCGTCTCGTCTTTTGGCGCCAACGCGAGTCGCGGTTCATCCAGCGTTCCAAGCACACCCAGCGCGCGCGCGTAACGCAGATTGTACTCACTCTCATGTTCGAGCCCTTGACCCCGGCGCAAAGCCAAGCGTTGGGTGAACAAGAAGCTGAAGGGCCGCAGTGACGGGCCCAAACGACGCGCCATGCCTGCGCGCCAAGCCATCCACGCTGTTGGCCAACGCGCCCAAAGATGCAGACTGGTGTCAAAGTTTAACTCTCGCAGGCGCGGCAGCGGATCACTGCCTGCGCCACTCTCGATCACCACGTCCACGCGAGGATCAACACTCACCAAGGGCCGCGTGTACGGTGACGCCAAGACGCCCACATAAGCACCGGCGTTCTTGAGTGCGTCGATCAAAGGTAAAGCCAAGACCATATCGCCGATCTTGTCGTCACGCACGACCAAGACGCGCCGGCCTCTCACTTAAAAGCCTTGCGGCTTTTTTTGATCAGCGCGGTCGTGCTGTGTCCTTTGGGGTCACCCGTGATCACAACCCGGCCACCGAGCGCTCGCATCAAGCCCGCTTCGGGCACATTGTCGACCGTGTAGTCCGTGCCCTTGGCTTGGATGTCAGGCTTAAGCGCCCGCAAACTGGCTTCGGCGGTGGCTTCTTTAAAACTGGTGACATAGTCCACGCAACTTAGCGCGCCGATCAGCTCGGCTCTTTCTTTTAAGGGCATCAGCGGGCGTCGCGGTCCCTTTAAGTGGCGTACGCTCGCGTCACTGTTGAGCGCCACCACCAACAGATCTCCCGCGGCCTTCGCGCCCTGCAAATAACGCAGATGACCAACGTGCAAAAGATCAAAGCACCCATTGGCGAACACAACCCGTTTTCCCAGACGCTTGGCGCGCGCGACAATACCAGCCAAACGGCGGCGCGCCACAAATTTTGACTTAGCCTTGCCTCGCAGGGCCGCTTTGTTCAAGGCGCGTCTCATAGCGCGAGCGAGCTACCCTTGATGTTCTTTTCCCAAAACTCTTTCAAGCGCGCGATCGTGTCGCTGGACAACGGATGCTGGTTTGCGTCCACGTTGTCGATGACATGATGCCAGTCGCTGGCGCCGGGAATGACGCAACTGACCTGGCTGTGCGCCAAGGCAAAGGACAGCGCCGCTTGTGTCATGCGTACCGCGGGCGAGGCCATGAACTCGACCTGTCGAGACAGCTCGACGCGCCGAGCGATGTCCGCGCGACTGAACCGCGCGCGCTCATCATTAAAGAAACTTAGCTTGCCCGCCGCGCCAGATAAAAATCCGCTGTCCAAGGGACGGTTGACGACCAGGCCCACGCGCTTGGCGGTGGCGCTTTCAAAGATGACGCCGTTGTCCTGAAAAAATACATTGTATGGAAACTGCAGGACTTGAGCCGGCGTCTTGTCCAGCGCCAGTTTCAGCAGCTCGGGGCTGGTGAGTGACACGCCAAACGCGCGCAGCTTGCCTTCAGACTTTAGTTTTTCTAATTCTGCCCAGATGGGGTCCGTGGCAACTAAGACATTCGCGCCGGGATTGTGTAAAAAGAGCACGTCCACGTGATCCGTCGCCAAGCGTTTGAGGCTGGCTTCTAAGCTAGACCGCACCGCCGCGGGGCTGTAGTCAACGTGGCCGTCATAAAAATAGCCCGCCTTGGTCGAGAGCACCGCTTGACTGCGGCGTTTACCGACCACCTGCCCGATCAGGCTCTCAGCGCGACCCGCGCCATAGGTAGGAGCCGTGTCGATAAAGGACGCTTGCATGTCGAGGGCCATGCCCAGTATTTCGAGCGCTTCTTTATCGGGCACCACGTTGCCAGTCAGGCGACCCAAGGGTGCCGATCCCAAACCTATCTCACCAACCACGATGCCCGTCCCGCCCAAAGAGCGTTTGCGCATGATGGGGTAATTGTGGCCCGGCCGCGCTGGATCCAGATGACTGTCCAGAGTACGGGTACCTAAAGGCAATTGATAGGACATGTGCGCTCCGAGAGAACTAAAGGACGCGCGTCTGCTTGAGCAGCGCGTTGATCTGTTGTGTGGTGACGCTCGCCGGACCGCTTTGCATGACCGCCACCCCGCCCGCGGCATTGGCTAAGCGCACCGCCAGGCTGGCGGGCGCACCCGTGGCAAGGGCCAAGGTCGCGCAGGCCGCCACGCTATCCCCGGCTCCATTCACATCCACAATCTGAGTCGAGCCGTACACCGGCACGTCGTGCCTGCCTTGGCGATCAAACAAGCTCATCCCCCGACTGCCCCGCGTGACCAACACAGCTTTCGCATGTGTCGCCTTGAGTAGCGCCCGCCCAATCCGATCAAGGTCCTGCTCGTCATAGATCTCATAGCCCGCGGCGGGCGCGGCTTCGGTCTCGTTGGGAGTCAAGAGGCTGACGCCGCGGTACTTGGCGAGCTGATAGCGCGAGTCCACACAGGTGACCAACTTTGGAAAACGCTTGGCCAAGGTGTTCACGTAACGCAAGACACCCGGCGTCACCAGTCCGTTGCCATAGTCGCTGACGATCAGGCCATGCGCGCTAGGCAAGCGCTCGTCCAAAGCTCGGATCACGGCTTTTTCGGTCAGGGGGGTGATGGGACCTTCACTCAAATGATCAATGCGTATCACTTGCTGGCGCGCGGTGTTGTGGCTACCCGCAAGCACGCGCACCTTGACGGGGGTTACTCGCCCCGCCTCGCGGGTGATGCCACGCGTGTCCACGCCTTTGCTCTCAAAAAGATCCAGCAGGGTGTCTCCTGCGCGATCGGTGCCGATCACGCCCACTGGCACGGCGATGCCGCCCAAGCTGGCGATGTTGCTGACAGGATTGGCGCCCCCGCCCGGCAGGCTAAGCGTCTTCTCGTGCCGCAAGATAAGCACGGGCGCTTCGCGGCTGATGCGACTGGTGCTGCCCGACACATACTCATCCAGCATCAGGTCGCCAAGCACCACGATGCGACGGCCAGCGAAGCCCCGCAAGACCTTCTCACACTGCGCGCGCGTCACACTCACACGCTCTCCTTTAGGATGATCCTGGCGGCCTCGCCCAGGTCGGCGGCCACGCGCTGAGGCGCGCGACCCTCTTGCTCTAGTTTTTTTAATGTCTTTTCGCCATACCCCGTGCGCACCAACACAAAGCGCAATCCCAGGGCCTGGGCAAATCCAGCGTCGGCTTTTTTGTCGCCCACCATCCAGCTGTTCTTTAGATCTAGATCCAATTCTTTGGCCGCGCGCAGACCCATGCCTGGCTTGGGCTTGCGACAATCACAATCGATCGCCAGCTCAGCGATCGGCGTGGCTTGGCTCATGCCAGGCGCGTCCTCGCCGGTGTCCGGCTTAGAGAACGGGTCGGGATGATGCGGGCAATAGTAAATGGCGTCCAAGGCCGCGCCGCCTTTCGCTAACAGCTCTCGCAAACGCGCGTGCACCGCGTCTAACTGCGATAGCGGATAGTAACCGCGCGCCACGCCGCTTTGATTGGTCACCAGCACCCGCGTCCAACCGTTTTCGCCCAAGGCCTTCAAGCCGTGGATCGCGCCGCTCTCTAAAGCGTAGCGGGACAAATCTTGGGGACGGATGTAGCCCTGTTCCACGCTAACCGTGCCATCCCGATCTAAAAAGACCGCCTTCGTCACGCGGCGACCTTGCGTTTGCTCGAAAACTGCAAGCGATACAGCTTCGCGTAGAGACCCCGTTTTTTAAGCAAGCCGGTGTGTGTGCCGCGCTCAACCACGCGCCCCTTGTCCACAACCAGGATCTGGTCGGCGTGTTGAATGGTGCTCAGGCGATGCGCGATGACCAAGGTGCTGCGCCCTTTCATCAGGCGGTCCAGCGCCTGCTGCACCAAGCGCTCGCTTTGGGTGTCGAGCGCGCTGGTCGCCTCATCCAAGATCAAGAGCGGCGGATCCTTCAAGAGAGCGCGCGCAATAGCAAGGCGTTGGCGCTGACCACCCGACAGTCGCACACCACGCTCGCCCACCTTGGTGTCGTAGCCCTCCGCCTGGCGAACAATAAACTCGTGAGCGTTGGCGGCCTTGGCCGCCGCTTTTATCTGCGCGCTCGTCGCGCCAGCACGCCCGTAGGCAATGTTGGCCGCGATGCTCTCATTGAAGAGAAAGGTATCCTGCGTGACCACGGCGATTTGCTCGCGTAAGCTTTGTAGCTTAAGTTGGCGCAGATCCACGCCGTCCCAAAGGATCGCACCCGCGACAGGATCATGAAAACGCGGCACCAGGTCCGCCAAGGTGGACTTTCCACCGCCGCTAGGCCCTACCAACGCGACGCGCTCGCCCGCCCGCAAGGTCAAGTGGATGCCACGCAGCACGAGATTGCCCGGCACGTAACTAAAACTGAGGTCGCGCAGCTCGAGCGCCTTGCGCAGAGGCTTGGCCAGCTTGGCGCCGGGCGCGTCTGCGATACCGAGCGGCTCGTCAAGGATGAGAAAAATACGCTCGGCAGCGGCCACCGCGTCTTGCAGTTGTTTGTTCACCCCATTCATGGATTTTATCTGGGGATAGATGGCGCCGATCGAACCGACCAGCGCTAAAAAATCGCCAAAGCTCATGCGCCCACTCAACACTTCTTGTCCCGCGATCCATATCATGCCAGCGACGGCCACGCCTCCGATGGTGTCCATCACGGGTGTCGCCAGAGCCGCGACCATCAATTGCTTTCTGAGGGCACTGGTCAACGCGGCGGCGGCGGCGCGAAAGCGTTTGGTCTCCCAGGTCTCGCGGTTGAAAGCGGCCACCACCCGTATGCCCGCGAGGGTCTCGTGCAAGAGGCTCGCTAAGTCAGCCATGCGCTCTTGGCCGTTGGTGCTGTAATGCCGTATCTTGCGCCCAAAGTGATAAAGCGGAAAAAGCGCGATCGGAAAGACCAGCAAGATGATCCCGGTCAAACGCCAATTGAGCCAAAGGATCAGGCCAACCAATCCCAAGATATTAAGCCCTGAACCGATCACCCGCCCAACCACGTCCGAGACGCCGGTCTGCATCAAGGCCGCGTCGTTGGTCACGCGCGTGATCAATTGTCCCAAGCGTTGGTGCTGGTGATAGCGCAAAGGCAGGCGCATTAACTTTTCAAAGACCTGAGCGCGCACATCTTCGACAATAGACAGACTGGCGCGGTTGTTAAGGATGTCTCCAAAATAACTAAAGAGCCCGCGTAGTAGCATGGTGATGACCACGCCCAGCGCTAACCACGGCAAGAGTTGCCCCGCCCTGGTGACATCTTTATTTAAAAAGCCATCGTCGGTGACGACTTTGATCAAGTACATGCTGGCGCTGTTGAGCGCCGCGCCCAAGGCCAAACAAAGCGTAGCCAAGATCAGCTTGCCCATGTAAGGCCGGGCAAAAATCAAGATGCGACGGTACGTTGCCATCAGTTAAGAAGCTACTTTCTGCGTGACATGTCTCATCAACGCGGGCACAACACGATGCTG
>JANLXT010000092.1:0-6697 GCA_031365225.1 candidate division FCPU426 bacterium
TCAGGCATAGCTCGGGGAGGGCGACCGAGGTCTTTGCTTAGTTGAGCCAGCTGGGTCGCCGTGGGGGACATTGCCTGTACGCTAAAATGGGTAGCCTGAGGAAAGGCCTCTCTTAGAGCGACATCCTGCTTTACAAGCACCCCCGCATCGAGAAGGCGGGTCAAAAATAAAATCTGAAGTATAGCCAAGCGAAATAACATGCATTCCTTCTTAAATTGATTATGATTATCAGAATCATACTAAACAATACATTTTTGTCAAGATTAAAGGCAAAAAAGGGGCCCCTTTGGGGGCCTCCTCTTAATTTCTACTTAAATCCATTCACCTGATAGACCAAAATATCCCCGCCATGCCCCTTGGCCGCGATGCTCGCTTTTTCGACAATGACTTGATCACTGACCAAGGCATAGGTTGATTCGCTGATCCACACTTTGCCCCCTGGGCATTCCGCGCAGATCTGATCAGAGAAGATCACGTGCTCGCCTGTGCAGGTGTATTCCATCTTTTTGCTGCTACCCATGTTGCCAGCAACGATCTCGCCCGTGTTCACACCAATGCCGATAAGTTTAGCGACATCGCCTCGCGCCTCGCGCTCTTTATTGAGCGCGTCAATACTGGCCTGACACTCAACTGCGGCGCGCACAGCGCGAATCGCGTCATCTCCGCGGGTTTCTTCTTTGCCCCAAACACCAATGGTCGCGTCCCCAATAAATTTGTCGACCACGCCACCGTGTTTAAGGATGATCTCGGTCTGCAAAGACAAATAAGTATTGATGACTTGCACGACTTGTTCTGGTTGCAAGGTTTCGCTCATCGAAGTGAAGCCGCGCACATCTGATGTAAAAATGGTGGCCAAGGTTCGTCGGCTATGGATCCCTGTTCCACCTGGGTCCGCCAAGACCATCTTGAGCGCTGCGTCAGACACATAGCGCGTGAAGGCGCCTTTAAGCATGGCATTCTGCGAAAGGCTCACGGCCATCTCATTGAACGACTGGGTTAGCTCGCCCAGCTCGTCGCGTGAAGCGACTTTAACCCGCGTATCGAAATCACCACCAACAATGGCGCGCACACCCGCTTGCAAGCGCCCGATAGGCGCTGTCATGAATTTAACGACAAGTCCGGTGAAAATTAATCCCAACAACACCGCCGCAAAGGCGATGGAGACCAATTTCATCGTGACGCCAAAAACTCGATTGCGTACCAAATTTTCGCTCATGCCCAGGTGCACTTGGCCCAAAATCTCAACCGACCCATCTAATTTTGTGGTTTCGATATCTTGCCGAATATCAAAAAGTCGTTGCACCTGGCGTTTTTGATTGCTATCAAACGTCTCATACTCATAGACGCGGTAGGGAGACTCTTCGGTAGCCTCTTTGACATAGCGCCGTTTCGCGTCAATCTCTGACCAGGCTTTGCCAGCCATCTCCGAGCCCAGACTATGCGCCTTGATCAAGCCGTCTTTGTAGACGATGACCGCTTCGTAAATGCCTTCGTTTTCGATGATGCTCTTTTTGTCCGCACTGTTGACGGGAGCTGGCTGCCCCTGCACTTGGGCGATCACTTGTCCCACTAAGCGCGGTAGATCTTTCATCAATTTTTGAGATGCCGCGCCAAGACCATCGACCCAATGCGCCACGTTGCCCAGATCATTGGATTCTTGCTCTACTTCGCCACCCCGTTGAATCGCGGTATTGACAAACAAGCTCAGGGTCAAATCTTCACCCACCAAAAGCGCGTCACTCGCGCTGGCGGCAAGATTTTCAGTGCTCGCGCGACCACGTCCCAAAACCTCACGCGTCAGATCTCGGCTCTGCTGCGAATAGAGCGAATACCCCACCGCGATCATCATCATCAGAATCATAAAGCCTGTCGCGCCAGCAAACTTGATGCCGATAGGGACATGCCGAATGGCCTTGCTGGGCGCTGGAGCGCCGACAGTTGGATTTGCAAGTGTAGCTTGAGACATGCGAACGACCTCAGATCAGCGAAGGGCTTTTTGCGGCCAAAAGAGCGCTACGGGTTCTTTGATACCCTTCAACGGAACAGGGGGCAGGACTTCAAACTTAAAACGATCTTTAATCTTGTCATAGATAGCTTGCGAAACAACTGTCTGCCCAGCCTTGGCGGCGACCAGGCCTAAACGCGCGGCGAGATTAACGCTACCCCCCAGCACTGTAAAGTCCATCTTGACCGACGAGCCCATGTTACCAGAGACCACATCCCCGCAATTTAATCCGATCGAAACCAAGAAAGGTGCCTCGCCTCGGGCTTCGCGACGCTTATTCAATTGGGTAACCGCTTCTTGAACTTCGATGCAAGCTGCCGTTGCGCGGGTCGCTTGATCCAGAGGGTCTTCGTTGTTCAGGCCCCAAATGGCCATGACTTCATCCCCAATAAATTTATCAATGGAACCACCGTGCTTGAGAATGATGTCGGTCTCGAGCGCAAGGTACTCATTGATCAAGGCCACATAACTCTCTGGTTCCATCGTCGATGACAAGGCGTGCACACCACGTACCACCGAAAAATAAATAGTCGCGAACACGCGCTGCCCGCCTAGGTCTAGCTTTGCCTTGTCCGAAAGCATCTGGTCCACCAGCTCTTTGCTGGTGTATTTTGCCAATGCATTTTGAATGGCTTCTTTCTCTAAAAGGCTCTTGGCCATTCCATTGTAATCGTCGATCAAAGAACCCAGTTCGTCGTTTTGCTTCAATCCAATTTGCTTGGTAAAATCACCATGCGCGACAGCCGTCACGCCCGCGACAAGGGCGCTGATCGGCCGCAGGAGAAAGTTGGTGAGCGCCCATAAAAATACGATTCCCAGTCCAAGCGAAAAAAGCATGACCGCCACTAGCCTTGTGATGGCCTGCCTCACCGCGTCTCCGACCACATTTTGACGCATAAAAAGATGAACGGTCCCTTGTTGAACTTCTTGATTGTAGACCGGAAGGCTGATCCAATATTCTAAACGCCCGTTTTCGCTGACTAAAGGATACGGCGCCATTCCCGTTGAATCAGCGACCTTTTCTGGCGCCACAAACTCTCCCAGCTCAGTCAAAGAACTAGCGGCACTATCCGCGCGCGCCTTGCCATCTTTGTGCACAATCACAACGCGCGCGATACCCTCATTATGCAATTGCAGGCGGTCCTTCATGCTGGCAATCAAGTCCGCAAAGGTACGCCCTAAAATGCTAGGGGCCTCAACTTGAGCCTGCTTCTCTTCGACCGAACCCTTGGCCAAAAGAGTCAACGGGATATCGTCATTGGTGGCCAAAGGATCGCCAGATTTAAGCGCAACTGCAGCCGCCACGTTGCCGCCACGCGCTACCACCTCGCGCGTTAAGTCGTTGCGCAATTGGTCACTGATGACAAACGAGACAAGCAGCAGTAGCACAAAAAGCAACAAGCCTGTGCTTGCCGCAAATTTAAAATTGATGGTTAGCATCCCGCGCGCAAAACGCGGTGTCGCGGGATTGTTGCTAGGAGGGATCACATCGGCCATTGTTTAACGCCTCAACCGGCTTGGGTTAATTGAGTGACAAAGGCATCCACAACCTTTGGGTCGAACTGCTGTCCAGAGCAGCGCTGCAATTCTCGCACTGCATCGGCTTGACTTCTGCCCTTGCGGTGCCTTTTTTCAGTTAGCATCGCGTCAAAGGAGTCGGCAACCGCTAAGACGCGCGCTCCCAGCGGTATCGCTTCCCCCTTCAAACCCAAGGGGTAGCCACGACCATCCCAGCGCTCGTGATGATGCATGAGCAAAGGAATCACCGGCTTGAGCACGAGGATTGGTTCGATAATACGTGCGCCAACCTGCGGATGCGTGCGCATGCGCCGTAGCTCTTCGTCCGTCAAAGGATCAACCTTGTGTAAAAGATTGGCAGGTACACCCATATGACCGATATCAATGAGCGATGCGGCAAGCCGAATCTCTTCTTGCTGACGTGCGTCTAGGCCAAGCGCGCGCGCAGTACGACTTGAATAGCGCGCGACACGTTCGCTGTGCCCTGGCGAAACTTGGTCATGCTCGCCCAAGGCGGTGGCCAGCGATTGGATCGTGCCGTTGACCAACGCCTCGACCCGCGCAGCCATCAAATTAAAACGCTCTTCAAGGCGCTGCAATTCACGCGGGCCACCCACGTCCACTTTAACGCGCGTGTCCAAAAGTCCTTCACCCAAGTCTTGTACCGCGACTGTCAATTTTTCGATAGGCCTCGCAAATGCCATCGCCAGCAAAAGTGCTAGTACCAAGGTGCCACTAAGCACCAAGCCCGTGGCGACCAAGAGGCGGCTTTGCGCGTTTTTCAGACCCACTTCAACGGCGCTTTCATCCATACCTATGTTAACGCGCCCGACCTGCTGACTTTCAAACTTAATCGGAACCATGATATCCTGAATCCACTTGGTCCCAGAACTATAACGCTGGATTAAATTTTCTTGATTCAGCAAGGGCTTCAGTTGAGAGGGCAAAAAATACATCCCTTCAACCCCGTCACTAGGACTCGCCGCCCGTATGATCCCTTGGCCATCAATGATTTTGACGTAGAGGACGTCACGATTCTCACGCACACCCGTTGCAAAATTGGCCAAATCGAGCGCCTTACCTTGCAGCAAATAGTCACCGCTGATCCCTGCCAAATGGCGTCCCACGGCCAAGCCCCGAAGCTGTAATTCTTGGGTCAGGGTCTCGCGAACTTCGGACATGACTAACACACCGATCGCTGAAACGGTGCTAATTACAAGAAAAATGCTGGCCAAAGCCAGCTGAACGCGCATGGAAAGTCGCATATTCCTTTAAAAACGTTATTTTTCAAAAGTTTTTCAAGTTGATTTTACCGACTACCAAGAATGCTGTCAAGAAATGTTTCTTTTTATGAGACCCCGGAACAGGTGATTAGAAAAAACCCTTTAAATTAAAAGTATTCGGTCTTTAGTTCACAATCATGCGCGGGTTTTGGTCTTGACGGGTCCCGCTGGGCAATGCTAATCTTTTGAAAAGAGGGAAATCTACGTCATTTTCTGACGCTACCCTGGGGTTCTATCCTTGATCTGTACTTTCAAAAATCTTCGTCGCTTTTTATTGATTGCGCCTTTTATCTGTGCGCCCCTTGTGGCAGCACAAGTGACGAAGCCTTCCGAACCCCAAGGCCCCAAAGAAATCGTGCTTTTTTCGCAATTAGTGAAAGAGCACTTGGTGCTTGTCCGCTCGCTTCCGGATGGCCGTTGCAAGGCTTTTTTGAGTCAATCGGAGCAAGGCTTTTTAGATTACCCTGGCGTTGTTACCGCTGACGACTTCAGCGCGACAAGCTCACCCAATGGCAAGTTAATCGCTTTTTATTCAAGCCGTTCGGGATCAATTAATCTTTGGATTAGCCATGCGGACGGGCGCAACGCAGAGGCGCTTACAAATGACCTACAGGGGATCGCTTGGTTCGCGCCCGACCTGGATGGACAAATAGCTTTTTCCCCCCTGACCACCGCCGGAAAATCCCTCGATAGCAAGGTTCTTGCGTACATAAGCCACGGTAATCTTTGGAGCATCGATCTGGACTCACGCAACGTGCGCGCGCTGACCGTCGAAGGTGGCGTGTCTACCTTTGCGTGGTCACCCGATGGTCTTTGGCTTTCTTACGTCAAGGAAAACTCAATCCGCCGAGTCAGTGTGAGCGGGGCCTCGGATGAACTGGTGATCGCAGATACCGTAAAATGGCCAACTCTATCCTACCTACCCGATCTTAAAAATCATGCTCTCATGGCCTTCGGTGCTGGCGCCCTAAAAATTAACTCTGATAAAAATTCATCTATTCTTTATTCAAGCTCCCAAAAACCCAATCGTGTGCAGGTGGCTCCGGGCAAAGGGGAAAATTTTATTGTGTTAGGACAAACTCCGGACAAGCGACCCGAACTCTTTCAGGTATCGATGACCAAGCCGGGCAAAGGTGGCAACGAGTCCATCCAAATTACGCAAGGCGGCGCCGAGCGTGGCTTTTATAGTCTTAATGCAAAAATGATTTATTTTGTTCGCAAGGGCTTGTTGTGGCGTTGCGATGTCGAAGGCAAAGGGGTGAGCCAGATTAGCAGCCAGCGCATGTGGACTCCAAGTGTGGGCGTGCTTGACCTTTCCGCTCCGCGGACTTGCGAATGAAGCACTCGCGCGCGCATCGCCTTGGTTTGTCTCTTTTACTCTTAACGCTAACAGGCTGTGGCTGGTTCGCTAAACCTCCCCAGGTAGCCGTGGCCGCCACCCCGATCCCAACGCCTGTGCCCGCGACGGATGTCCTTGCTTATATCCGCTCTGGGCAGTTTTGGGTCATGCGCTGGAACGGTTCAGAGGCGAAGCCGCTGGTAGCTTCTGCTCAACAAAGTTTTTGGTTTCCCTCGCCCGCCATTTCTGGAACTCATTTCTTGGCCTGGCTCTCCCGTCCCGATGGCTCCCAGAATGTTGTTCGCGTTGATATCGACGGCTCTGTCACAGAATTAACCAATTTTGAAGAACGCGCTTTACCTCAGATGAAAAATCTTCGCTTGGCGAATGCTCCCGTTTACACTCCCGATGGAACAAAGATAACTTATAGCTTCAATGGCAACATCTGGATCATGGACGCCAATGGCATGAATCCTGAGACTCTGATTTCGGACGGCAACAGCTGGTCGCCTTCTTGGTCACCTGATGGAAAACAGTTGGCCTAGGTTAACG
>JANLXT010000102.1:0-7399 GCA_031365225.1 candidate division FCPU426 bacterium
GACGCAGACCATCACCGAGACGATTACTTGGACGATCACGCCGACGGTCACGCAGACCATCACTCGGACCATGACCGAGACGGCGACTCCGACGCCAAGCGTGACCGAGACCATCACACAGACGATTACCGAGACCGCGTCCCCGACAATGACGTTGAGCGTCTCTAAGACGATGACTCAAACTTCGACACCCACGCCCACGGTGACCGCGACCGCGAGCGAAACCGCGACACCGACATCAAGTCGTACTCAAACTTCAACGCAAACTTATACTAAGACCGTCACCGAAAGCGCGACTCCCAGCGCAACGCCGACTGTATCGCCAGGATTCACCGCGACCCCAACGTTCACGCCAGGCGCGCCCTTGCCGTGGGTCGTCACCTTACGCGTGCTCGATACCGCGGGTATCGAAGTGCGTCGCGTTACGGGACTAGCCGCCAGTCACGCGCTTGGCGTGCCGCTGTTCTCTCCGCAGCCCTTTGACCCGAGCAAAGGACCCTTAAGCATCCGTGAAGGTGATTTCGCGTACAATTTTGATGGGCGCGATGGCGGGGGTAATAAGTTGGCCAACGGCGTTTACACGATCGAACTCACCAGCGTTTCTGGCGCCTCGGTTCAAGTAAGTGTCGGCGCGATGACTTTGGTGGGTGGCGACGAAGGTGTTTCGGCGATCATCGTTGGACCCAACCCTGTTTTGGCCAAAGATACCGTCCTGTGGATCCAGTGGCTGCCGTGGGTGGATGTTCAGGTCCAAGTCTACAGTTTGGATGGCGGGCTGGTTCGAGACCTTGGGTTGGGCCTGGCTGGAAAGCGCCTGCCCTGGGACCTCAAAACGGCTTCGGGCGCCGCGATCGCGCCAGGCGTGTATTTTGTGGCTTGTCGTAGGCCGGGGGACCACCGTCCGAGCTTCTTTAAAGTATGGGTGCTACGCTGAGGCTTGCTACTAAGATGGCGGTTTTTTTGCTAGACTGCTCATGCCGATTCCGCCTTCTGGTCCTGGTTTTTGTACTTAGCCCGGTCCTTGGAAAAGCGCTTGTCAGCCAGGGAGGATCCTTGGGCACAGGCGCGCGCGCCATGGGTCAAGCGGGCGCGGTGGTGGCTTCGAAACTGGGTTCGGAAGCGCTTTTTTGGAATCCCGCGAATTTGGGTGGGATCGGTGACTGGGAGACCGCCTTGCATTCGGGCATGAGCCCGTATTCTGGCAATCGGTCGGCGTTTGCCTTGAGTGGCGCGATCGACGGACTTGGTCACGCGGGATTGGCGCTAAGCGACGCGCGTCTCGACGCGGCGTCCCCTTTTCGTGAAAATTGGGCGCATCTGGGATTGGCGTTGCCCTTGGGTGAAACTGGCGCCTTGGGCATGGCGCAAAAATTTGTTAGCGCTGACCCGGGCGGCTTGCGCGGTTGGAGCATGGATCTTGGTCTGCGATTCGGTTTGCCGTTGGCCAATGCTTGGGGCAAGCGTCTTGATCTCGGATTTGCCGCGACCGATCTGGTTTCGTCGCTGGCTTGGTCCAACGGAGTTGAAGAGTTACAGCCCTTAGGTCTGCAGGGTGGCGTGACATGGATGGGCGCGGCTTGGTCTTTGGCCGCGCAGCTAGATCGAATCGATAGACCTGGGTCGGTCTTGCAGCAATGGCGCGTGGGTGGCGCGTGGGATGCGCTTGGATCCTGGTTGACCTTACGCGCGGGTGCCACGTCCGCGCAAAGTGGCCCGCTCTACGTCACTGCGGGACTCGGAACCGGCATCTATGTTGGCGCGACGCGCTGGCAATTGGACTATGCCACCGTGATGCCCACGGAAAGCGGCACGCTGGCACAGACCGCACGGCAGCTGCTTAGCTTAAGTGCTGCCTTTGGCGTAAAGCTTGAGGCTACAGCAGAGCCCGAAGCTGAGCTGGATAAAATACTGACGGATCCGCGCACGGGTAAAGTCAAGTTGGCGCGTATCGGTTTGAGATCCGCTGAAGGGATCGATACCAAAGATTGGGAACTGGCGATCACAGACAAGCGTGGGCGTGTCCTTAGAACCTTTAAAGGCAAAGGCGCGTTGCCGCCGAGCGTGGCGTGGGACGGCAAAGGTATGGATGGACGCGCCGTCGCGTCTGACGGCCTGACCTACGCGCTAAGAACCACCGACCCCACGGGCCGCCAAAGCGAAAAACGCTCGATGTTGGCGCCGGCCAACGCGGCCCTAAGCGCCGACTATCAGACCGTGGGCGATAACAACGCGCGCTATGGTTTGCGTCCGGATGAGACTATGTCTCAGGAAGGCGCGCGACCCAAAGTGCGCCCCAGTCTCAAGGGCGCGGATAGCCTGGGCGGCGCGAGCTTTGACTTGTCCGATGTCGATGGCGCCAGCACCGCCAAGCGCTGGGAGTTGCGCGTCGTTGACGCCGAGGGTAAAACGGTAAAGAAGTTTAGCGGCACAGGTCGCCCGCCTAAAGATCTGCGCTGGGAAGGGAATGACGACCTGGGTCAACCGGTCGCAGGCGCTTTGGGCGCGGGTTACGTTTTGCGCGTAGAAGACGAGAGCGGCAAAGCGAAGGTCTTAGCGGACGAATTGGTGACGCAGGCCAGCCTAGGCGAAGCTATGCAGGCCCGTCAAACGCGTGACGATGATCAGGATGAGGCCTCTAGCGCTGTCTGCCGCAAAGATAGCGCGGGAACCTGGACCTGTGTGGTGCATTTTAGTCGAGGCGCACAAGCCTTGGATCGCCAGGGCCGAAGTGAGATGCGGCGTATCGCGAAGATCATTAAAGGACGCAAATTCGCTAAGATTGAGATCGAGGGCTCTGCCGCGTCCGAAGGCGACGACATGCAGGCGTTGGCGCAGGCGCGGGCCGACCAGGTTCTGCGAGTCATGGTCGAAAAATACGGGGCGAACGCCCCCGAGATCGTCAGTAGCGCGATCGAAGAAGACGCGCTGGGGGCTTCCGCTTGGTCCACGCGTGACGCGCGCCGTGTTCAGATCCGTTTGGTTCCTTAACGGTATTATCGGGAGTTTGAATGTCGACTTTTAAAAATCTTCTACTATTGATTTCGTTGGGCCTCACCCTTGGCGCGCGCGCGGAGAGTCTAGCGACCTTTGAGCGCAAGGCTGAGATGGAACCTAAGAACGCCAAGGCTCAATTTAATCTTGGCGTGGTCGCGATGCAGAATGGGGCGCTGGACAAGGCCGAGGCCGCGATGGCCAAGACAGTCAAGCTGGACCCGTCCGATGCCGAAGCTTGGGAGCTTTACGGCAACGTGCTCTTGGCGCGCAAAAAGCTGGCGCCCGCGGTTGAAGCGTTTGAGACGGCGACAGGGTTGAATGCCAAGTTGCAGGAGTCATGGTCAGGACTTGGCCGGGCCAGCTTGGTTTTAGGTCAACCCGATGATTTAAAACGCGCGGTGCGCGCCTTTGAGCAACAAGCAAAACTAGACTCCGGCAATATCGCGGTCTGGAACAATTTAGGCGTGGCGCGTGGACGGTCGGGCGATGACGAGGGCGCGATCAAGGCCTTCGAAAAAGCTGGACCCATGGGCTCGAGAAATCTTTGCCCGCTTTATAGCAAGACGGGTAACTTTAAAGCCGCCGAAAAAGCGTGTGAGCTTGCTTCTAAGATCGAGGGCCCCAAACAAGGAGAGGCCTACTACAGCCTGGGGTTTGCCCAATCGCGTTTGGGCAAGGCTTCCGAAGCACGCAAGTCCTATGAGCAAGCACTCAAGAAGGACAAAGGACTGGCTGCGGCGCACCTAACACTCGGCTTTATGGATTATGAGCAGGGCAAGCTAGACTCGGCGCTTGGACGGTTTCAGGCCGCGCTCAAGGTCAAGGGTGGCGATTATCCCGAAGCGCAGTACAACCAAGCGGTGGTCTTAGGTGATCTGGGTCGCTGGGAGCAGGCCGCGGATGTCTATCGCGGCATCTTAAAGCGTGACAGCGACAACGAAGATGCCAAGGTCAATCTGGCGGTTGTCGTGTCGTCGGGCAGTGAAGCGCTGCTCAATCAGGGCAAAGACTCTTACGAAGCTGGTGATTTTGGCAAGGCCACCACGGCGTGGAACGCAGCGCTTAAATTAGACCCCGACAATGATCAGGCTAAGGCGTTCTTAAAGCGCGTCAAGGGTAAGTCGGGGGGCGACAAGATCAGCAAAGCCCGCAGTGACGCGCGTAAACGGGCCGCCAACACGCTTCGTGCCGAAGACAAGAAGGTCCTTGAGCAGGGCCGCAAAGCGTTGAAAGAGGGCAAATTCGCGGTCGCGGTGCGCGCCTTAGAGTTTTATGCCAAGCGGGACCCTAAAGACGCCAAGGCTGGCGCGGACCTGCGCATGGCTCGTTCGCGTTTGCGTCAACAAGTCGATCTAGCGTTGCAGAGCGCTGGCCGCAAGATGGTCGAAGAGGATAAGGCGGGGGCTAAGCGTTTGATCGAAGAAGCGCTCGCGCTTGACCCCAACAACGCCCGTGGCAATCAGATGTTGAAGCAATTGACAGGCGCCAAGTCGGCGCAAAAGGCCACCGCCGAAGAGGTTAAGTCGCTTTACTTTAAAGGGGTCGACAGTTATCTAGACGGCAAGTTGGACGAAGCGATCGCGACCTGGAAAAAGGTCTTGGCGCTTGACCCCGAACATCCCGACGCGCGGCGTAGCGTGCGTCAAGCTCAGTTAGAGCAAGAAGCGTTGAAGGCCCGCAAGGGTTAGGAGGCGGAACGATGGAAAATACAAAACTTGGAATACCAGCGCCAAGCGCGCTGATGGTGCCCGTGGATCTGGGGCGTACCGGATTGTCCATTCGCGTTAAGTTGGCGTTGGTGATCGGAGTCTTGGTCGCGACCGCTATCGCGGCGTTGGCGACTTTTGTCTTGATCCAAACGCGTGAAGCCTTGACCAGCGAGACCATTCGACGCGGCGTCATTATCGGTCGAAACTTAGCCGACTATAGCAAAGGGGCGATGCTGGCCAAAGACCCCCTGCAGGCTGCCCAGTTTGCCAAAGACGCTCTCAATGATGATGCCATGGTCAGCGCTGTGCTGGTCGACGAACAAGGCATGATTCAGGCGATTCAAACATCGCATCGCAAGGGCGCGCTCAATGTAGGCGACCACTATGATCCTTTGCAGGGCGCGGCGTTGAGCGTCGAAGGTTTGGCGGGAGATATCCAAGTCATTCAGTCGCAAGATGTTGACAGCGGGCTGGCCGTGCTCGCGTTCTCGTTTCCTATCATCAAAGCCGACGTTTTCTTAGGCACGGCCTACATCAGCCTCTCGCAGTCTCGCGTGCAAATGGTTGTGACAACCGTGACGAAGGATGTGATCCTTTTGGCCGTTGTCTTTCTAGCGGTCGCGTTGTTCCTCTCGGCCTTGATCGCCAATGTGATCGTGCGGCCGGTTCAAAAATTGACCCAGGGAGCGTTGGCGGTGGGCGCGGGCAAGATGAATACGCGCATTGAGTCAGACAGCGGTGACGAGCTCGGGGTGCTGGCGCGTAGCTTTAACGCCATGACCGAGGGCTTGCAGCGCGCTCAAGGCGAGATGCTAGAAAAACAAGCCTTGATGCAAGAGCTGAATATCGCTCAAGAGATTCAGCAAGGCCTGTTGCCAAAAAAGATCCCCAAGGTCGCTGGCTACGAGCTTGCCGCATTCTATGCCCCCGCCAAAGAAGTGGGTGGGGATTACTACGACTTTATCCCGGTGGCGGGGGGGCGCTTGGCTTTGGTGGTCGCCGATGTGTCCGGCAAGAGCGTGCCTGGTAGCCTAGGCATGACGATGGCCCGCTCGGTGCTGCGCTCACAGGCCTTGACCAATATTTTGCCCGCCGACACCCTGCGCAAGACCAACGAAGTTATTCAGCCTGATATTCGGCGTGGGATGTTTGTGACCATGTTTTACGCGGTGCTTGACCCTGTGGCCCACCAATTGGCCTGTGCCAATGCAGGGCACAATCCTATTTTTGTGCTGCGTGCCGATGGGCAGGTAGAAGAGCACGGTCCCGAAGGGGTGGCGTTAGGTTTGGTCCCCGCCGCACAGTTCTATACCGAGGACTCGATCTTGCAGGTCCAAACAGGGGACCTGGTGGCGATGTACACCGATGGCGTGACCGAAGCCATGAACGCCAATAGTGAAGAATACGGTGAGGATCGATTTAAAGAATCGTTGCAAAAAAGCGCCCACTTGCCTGTGGCGCAAATGGTGGAGCAATTGGTGGCAGACGTTCGGACCTTTATCGCGGGCGCGCCGCCCCATGATGACATTACTTTAGTTCTCGTAAGGCGTTTGGCTTAATTGCCACGGAGGAAAAATGAACCAGCTCGTGATTGATATCAACCCATCCACCGCTGATCCCTCCGTACTTGTCTTTAGGCTTGCGGGGCACCTCGATGCGCAAACTGTGCGCGAGCTAGAACAGCATTACGAGGCCCAAGTGAAGGCGGCCAAGTTCAAGTGGGTCGTGGATCTGAGCAAGCTTGAGTACATCTCCTCGGCAGGACTCGGATCCTTTGTGGGTGTGCTGTCTGAATTACGTGGGCAGGGCGGCGACATCCTTTTTATTGGCCTGAGCGCCAAGATGGAAAAGATCTTCAAGGTACTGGGCTTCACCCGTATTTTCCGGTTGTTTGCTGACGAGGCCACGGCCTTGCAGGCATTTAAAGTTTGAGGCTCTGATGGCAGTTTTAGACCTAAGAGAACAGGCAGTCCCCGCGCACCCCGACATTGTCCGTTTGATGGTGACGGGAACGCTCGACATCTCTAGCTTGCCGTCGATGGAAACGGTCCTGCAGGGCTTGCTTAAGCGTGGTGTGGTGCGTGTGATGGTCGACTTGGCTGGCATGGACTACATCAGCAGCAGCGGGCTGGGTGGATTTTTAAGCATGGTTGATGGTTTTCGCAAAGGCGGCGGGGATTTGGTCTTTATCCGCCTAAGCGAAAAAGTTAAGAAGATCTTCAAGGTTGTTGGTTTTAATCGCATTCTGACCCTGGCCGAGGATGAAGGCGACGCGCTCAAAATCATGTTGCCCCCTCAGTCGCCCTTGGGTAGTTTTGTCGTGATTCCTGGCAACCTTGCTCCACACAGTGGAGAATCGTTCGATGTCGAGATCCGGGCGGCGGATGAGCGCGGACAAGTGGTGGCTGACTACCAGGGAGAGCTCACCTTGAAGGCCAGTGTGGGTATTGTCAGTCCCTCCAAGATCGGCCCATTGCGAGCGGGTGTTTGGAAAGGGAAAGTGATCGTGACTGGCCCTGGGCTTGTGCAATTGATAGTCAGCGATGGTCAGGTTTCTGGCCAGGAGAGCGTGACCGCGGTCGAGACCAAGCCCTCCGCCACCTTGCCAATCAAGCTCAATTGCCCGGGATGCAGGGTAGAAACCGAGATCAAGGCATTCAATGTTTACCGCTGTCGCGAGTGTGGCGAAGTCTACT
>JANLXT010000116.1:0-9312 GCA_031365225.1 candidate division FCPU426 bacterium
TTCGAAATCGAGCGTCACGCCCGGGTATTGCTGCAGCAATATCTGCTTGGTGCGGCTCATGTCCAGGACAGGGATGCCTTCGGTGATACAGACGATGGTCTTGATGCCCGCATCGGCAGCTTCCAAAATAGCGTCCGCGCAACCGGCTGCAGGCACGAAGATGGCGCTCGCATCGGCGCCCGTCTCCTTGACGGCTTGGCGAACGGTGTTGAAAGCAGGCACGCCCTCAACAGTGGTGCCACCCTTTTTAGGCTGCACGCCCGCGACCACCTGGCTGCCGTAGTCCTTGCACCCTTTAAGATGAAAGCTGCCAGCTTTGCCGATACCTTGAAAGAGGACCTTCGTGCTCTTGTTGATGATGATGGACATGGGTTATTTCCCCTTCACGGCGGCGACGATCTTCAACGTAGCGTCATTGAAGCCATCGGCGGGGGTGATGGGAAGTCCCGAGTTAGCAATGAGCTCGCGACCTTCCTTAGAATTGGTACCTTCTAGGCGGACGACCATGGGCACGGTCAGCTGCACCTCTTTGGCCGCGTCAATGACGCCCTGGGCCACCAGGTCGCACCGTACGATGCCACCAAAAATATTTACCAAGATACCCTTCACCTGTTTGTCTGAGAGCAGTAGTTTGAAAGCCGCCAGCATCGTGTCCTTGTTGGCACCGCCACCGACGTCTAGGAAATTGTTAGGCGAACCGCCATGCAGTTTAATCAGGTCCATGGTCGCCATGGCAAGGCCGGCGCCGTTGACCAGACAACCAATGTTACCTTCGAGGGCAATGTAGTTTAGGCCAGCTTCAGCCGCCTTCACCTCTTTAGGATTTTCTTCAGCCACGTCGCGCATGGCCTCGATGTCTGCATGCCGGTAGAGAGCGTTGTCCTCGATGGCCACCTTGGCGTCCAGCGCGATGACCTGCTTGTCCGGGGTGATGATGAGGGGGTTAATCTCAACCAGGCTGGCATCGTACTTGAAGAAGGCGCGGCCCAGACCCAGCAGTAGCTCGGCCAACTGGGCGAACACAGGACTGTCTTGCGCCTCGCCAGGGGCCAATTGATAGGCTAGGTCGCGAGCTTGATAGGGCTGCATGCCAACCAGCGGGTCCAGATAGATCTTGAGAATCTTTTCAGGGTTCGTGTGGGCCAGCTCTTCAATCTCCATTCCGCCCTCGGCGCTGGCGATGACCAGGGGCTTGCCTGCTTTGCGGTCCATCAGGATGGAAACATAGATCTCTTTAGCTATATCGCAGGCCTCGACCATTAAGATTTTCTTTACCAACACGCCCTCGGGGCCAGTTTGGTTGCTGATCAGGGTCATGCCTAGAATAGCCTCTGCCTTCTCTTTCAGTTCGGCTTTGGTCTTGGCCAACTTGACGCCACCCGCCTTGCCTCGGCCGCCTGCGTGAACCTGAGCTTTAACGACCCAAGGCCCTTTTTCACTCAATTTAGCAATGGCACCATCAATGTCTGCTTTTTGGGCCGCTACAAAACCTTTTAAAACTCTGACGCCCACCGCATCGAGCAGGTCTTTTGCTTGATATTCGTGAAGTTTCATTCGTTTACCATCCCATCAGTTTGTCGACCGCTTCGCAAAGTTCCTTGACTGCCGCGGAGCTCTTGTCGAGAGCCGCTTGTTCTTCTGCGTTCAGCTTCATTTCGATAATCTTTTCCATGCCCTTGCGTCCCAGGACAACCGGTAACCCTACAAAAAGTCCTTTAATTCCGTACGGACCATCCGCTAACACTGCACAAGGCAAAATACGTTTTTTGTCTTTAAGAATACTCTCTACCATTTCTACGGCGCTCGCTGATGGCGCATAGAATGCGCTACCCGTCTTGAGCAATTTTACGATTTCTGCTCCACCATCACGCGTACGTTGAACGATTGCGTCAAGGCGGTCTTTGGGTATCAATTGCGCAACGGGTATGCCTGCTACGGTCGAATACCCCAGCACGGGAACCATCGTATCGCCGTGCCCACCCAGTACCGTCGCATGGACATCTTCAACACTGCAGCCAAGTTCCATCGCCAAAAATGTTCTGAACCGAGCGCTATCAAGCACGCCTGCCATTCCAAGAACGCGCTCTTTGGGAAATCCGCTCACCTTGTGCGCAACATACGTCATCGCGTCCAACGGATTGCTAACAACTATCAAGATCGCGTTCGGGCTCGATTTTGCCACAAGCTGAGTAACCGATTGCACGATACCAGCGTTAGTTTTCAGCAGGTCATCCCGACTCATTCCTGGTTTGCGTGGAATACCGCTCGTGATGACGACGACATCTGAATTAGCCGTCACTTCATAAGTGTTGCTTCCAACTACCTTGGTGTCGTATCCATACACGGGACCCGACTGCATAAGGTCGAGCGCTTTTCCTTGTGGCATATCTTCGACAATGTCGACAAGCACCACGTCGCCAAGCTCTTTCTCTGCCAATCGCTGAGCGGTGGTCGCGCCAACGTTGCCGCCACCAATTACGGTAATTTTAGGCATCAAATACCTCTTAAGTATGGGACAAAGACAAGTTACGCACTGTCCAACGAACGCGAGCAAATCAAAAAATGGAGGTGGCGATGGGATTCGAACCCATGAATAACGGTTTTGCAGACCGTCCCCTTAAACCACTTGGGTACGCCACCAAAAGCGTTTCTGCTTCAGGAAGAAGAATTTTAGCGGGTTCTTTTGAACTGTCCACCTTATTCCACGACAGCTGCTCCCCAGAGGTCTGGCGCGTCCCACGCGCTGTCATCCTTGCCGTTCCAAAAAGCTTTGGTATAGCGCTTACCGTTGGCGTCAGCCTTGCCTACAGCGACTTCAAATCGAGTCTTGGACCCGCTCACCCAATCCAAGCCATCCAGCTCTTCGATCGGGATCGCTATGACCAGGGAGTAGCCGTCGGGCAGCGCCTTGGATGTTAACTGGATTCCTCGCACATCCTGGGCCGCTTCATACGCCGGCCGGCCGGAAGCGGAGCTGGGGGTGAAGACGAACTGAAAGTCAAAGGGCGACTTGCGCTCTCGTTTCCTGCTGAAAAGGCTGCTGCGCGACGATATCAGCAGTTCGACGCAATCGCCATCCCAAAGCCGGCCTGGATAGCGCTGATTGATGGGTGGCCTGCCCTGGCGCACATCGCAGCCTATGTAAAGGAAGCGCGTGTCGCGCATCAGGCGTATGTGCGCTGCCAATGAGTCTGGGCCTTTGACCGGGCCATAGGGCGCGTGAGCGGCATCGCGGCCGTTGATCGCCACCGGCGTCACGCGACGGAACGCCCCTAGGCTGCCATCGAGCGGCACGCTGGCAGGAGCCTGAGCGATGCGAGCGGGTGTCCCTGACCAACGCCAGCTGCCGACAGCGCCGCTGTGCGCACTGATGAGCTTCTCCGCCAGAGCAGGGTCCTGTCTTGGAGCTTCCCCGTTCTGCAGCATCCACGCCCGGTAGTGATCTGACCAGCCCTCGGTGCCGTTCGCCTGCTCAAAGAGCCGCCATGCGTCCGCCTTGTCAAGCGCACCGGCCTTGCCCCGCCTGGCCAGGCGCCCCAGTTCATACATGCACCAATCATCCCCCAAGTGGGCACCTTGGCTGAGCGAGCGCAGGGCTCCGGCCTCATCGACTGACTGCCCTACGCCCAAGGCTTGCATGCGCGCAAAATCCCAGCCCGCTTTGCCATACTTATCTGCCAAAGACATGCCCAGCCATTGCCGCGCCTTGCCCACATCTGCAAAGCCGTAATAACCGTAGCGATAGGCATTGCCTAAGGTCGCTTCGGCACCAGCGTCACCGGTGGCAGCTGCCTTCGCCAACCAATAAAGGGAGCTCTGAGCGCTCTGCGTGACGCCCTGGCCAAGTCCATAAGCCATGCCAGTGCGTAGCATGCCCTGAAGATCGCTTGCCTGGGCGGCCTTCAAGCTCCATTCAAAGTCGCGCTGCGCACTGCGGGTGACACCGTGCCCATCACGGTAGCGGTCCGCCATGACAAGGTAAGCCGAGGTCTTGCCCATCGCCGCGGCCATCTCATTGATCTTCAGGTTCTTCTCGTACAACCCGCTATCAGCGACGTTCTTGGTGGTCCCAAAATCCGCGCCTTCTACCCTGCCGCCCAGGTGCTTGGCGAGGAAGGATTCCACCTCTTCGTTCAATGCCAGCTGGTGCTCCCATTTATCAAAACCATGCCCCTCATCCGCAAAGAGTACGTAACGATGCTCTTTGCCGCGATCTTTCAGAGCCGCCACCATCTGATCGGATTCCTGCCGCGGCACCCGCGGGTCGTTCTTGCCCTGGGCGATGAAGACAGGCGCCTGGATCTGGCGCACCGCATTCAGGGGTGAGCGGCTGCGCAGGAAGCCGCTGTCCGAGCCGAGATGGCCCACACGCTTGCTGAGCACCGTCGCGCCATAACGCTCTTGGATGTCGCCAAAGAGCGTTATGAGGCTCGATGGCCCGCAAATATCCACTCCACAGACGAATTCCTGCGGGGTGAAGGCCAACGCAGCCAGGGCAGCATAACCGCCATAGCTAGTCCCATAGATGGCGCAGCGCGCAGCATCCGCCACGCCCTGGCGGATGGCCCAGCGCTTCCCATCGATAAGGTCGGAAGACATCTTGCCGCCCCATTCCCCATCCCCTGCCCGCAAGTATGCCCGCCCAAAGCCCTTCGAACCCCTGAAATTAACCTGTAGCACTGCATACCCACGGTTGCAGAGCCATTGCACCTCGGGATCATAGCCCCATCGATCGCGAGCCCAAGGCCCTCCATGCGGCAACACGATAAGCGGCAGCGGACCATCCGCGCGGGGTGGCAAGCTGAGATAGGCAAAAAGGCGCATGCCGTCGCGCGCAGTAAAGCTAACGGGCCGCATCTGGGCTAGCTCCACGCCCTCAAGCTCAACATTGCCGCTAAAAAGGGGCTGCACTGAGCCAGCTACTCGGTCATAGAGGGCGTAAAAAGGCGCTGCTGCATCCTGCAGGTACATGATGGTCCAGAGCCGTGCGTTCGCGTCCCGGCTGAGCACTCGGATGTCGCCGAACCTAGCGGCCTGCAAGCGCTGCAGGTCAACGGCAGCCTGAGACGTGAGGGGACGCCATTCCAGCCGTTGCTTCATGAAAGAGACCAGCTCTGGCTCGCGCGTTACCGGGTCAAAGAGAGCGCTCTCAAAGTCGAACTGAGGGTCCACCGCGACCCGCTGCCTGCTCCCATCCTTCAGCGAGACCCGCCAAAGACCGCTGGTGTCGTCGCCGAAAGTAGCGGCGATGAAGACCTGCTGGTCATCCTTGCTGAAGCCTTCCACGCCCTCAAAGGACTCATCCACGTTTAAGGCGAAGATACGGCCCCAGGAAGCCTCTTCGCTGCTGCGCGACTGGAACTCGATGCCGTAACGACCTCCGCCGGCAAGGCGCACCCGACCGGCATTGTCCGGCCAGACTGAACCGGGCATGACACCCAACGAGGTCAGATGGCCCGAGCTCAGATGCAGGCGGAATAGATGATAGTTGCTGTCCTTGGAGCGCATCTGCACCAGGGCTTCGTCAGGCCGCGCCGGAAGCAAGTTGAAATTACCCAGCCCATCGACCTTCGCAGGGGTGATATCGCGGGGCTCGCTGTTCAGGCCGGTCGAGTAGATGTGCCACTCCTCATCCCCGCCATCATCCCGTATAAAAACCAGCCCGTGGTTATCCCAGCGCCATTCGAACCAGCGAATGGAATGATCCTGGTAGGCTGTCAGAGGTTTGTCGTCCGCGTGACCGAGAGTGCGAACCCAGATGTTGCTTCGGCCTTGATGTGGAGCAAGATAAGCGAGGTGCTTCCCGTCAGGAGACACCATGGGTCGGGAACGCTCGGGGGAGGCAAAAAAATGACGGCGGGGGATGAGCGGGGGCGATTGAGTTGGAGCAGCGGACAATGCAGCTGCAAAGAATAGAGAGGCGAGCACCAGGCTGCGCCTTAAGGGCGCTAGAACCGAATCAGTCGGCAAACCAAGATCCATAATGCCTGCTCTCGCCACTCGCCGTATCCACCAAGGGCAGGCTGGCAATGCGTTGGCGCAGCTCGGGTTCACCGCCGGGGGCTGGGATCTGGCAACGTACGAAGGCTTCGGCGACGTTTAGCTCTTTGAGGCTGCCTAGGAGCTCACGACGCACGAAAAAAGCGTTGGCGCCGCGGCTCTCGCAGTGGACTAGGGCGTAGCCCCAGGCGGTGGCTAGGCGAGCTAGGGCAGGTAAAGAAGCCCCCCAGTAGAGGCCGGAGGCGTGGGCTTTGAAGCGCTCGAAGGCTGGGTCGTAAGGCACGCTGAGGCAGAGCTGGCTGCCAAAGAGGCTGTTGTATTCGGTCACCAAGATAGCGGGCTTGAGCCGGCCCTGGGTGATGGCCTCCAGCACCCAATAGTCGTTGCCGTCGATGTCCACCGAGAGCAGGCCAAGATCGTCCGGCACCTTTGCCCGATCCAACAAATCATTGATATTGTCCCGCGTGATAAAAGCTTTCAGCGCGGTTATATCACGATCAAAGCCCAAAAAGGACCTTTTGTACAAATATTCAAGATGTTCTTCTCCAGCATCAATAATTGTTCCTGCCCAAAGATCTTTCTGAGCCAAAAAGCGCGTATTTGACTCACGGTAATCCTGGGTGCCAAATTCGACAAAATATTTATTCTTGATCTCAAGACGGGAGAGCAAATACTGAAGAACTCCATCCTCACCATTCTGAGAAAAAATCCTAAATTCAGATTCGGAAATACTTTGAGGCTGGGTTAAATGGACCTGACGCGTCTCAATGCGCCCCAATGACAATAAAATCCTTTCGTTTATCGTATCCTGCTCGCGGAATAACCAGAATCTCAATTTGCGGAACACCCTCTTTAACATTCCAGCCTCCATTAAATTCAACTTCGCTATTCTACACATCTCTTTGAATCTCTTGACTACCAATAATGGAGATTTTAGAGAATGCCAAGAATCAATCCAACGCCTTCAAAACACTTTCTAATTGCTGGCTCATAAGCAACAACAGTTGTCGGGCTGGGGGCCCCTTGATCTCCAAACAACCCAATTCTCTGGCTACTTGGTTCAGTTTAAGTCGCGCTTTTCGCAGGTTGTTTTCATCTAGATACTCTTTGGCCATGTCAAGCCGCTGCCAGCACAACTCATATCGCTCTTCGCGCTTTACAATGCGAACTTGATCATCCTCGAGCACCTTTGCCCTCAGATAGGCAGCCGATGGGCGCTGAACCGTAGTTTTTAAGCGCAATCGAATCACAGCGCCATTCTGCTCGTAAGCCTGACTTTCAATTTTTAGCGCAAATCCGCTGAGAACCTCGGTTTCGACTCGATGCCGTAATCTGGGTGTCCCATCGCCACGAGTACCCACCCCAGTAATAATGCGTACTTCTCGATGGCCAGCTCGCAATGCATTTTCCAGAAAGGCTCGAAGCGCCATCAGCGCCCCTTCTGGCCCCTTTCCGGGAAGTGCGTCCGGGTGAAGATCAATGCTGGGAATAACGGACATAGAATGAACGAGTCAAGAGTGAAATTGAGATATTATTTATAGGCATATTTAGGATTGGACCTGTGACACGCTTTAGTTATAATACGTGCTCTTCGCGGGATATTCCTTCCCCGTTCTGAGGCATCGACACTTGGCGCAGGTCAAGCAAACCCTCTGGCCAGAAGCTCTCATTGCTTTGGCATCTGAGTTAGATTCGTCATCTTTTGACACATGGTTCTCCCCTACCACCGGCGAGTGGGCTGACGGGGATGAGCTTATTATACGTGTGCCCAGCCATTTCTTTCAGGAATGGATTAGTTCCCATTACCTAGAATCTATCAAAAATGTGCTCAATCGGATCGCTGGCCAAGACGTCGCGTTTCGCATTGAGGTTGACGAAACTAATCGTCAAACCTGGGAAAATCAAATAAAGGATCAGGCAAACGCAAAGGCCGCTGAGTTGGCTGTCGAACGAGCGAGTCTCCCTGCTCCAGTGTATCAGCCGTCTGCCGAAATCCTACAGGGTATCCCACTTTCGCCGCGCTATACCTTTGACAAATTTATTGTTGGTAATAGCAATCGCTTTGGCTGCGCAGCCAGTATGGCTGTCAGTGAAGCCCCAAGTATGTCGTACAACCCACTGTTCATCTATGGCAAGGTTGGCTTAGGAAAGACTCATTTACTGCACGCCATCGGAAACCATATTCGACTCACCCGCCCTGAGTCTCGTGTCCTTTATGTCAGCAGCGAGATCTTCTTAAACGAAATGGTCCGTTGCCTACGAAGTAATCGCATGGAGATGTTTCGTAGCGCATTTCGTGATGTGGATGTTTTGCTAGTTGATGATATCCAATTTATGGAACGCAAAGAAGCGATGCAACAAGAATTTTATCATACGTTCAACGCGCTTTTTGAGCATAGCAAGCAGATCGTCGCGACATCTGATTCACACCCTCGCGATCTTCAAGTATTTGATAAACTTCGTTCGCGCTTTGAGTGGGGTCTAACGGTCGACATAAAGCCGCCCGATTTAGAGACGCGCATCGCCATTTTAAAGAAAAAATGCGAAGTGGAGGGGCTAAGTGTTCCCAACGATGTGACACTCTTAATCGCGGAATCGATGCGTAGCAATATACGCGATATGGAAGGTTCCCTTAATCGTGTCACCGCTTTTGGGGCCCTGACCAACCAAGAATTGAATCTGGATCTTGCTCGCCAGGTGCTACGTGATGTCCTTCAGGCCGATACCAGGGTCGTCAGTATCGATAGGATCCAGAATGAGACTGCGGCCCATTTCAATGTCAAAATTGCGGATTTGCGCGGTCGCACACGCACGGCGAATGTTGTTTTAGCCCGCCAAGTCGCAATGTTCATTGCTCGCGACATGACCAATGGTAGCTTAACAGAAATAGGCGAGGCCTTTGGTGGCAAAAACCACAGCACTGTCATCCATGCGATTGAAAGAGTTCGTGAAGAGATGGAAAAGAACGGAACCTTCATCAGCCAGGTAGATATGTTGGTTCAACGAATCAAGGGATAAACGCTTCGCAAAGCAAATAAAAAAAGCCCTCCCGTGTGGGAGGGCTTTTTTTATTTAAGCTTAGACTCCGGTATAAGCATCCGCCTCGATTTCGACCAACAGTGCCGGATCAATCAATTTACTCACCTCAACCATAGCCATCGCAGGCTGAATAGCGCCAAAAAATTCACCGTGCACT
Organism: candidate division FCPU426 bacterium; assembly: GCA_031365225.1. GTDB lineage: Bacteria > Oederibacteriota > JAJYGY01 > JAJYGY01 > DAIDJD01 > JANLXT01. The sequence goes on from JANLXT010000116.1 coordinate 9,197, forward strand.
TTTCCGATTGCTTCCCACTGACTTATATCTGTCACATAGACACGCGTGCGAACTACATTTGGCAAATCTGCCCCGCCCTTTTTCAAGGCCTCTTGAATAATCTTTAGCGCGGCGCG
>JANLXT010000120.1:0-4423 GCA_031365225.1 candidate division FCPU426 bacterium
CCTGCCTTATATTCAATCCTTCCCGTCATAACTCCTTCCTGCATGCCTTTGATTTCAAGTTTTGATAGACCAATATTCGAATCATCAATCATCATCGGCTGATCTTTTAAGACCATCGCTAAAGTCTCGCAGAATTTATACCAATCGCCCCAAGTTTTAAAAAGGCGATGCTTAAATGGATCATTTATTAGAAATGCATTCAGCTCGTCGTAAAGATAATACATACCCAACCATTTCCCCAATTCATTAGGATCAGAACTTGAGTCGATTTTATTTAGAATCCCAATAATTGGTTTGATATTGTCTTTACGGATGTGCCCTGTCCAATCGCAATAAAATCGTAACACTGGGTAATTGTCGCGCCCTTCTTCACGTTCATAATCTAAGTATTTTCGAACTTGAATCATGAAATAGACCACATCAGGCTCTGTAGCTAGCTCGGCTTTAGTCACCAAAAAATCTTTGATTTTTTTCTCAAGATTGTTCTTCATCTTCACTCCTACGGAATTTTATTCAGAACTAATTGCGGCACGCCCTCTTGCCCCACCCACACGAACGCATTCTGCCTGAACTGCTGTGCCAGCTCTTGACCAGCTTCCCTGCTCAAGCCTTCGACAAAAAAGCTCGGCTCGGCGGGCCAGCTGCCATCCAGGCTCTGGCCAAGGCCTTCGATGAGCTTGGCGCCGCGATCGAGCAGCAGGGCTTGCAGCTGACGTTGGGCCTTTCGATTGTCGGCTTCGGGGGTCGGCTGGCTGTAGGGGTTGTAAGCAGTGATGAAGCAGCCGCCCATGAACTTTGGGCTGCGCGCCAGCAGCTCGGCGCAGGGCTGGCCGATGCGTAATACCAGGGGCCCCGGGCCCTCGCCGACCTTGTAGGCGGTGCCGTGGTAGGCGGCGATGAGGTCGGCGTTTGGGAGCGGCCTATTTTCCGCCACTAAACTCGCCAAAGGCATAGGGCAACGCGCGGCTGTACTCCCGCAGGCGTTTCTTTAGCGACGCCACTTTTTTGGCGTAGCGTTTATCAGCGATCAGGTTGACCTGCTCTTCGGGGTCCTTGTTCAGGTCGTAAAGCTGGTCAAAATCATAATAGGCGGGATTGGCCTTGTCGTTGTCCCAGCGCACATCTTTGGGCAGCGTGCCTTCGTGCGTGAGCTTGCCACCGGCGGCGGCGAGCTTGTCGGACGGAAAACGTAGCGCCAAGTATTTCCAATTATCTTTAGTCACGACGGCGCGCGAGTAACCGACTTCTAAATAAAGGTCATCGCGCTTGAAGGGCTTGCCGGTCATGGCGGGCAGGATGTCCCGGCCATCGAGCTTGTTGCCAAGGGGGTTCTTGGCGCGCGCGGCCTTGAGCACCGTGGCGGCGATATCGACGTTTTGAACCAGATCGCCGCTGACCCGATTGCCCGTGACCACCCCTGGCCATTCGACCAACAAGGGCACCCGCGCGCTCTCGTAGCAGGTCATCTTGGCCTTGCCCGCGCGGTTGTCGCTCATGACAATGATCAACGTGTTCTCGCGCGCGTGGACCTCATCCAGCTTAAGCAAGATCGCGCCGATCGCGTCATCCAACCACATGGCGCCCACCTTTTTTTGGGTCACCCAGTTCATCGACGCGTTGACATCGTCGATGATGCCGCCTTGCTTGGCCGCCTCAAAAACTTCGGCCCGAGCCCGCTGGACCTGCGGCGCCTTGTCCAACACGCCAGCCGCGGTGTAGCGCGGGTCCGAGCGCATGCTGTCCACACAGCTGGGGGCGTGCGGCACCGTGGGGGCAAAATAGAGAAAGAACGGCTTGGTGCGATCTTGATCGATAAACTCAAGCGCGGCCGCGGTGGTCCATTCCAGATTATGCAAGCGCAGCTTCTTGGGCAGTGGCATCCAATCGGGGTTGTTGCGATAGACCGCCCCGGCAAAGTCAAAGCCCTTGGACTTCACGTCCGCCACCACGTTCTGATAATTGTCGGCGACGATCTTGGCGATCTTGGGGTCCGCAGGGTCCGAATCCACAGGCGCCTCGTCCATCATCGGCCTGCCTAGATCCCACTTGCCCACCAGCCCCGTGCGGTACCCGTTCTCGCGCAAGACCTGAGGCAGCGACTTCTCTTTGTCGCCGATATAAGTATTGAAGGTCAGCGAGGCCATGGCCCCCGGGGTCAGGGGAAATTCAGGCGCTAGCGTTGTGCTGCGGGCACCATAGCGGCCCGTGAGCGCGCCGTAGCGACTGGGTGTGCAAACCGAAGAGCTGACATAGGCACGCGTAAAGCGGGTGCCACGCCGAGCAATGCCATCCATGTTGGGCGTCAGGACCCTAAAGCCATAGGCGCCGATATCCTCAAATTCCATATCGTCGGCGTAGATGATGACGATGTTGGGTTTGGGCGTTTGTTTTGGCTTCGCGGCGGCTTTGGCCTGCAAGGTGAATGGCGGGACAAGCAAGATGAGCAACCCGGCTAACTTATGAATGCGATTGAGGTTCACAGAGGGGCTCCAAAAGGATGTCTATAACGGCTGGGACAACTTAAGAAGTATAGGACATGGAATGCATGGGCTATACACAGAAAAGAAGTTTGACGTCACAAAATTTATGGAATTGGCTCTAAAAAATAGATTCGAATACTAGTTCATCACCACAAAAACTCTGGTGGCCGAAGCAAAAGTTTCCCCACGGTAGGCGATTGCCTTGGCGACATAGGTGCCATTGGCTAGGTCGATCTCGTGCGGGTACTTCTCGTGAATCCATTGGCCGCGTTGCGTGTGCACCCCAGTATCGACCCATTCAAAGAGCAGCATACCCGAGACACTATAAATCTGGATGACGACCTTGTCGGCCGGACAACCCAGCTTGAGGCTGACCATGCGATCGGCGGAAGCCACCTGAGGATTGGGCACGACCTCGATGCGATCGATGCTGGCCTGGCAGTTGGGCACGGCCGTGGGCTGGCTCGTGTGGGTAGCCGTGACTTTGACCACCATCGTGTGCGTGACCGTGGGGGTCCAGGTCGGCGTATCCGTCGCAGTATGCGTGGGCGAAAAAGTCCAGGTCTGGGTGTCCGTGGCGGTCGGGGTGCTGGTGGTCGTGAGCGTGAATGTGGGGGTCGCCGTCGGCGTGAGGGTGGGCGTAGGGGTCTCGGTGTCAGTGTAGGTGGCCGTAGCGGTGGGCGTGTGGGTCAGGATCGGGGTAGGCGTCTGCGTGGGGCAGGGGCCTGAAAAATTAGAAAGCAGGTTGGCGATCTCGGCGTCGCTCAAGGCCCGCCCGTACATCAGGAGCTCTTTAAGGTCGCCCAGATAGTTATAGTTCTGGGGCAGGCCGACGCGTCCGAGAATGATGCCCTGGCCGGGGGTCAGGGGACACGCTAAGGGCGCCGAGGCGACTTTGACCCCGTCCACCCAAAAGTCCTGCCTACCGAGGCTGCCGGCGGTCAAACGCATGATGACCCGCTGGTCCATGCCTGCTTTGTAGCTACCGATGCCGACGGGATTGGCGCATTGCTGGCTACCCCAACCACCGCTGCCCGCGCCAAGCGTGATCGCGCCGGTGCCGTTGCCGTTGACCGCGCCCAGCACATAACTGGCTGAGGGCGCGGTGACAGCGTACTTGAGCCGCACCAGGATGGTGATGCTGCCATCGGCGCCCTGCAGGTTGGCGTTGTCGATCAGGCGCAAGAGGCTGCTGTTGAAGGTGAGGTAGGGCTCCTGGGGCCCGCTGGCGGCGGTGAACGCGGGGCGGTTCGTGCCCAGACCCACGGCGTGCCGATCGTGGCCGCTGAGATCGCGCCAGAGCCCCACCTTGCCGTCGGGATCCAGCTCCACGCCCGTGTCGGCGCGTAGCCACAACGAGGGGTTCAGCGGCACATTCAGGCACACCGCAGGCGTGGTCGCCGGTGTGGGTGTGGGTGTGGGCGGGTTGCTGTCGCAGATGGACGGGCGCTCGGCGGGATGGCGCGCAAAGCTGTAGACGCGCCCGGTGACGTCCTGGGTATAGACCTCGCCATCGGCCTCGGCCCAGTCGACAAAGCTGTTTTGAATGAATACCATCCACTCCCAGACCAGGTGCCCATCTTTGAGCGAGACCCCGTAGAATTCGCCCGCGCAACCGGCGATGTAGATCGTGTCGCAGACGATCAAGGGCGCGTTGCGCGCGAAGTTGCCGGTAAAATCGTCCGACCAACGCAAAGCACCCGTCGTGGCGTCCAGGCAGTAGACCCGCCGATCATCACTGGAAAGCACCAGGAAATTACCGCTGAGCGCTAGATCCGAGCCCGAAAAAGAGAGCGTGGTGAAGCGCCAGAGTTTGGCACCGTTGCTGGTAGCATAGGCCTCGACGAAACCACTACCGACCATCAAATAAAAGATTCCCTGGCCCACGGTGACTGAACTGATGTAGCATCCTCTGGTCCAAGACCACTTCCCTCAGCTACATC
>JANLXT010000121.1:0-21043 GCA_031365225.1 candidate division FCPU426 bacterium
CAAGCGGGATTCACAAACGAACTACACATTTAACGATTGTTGTTGCCGATACAATGTCGGTCAAAGCTAGGGCATAGGAGCCAAGCATGGGTCAGAAAGTACATCCACATGGTTTGCGCCTGGGTATTATTCGTACTTGGGAATCTCGCTGGTTTGCCCGCAAGAGTTATGCGGACCTGCTCGTGGAAGATTTTAAGGTTCGAAAGTTCATCAAAAAGAAGCTATACCAAGCTGGTGTAGCGCGAATTGATTTGGAGCGCACCAAAGATAAGCTGACCGTGAGCATCTTTGCGGGGAAGCCTGGTATCATTATCGGAAAAAAAGGGACCGAGGTAGATGCCCTAAGGAAAGAAATAAAGGATTTGACCAAGAAAGAAATTTTTATCAATATCCGAGAAATTAAGAATCCTGAAATTGATGCGCAATTAATTGCGGAAAATGTTGCGAGCCAGCTGGAACGCCGCGTGAGCTATCGCAGAGCCATGAAAAAATCAATGCAAACAGCCATGGCGATGGGCGCAAAGGGAATTAAGATTATTTGTTCGGGACGTTTGGGGGGCGCAGAGATTGCGCGGCGCGAAAAGTATATGGAAGGGAAAGTGCCACTCCATACCTTGCGAGCAAATGTGGAGATTGGAATTGCCACAGCGTTTACAAATTACGGTACCAATGGCGTTAAAGTATGGATTTTTACTGAAGAGATTCTAGATCGCACGAAGCCCCCAGTGAATTTGTACGTCGAGGGCCGTGATCAACGAAGCAGCCGCGGCAGTGAGCGTCGAATTGAGCGGGCGCCGCGTGAGAACCGAGATAGAGAAAGGAAGAGTAATGTTGCTACCAAAGCGAACTAAGTATCGAAAAGCCCAGCGTGGCAAGATGAAGGGAAATGCCAAGGGGGGTAGCTACTTGGCGTTCGGGGAGTACGGTCTTAAAGCCACTGATCGCAGTTACGTGACAAATCGGCAGCTTGAAGCTGCGCGAGTTGCTATCATGCGATTCATCAAGCGTGGTGGAAAGCTTTGGATTCGAGTTTTTCCTGATAAAGTTGTGACTAAAAAGCCAGCCGAGACGCGCATGGGTAGCGGAAAAGGAAACCCAGAAACATGGGTCGTCGTAGTCAAACCAGGACGTGTATTGTTTGAATTGGATGGAATTTCTGAAGATTTGGCTCGTAAGGCGTTAGACTTGGCGGCTTTTAAATTGCCTGTGGCGACTCGTTTTATTGCCCGTGATAAAGCACTTGTGGAGGCGTAAAGATGAAGCCAGTTAAAAGCAAAGAGATTCGAGAGCTTGGAGTTACAGAGATTAAGACCAGAATCTCTGAAGCGCGCGAGAATCTTTTTAAATTAAGACTTCGCAAAGGAACACGTCAACTTGAAGATGGTTCGAGTTTGCGAGTTGCAAGACGTGATATTGCGCGTATGGAAACCGTGCTTCGCCAAAAGGCGTTGGCCGCTATAGCGAAATAAGCGCTGGAGACAAAAGAAAATGGCAATTAAGGCAAAGCGTAAAGTCAGAGAGGGTGTTGTTAGCTCAGATAAGATGGACAAGACAATTGTCGTGTCCGTAGTCCGTAGCTTTAAACACGCTCTTTATAAACGAATCATTCGTCGAACTGAAAAGTTTAAGGCGCATGACGCAAAAAATGAGTGCAAGATTGGCGATCGCGTTCGAATCGTTGAAACTCGCCCATTATCCGCGACCAAGCGTTGGAGCCTCTTAGAAGTAGTGGAACGCGCGAAGGTAGCGAGCTGAACGTCTAAGGAAAACAGGAGAACTTTATGATACAAGGACAAACTTATTTAAATGTTGCAGATAATAGTGGAGCGCGCCGTGTGCAATGCATCAAGGTGCTTGGTGGCTCAAAGAGGCGCTACGCTTTTATTGGTGATGTGATTGTTGCGGCTGTTAAAGAGGCGACTGCTGGATCGACAGTCAAGTTGCATGAAGTCGTAAAGTGTGTTGTCGTCCGGACTACAAAAGAGAGCCGGCGACAAGATGGCAGCGCGATTGTTTTTGATGATAATGCGGCCGTTGTCATCAAGCCTGATATGTCGCCCGTGGGGACGCGCATCTTTGGCCCTGTATCGCGAGAGTTGCGTGAGCGCAATTTTCTTAAAATTATCTCCCTAGCGCCAGAAGTGCTATAAAAAGGAAGCGCCATGAATGAAAGAATTCGATATAAAGTTCGTAAAGGTGATTTAGTAACTGTCCTTGCTGGACGAGATAAAGGGAAAAGCGGTAAGGTCATCGCTGTTTTTCCTAAAATCGCACGGGTGTTGGTTGAGAAAGTGAATATTATTAAAAGGCATACCAAGCCAAGCCAAAAGAACCAGCAGGGTGGTATTCTCGAAAGAGAGGCGCCAATTGCGATTGCGAAGGTGATGGTATTGGATTCACAGAGCAATCAAGCCTCACGTTTGGGGCGCAAGCGGCTAGCAGATGGCTCGTTGGTTCGTTTTGTCAAGAAAACTGGGGAAATGATTGAATCCGCGAAAGCCTAGGGTTAACTGAAGCTCTCAAAAAGGTATTAACGCTATGTCAGCTAGATTGCAGGATAAATACAGAAAAGAAGTTGTTCCTCAATTGGTCAAAGAATTGGGGTTCAAGAATGCCAATCAAGTCCCTAAAATTGACAAGATTGTAATCAATATGGGGATGGGGGCCGCTTCGCAAAATATAAAGGTGCTTGAGGCTGCTCAAGACGAGTTGGCACGCATTACCGGTCAGAAACCTATTGTGACCAAGGCCAAGAAGGCGATTAGCAATTTTAAAATTCGAGAAAATATGCCGATTGGTTGCAAGGTCACGTTGCGCGGCGAGATTATGTACGAGTTCATCGATCGCTTGATTAATACTGCGATTCCTCGAATTCGAGATTTCCGCGGTGTGCCGACAAGAAGTTTTGATGGCCAGGGGAATTATACCCTTGGGTTAAAAGAACAGATAATTTTTCCTGAGATTGAATACGAAAAAGTTGAGCGTGTTCACGGGATGGATATCTGCTTTGTTACGACTGCAAAGTCGAATGAGCACGCTAAAAAGCTATTGCAGTTAATGGGTATGCCTTTCCGCGCTAACTAGTTTTAGGAGGTCGCCTTGGCAACATTGGCGAGTGTTAACAAATCACTGCGAAAACCAAAATTCGCCGTTCGGCAGCACAATCGATGCAAGTTGTGCGGTCGCCCGCGCGGTTATTTACGCAAATTCGGCGTGTGCCGTATTTGTTTTCGGAATTTGGCTCACAAAGGGCAGATTCCGGGTGTGGTCAAGGCCAGCTGGTAGAAGTCAGGAGACTTTTAGATGAGCATGAACGATCCGATCGCTGACATGTTAACCAGAGTGCGCAATGCGAATGCAGCTGGGCACGAAAAAGTTGATATGCCATCCTCAAAACTGAAAGAGAGCCTTCTGAAAGTGTTGAAGGATGAGGGGTATATTAAGAACTATCGTCATGTGGGTGATGAAAAAAAACCAACATTGCGAGTTTACATAAAGCGCGTTGACGAGCGTACAAAAGTAATCAGCCAGGTGAAAAGAATTTCTCGACCTGGCTTGAGAATCTATGTTCCTAAGGATCGTGTCCCGAGAGTGTTGGGTGGTCTTGGGACTGCGGTTTTATCGACGTCAAAGGGTATTCTTACCGATAGCCAGGCGAGACTCGCCGGAGTCGGTGGCGAGCATCTTTTTAACATCTGGTAGTAGGGCGGAGTCGAGCTTATGTCAAGAATCGGAAAAAACCCTGTTGCAATTCCTGCTGGCGTCAAAGTGTCGGTTGTGGGTTTGATTGTCAATGTTGAGGGTCCCAAGGGCAAGTTGTCAAAGCAAATGCCTATTGGAGTTAATGTCCAAGTTGATGTTGCTCAGGTCTTGGTTACCCGTCCGGATGACTTGAGAAAATCAAAAGCGTTGCATGGTTTGGTTAGAGCGCTTATCAATAATATGGTTGAAGGTGTCACAAAGGGATATGAGCGAGGTCTGCATATCGAAGGCGTTGGTTATAGAGCGGCTGTTCAAGGGAGTAAGCTTAATTTAACTTTGGGGTATTCCCATCCCGTCGAATTTGATATTCCAAAGGGCATTAACATTGCTGTCGATGCTCAAACCGAGATTATGGTTTCTGGTGTGGATAAGGAATTAGTCGGTCAAGTGGCAGCAAACATTAGATTCTTGCGCAAGCCTGAGCCCTACCAAGGTAAGGGCGTACGATACAAGGATGAAGTCATTCGTCGCAAAGCGGGCAAAACAGCCAGCACTGGTAAGTAAGCCTGAGAAGGGAAAGAAATGTTTAACAAGTTAGATCGACGAGAGCAGAGACTAGCCAGACACTCGCGACTTCGCAAAAATTTGCAAGGAACTGCAGAACGGCCACGATTGGCAGTCTATCGTAGCCTTCGGCATTTCCACGTGCAATTAGTTGACGATATTGCGGGAAAGACGCTTTTGGGTGTTTCGACTCTTGATAAAGAGATTAAAGGGAAAGTTAAGAATATGGCGTCAACGCAAGGAGCAAAGCTTATTGGCGAGCTGGTTGCAAGACGTGCGAAAGCGCAGAGTATCGGAAGTGTTGTTTTTGACCGCGGCGGTTTTCAGTATCACGGGGTTGTTAAGGCCCTTGCGGAGTCGGCGCGCGAAGGCGGCCTGAAGTTCTAGTCTGGAGGCGATTTTGCAAAGAATGGACCCAAATAAATTCGAGCTTAAAGAGCGAGTGGTATTTATCAATCGAACCGCCAAGGTTGTAAAGGGCGGAAGGCGATTTGGTTTTGCGGCTCTTATGGTTGTTGGTGATGGCCGTGGTCATATTGGTAGTGGCCTCGGTAAGGCTAAAGAAGTTCCTGAAGCGATTGCAAAGGGTGTGGATGCCGCCAAGAAGAACTTGATAAAAGTTGATTTGGTTGGCACAACTATCGCTCACGAGATTGTTGGGCGTTTTGGAGCGGCGAGAGTTTTGCTAAAGCCAGCTGCTCCGGGAACGGGCGTCATCGCTGGTGGCGCAGTCCGGGCAGTTATTGAAGCAGTTGGTATTAGCGATATCCTTACTAAGGCACACGGAACTAATAATCACCACAATGTTGTTGCGGCGACGTTGCACGGCTTGAAGAATTTACGTCGGGCTGAAGATGTCGCTCGTATGCGCGGAAAGACTGTGGCCGAACTTGGTTTGCGTGGCGTTAAGAAGGGGCCGAAGGAGGCGACCAATGTCTGAGAAAAAAATTAAAATCACACAGGTGCGTAGCACCAATCAGAGAAATATCATGCTGAGAAGCACGCTGACAGCATTGGGGCTCGGAAAAATACATCGAAGCGTAACACAACCTGACAGTGCCAGTATTCGGGGCCAAGTAAACAAGTTGCGTTTTATGCTCAAGGTTGAGGAGATCTGATCCATGCGTTTAAATGAATTAGCTCCTGTTCCCGGATCGCGCATGCGCAAGAAGCGCGTGGGGCGTGGTCGCTCATCGGGTATGGGCAAAACTTCGACAAAGGGTCAAAAAGGCCAAGGTGCGCATAACAAGCACAAAGGTCGCGGTTTTGAAGGTGGCCAGACACCCATGGCGTTGCGTTTTCCAAAACGTGGCTTCCGGAATTTCACACGTGGAAAATTCGCTATTATCAACGTTAGTCAATTAGAAAAAGCGAATGTGTCTGGTGAAGTTAATGTTGAGTCATTGAAGAAGGCAAAAGTTATTGCTGATTCGTTGGATGGACTGAGAGTTTTGGGTGACGGCGAGATTAGCAAGGCATTGACGGTCACTGCTATTCATTTCAGTAAAACCGCAAAAGAAAAGATTGAGAAGGCTGGTGGTAAAGCGGTGGTCATCAAGTGAGCAACCCTATCGCCGATGGATTGGCAATCCCCGAACTTAAACGTCGAGCACTTGTGACGTTGGGATTGCTATTTGTATATCGGCTTGGGTGCCAGATACCCACACCAGGTGTCAATGCAATGGCCATGAAAGCCCTGATGGACAACCAGTCGGGCGGCGTCCTGGGTATGCTGAATCTATTTACTGGTGGTGCGCTCGCTCAGTTTTCGATATTTGCATTAGGAATTATGCCCTATATTTCGACATCGATTATTTTGCAATTGCTCACTGAAGTCTTTCCTTATCTAAAGCAGCTTAAAAACGAGGGTGAACAGGGGCGCCGAAAGATAAATCAATACACTCGCTACGGAACTGTTGCATTGGCGTTGTTTCAAGGTGTGATGATGACCAATGTCTTACAAAGTATTGCGGCAAGCTCGGGTGGGGCACCACTTATTATCAACGATAGCTTTGGATGGGTACTTGTTACGACCCTGACTCTGGCAACAGGAACTATGTTCGTCATGTGGCTAGGCGAACAGATAACAGAATTTGGTATCGGCAATGGAATGTCGCTGATTATTTTTATTGGGATCGTTGCACAGCTGCCCCGAGAGGTCTATGCGATGTACCAAGCTTATGACGCTGGTAATGTAAATTTGTTTCAGATTCTATTTTTCTTAGCAGTGATGGTCGCTTTGGTTGGATTGACAGTTGTGAGCCAATTGTCGTACCGAAAAGTTCCGGTCCAATATGCGCAGCGTCAGATGGGGCGCAAGTTGATGGGCGGCGGTAGCACTGTTTTGCCACTTAAAGTCGATTACAGTGGTGTCATTGCGGTAATTTTCGCTTCATCACTTTTGATTTTCCCGGCGCAAATTATCAGCTATGTTCGTGCGTCCGCGTGGATTGCTGGAAATGATAAATTTAAGGTGTTTCTTGATAGCATGGAAGCGTGGATGGCGCACGGATCGTGGCTCTACGTTACGCTTTATGCCGCGTTGACAATCTTTTTTTGTTTCTTTTATACAGCTTTGGTCTTCAACACGGATGATGTAGCTGACAACATGAAGAAATATGGTGGATTTCTTCCGGGGCTACGTCCTGGAAAAGCGACCGCTGATTATCTCTCTCGGATTCTCGACCGTATCACTTTGGGTGGCGCGGTCATGATTGTTGTGATTGCGGTGTTGCCAGATATATTGGCTCGCCAAATGAAGATTGGGTGGTATTTCGGTGGGACTACATTTTTAATCATGGTCGGGGTTGCTCTCGATACCATGCGACAAATAGAAGCCCACTTACTCATGCGACACTATGACGGCTTCATGAAGGACCAAAAGATAAAAGGGCGATTCTCGTGAGTGCAGCGCTCGTCTTGGTCCTCCTGGGTGCTCCGGGGGCGGGCAAGGGAACCTATTGCAAAGAGTTGAAGGCGAAGTATGGTGTTCTTCAGATTTCGACTGGAGATATGTTCCGTACCGCCCTCAAAGAAGGCCTGCCAGTTGGTCTTCATGCTAAGCAATTTATGGATCAAGGACACCTCGTACCCGATGATATTGTTATCGAGTTGGTTCGTGAACGGATTCAACGACCAGACTGTCAAGGCGGTTTTATTTTAGACGGATTTCCGCGCACCGAGACGCAGGCAGATGCATTGGTTGATTTGTTGTCTAAGAATGGGATGAAGTTGAGAGTTACTATTAATCTTGACGTTCCGAGAGAAGTTATTCTTCAAAGATTGACGGGAAGACGCATGTGTCGCAAGTGCGACAAGGGAAATTTCAATATCTATACGATGAAGCCTAAAAATGATGGCGTTTGTGATTATTGCCAAGGCGAATTGTATCAGCGTGATGATGATAGCGAAGAAGTTATCTTGAATCGCTTGAAAGTGTATGAAAGCCAGACTCAACCATTGATTAGCTACTATCGGTCACGCGGTCAATTAGAAGATGTGCCGCTAGTTGGTGATATCAGTTCGATGGTAGCGAAGATTTTTGGAGTCATTGAGGATCGGGCTGGAACGGTATGATTTCAATCAAGACGGCTGACGACCTGATTTTAATGCGTCGGAGCTGTCGTTTGGTTGGTGAGCTACTTGTTGAACTAGAAAAGCGGGTTAAGCCCGGAGTGACGACTAAGGAGCTTGATAGAGTTGCGCACGATTTTATTGTTGAGCGAGGAGCTCGGCCAGCATTTCTAGGGTATCACGGTTATCCAGCCAGTATTTGCGCTAGCGTCAATGCTCAGGTAGTGCACGGCATCCCGAATGACACACCATTGTGCGACGGAGATATTGTTGGAGTGGATGTAGGAGCCGAGCTCGATGGATTTGTAGGTGACGCCGCTCGTAGTTTTAAGGTTGGAAAAGTTAGCGTTGAGGCAGATAGGTTGCTTCGTGTGACGCAAGAGGCTTTAAATTTCGGTCTAGGACAGGCAGTGGATGGCGGGCACTTGCAAGATATTGGAGCCGCGATCCAGGCACATGTAGAAGCTGCTGGCTTCTCGGTTGTGAGAGATTTCGTGGGGCATGGAATCGGTCGCAAGATGCATGAAGAGCCTCAGATTCCAAACTACGGACGACGTGGACTAGGTCCTAAGATTAGAAAAGGAATGACTTTCGCAATTGAGCCGATTGTGAATGTGGGCGCCTGGCAAGTCGATGTCCAGGCAGATGGATGGACAGTGCTGACTAGGGATGGTTCTTTGTCGGCCCACTTCGAGGATACCATCGCGGTGACTGATGGCGAGCCGGAAATCCTCACCCGGATAGCGTAGGAGCTATGGCAAAAGAAGAAAATATTACTGTGGAGGGTCGGATCGTTGAACCCTTGCCAAACGCGATGTTTCGCGTCGAGTTAGAAAATGGGCACAAAGTGTTGGCTCATGTTTCCGGAAAGATGAGGATGCATTTTATTCGTATCCTTCCTGGTGATAAAGTTACTGTTGAATTATCACCTTACGACCTAACACGTGGTCGGATTACCTATCGGTTTAAGTAAGAGGAGTAAAAAATGAAAGTTAGAGCGTCAGTAAAGAAGATATGTGAAAAGTGCAAGATTATCCGGCGCAAGGGTGTCAATCGGGTGATTTGTGAGAATCCTAAGCATAAGCAGGCTCAGGGCTGAGCCAAGGAGATAAGAAGTGGCACGAATTTCAGGGGTAGATCTTCCCAAAGATAAGAGAATCGATGTTGCATTGCAGTATATCTATGGGATTGGTCAAACTTTAGCGAAGAAGATCTTGGCGGACGCAAACGTCAAGATAGAGACCCGCACAAAAGACTTGGCTGAGACTGAGATTTTCGCGATTACGAGCGTGATAAATAAGGGGCTTGCTGACGGAACTCAGATTCGAGTTGAAGGCGATTTGCGCCGTGAGGTCGCTCAAAGCATCAAGCGGTTGGTTGATATTGGGTCCTATCGCGGTTCTAGACACCGCAAGGGACTGCCGGTGCGCGGACAAAGAACGCGGACAAATTCGCGTACACGCAAAGGGCCGCGTCGTACTGTTGCCAATAAGAAGACAGAGACCAAGTAAGCTCTGACATAATTAGACGAGGTATAGAGTGAGCACTGTTCCAAAACCAAAGAAAAAAGATCGAAAGGCTCCACGCAATGGTGTGGTGCATATTCAATCTACTTTTAATAACACAATTGTTACGATTGCAGATGCTCAGGGGAATGTAATTTCCTGGTCTTCAGCAGGAGCAAGTGGCTCTAAGGGTTCACGAAAGAGCACCCCTTTTGCCGCCGGATTAGCAGCGGACGCAGCAGCTAAAAAGGCAGTTGAGATGGGAATGAAAGAAGTGGAAGTTCTAGTCAAGGGACCAGGCTCTGGTCGTGAAACCGCAATCTCGTCGTTGGCTTCGGCTGGGTTAACCATCACCCTTATCCGCGATGTTACCCCTATCCCGCACAACGGCTGCCGACCGCCAAAACGGCGTCGAGTCTAGTCCTAAGGAGATAAGTATGGCCCGATATTCTGGCCCAGTTTGTAGGCTTTGCCGCAGAGAAGGTATGAAGCTCTTCCTTAAAGGGGAGCGTTGCTACAGCGCAAAATGCGCTATAGATCGTCGTGCCTATCCTCCGGGTCAACACGGCCAGCGTCGCACCAAGATGACAGAATATGGCATCCAGTTGCGCGAAAAACAGAAAGTACGTCGTATTTATGGTGTGCTTGAAAAGCAGTTCCGACGTGTCTTTGATCAAGCTTCGCGTCAGCGCGGTTTGACTGGCGAGAACTTGTTGATTTTGCTTGAACGCCGTTTGGACAACATAGCAATGAAGATGGGCTTTGCACCTTCCCGTGGAGCGGCTCGCCAATTTGTCTTGCACGGACACGTCACCATTAATGGTCGGCGAGCGAGCATCCCTTCAATGTTAGTGAAACCTGGAGATGTTGTCGAAGTCGCGGCAAGTAGTCGTGAGAATGTGTTTGTTAAAGAAGCAATAAAGGCACAGGAGAAACGTGGCTTTCCATCCTGGATTGAAGTGAATGTCGAGAAATTTTCTGGCACGGTTAAGCACTTGCCAGCTAAAGAAGACGTTAATTTGCCAGTCAAGGAACAACTGATTGTTGAGCTTTACTCCAAGTAATTCACCCTAAGGGGAGACCTGATTCAATGAGATGGAAGAGCCTGGAGAAGCCGAAACGGCTTGATTACGATAAAGATACGCTTAGCCCGACCTTTGGCAAGTTTTTCGCAGAGCCTTTTGAGCGTGGCTATGCAGTGACGATTGGCAATTCGCTGCGACGAATCTTGTTATCTTCGATTCAGGCAGCGGCTGTGACCAGTGTAAAAATTGAGGGAGTTTTGCACGAATTTTCCTCGATTCCTGGAGTTGCTGAGGACACCACTGACATTGTGCTTAACTTGAAGCAACTTCGATTGAAAATGGAAGGTGAAGGCCCTAAGAAGGTTCGTTTAACGGTGTCGGGCGAGCGCGAAGTTACCGCTCGGGATATTCAGACAGATGCGACAATAGAGATTATTAATCCAGATCTGCATATTGCGACGTTGACAGATCGTTCGGCGAAATTAGAGATGGAATTGGAAATTGATACCGGGCGCGGATATGTTAGCGCAGAGAGAAACAAGCGTGACGATCTTGCGGTTGGGGCGATACCAATGGACAGTCTTTTTTCGCCTGTCACAAGAGTTCGTATTGCGACTGAAGCGGCTCGTGTTGGTCAGGTGACTGACTACGATCGTTTGGTTTTAGAAATCTGGACAGATGGTCGGATGCATCCAGAAGATGCTTTGGCGCATTCAGCTAAGCTTTTGAAAGATCATTTGCAAATCTTTATTAATTTTGAAGAAGAGCCTGAAGAAGAACTGAGCGAGCGCGATCAGGAACGCGACAAGATGCGTGATCTTTTGACCCGCTCAGTGGATGAATTGGAGCTTTCGGTTAGATCCTCAAATTGCCTTAAGAACGCGAATATTAAGACCATTGGGGATTTGGTTACTAAGAACGAAGCTGAAATGCTTAAATACAGAAATTTTGGCAGAAAATCGTTGAATGAGATCAAAGAAATTATCGTGGAAATGGGATTGGGTTTGGGCATGACACCTGAAATGATTGGGCAAATGCGCGAACCGGAGACAACTGGAAAAACTAAAAAGAAGTAGTTTTTGACGCACCTGCTCAAGGAATTTAGCTATGCGACACGGAAATAGTGGAAGACAACTAGGGAGATCGATTTCGCATCGAAAGTCTTTGATGCGTAGCTTGACGACCGCGCTTTTTACCCATGGGCGAATCAGAACGACGGTGATAAAGGCGAAGGAGTTAGCGATGGTGGCTGACAACGTCATCACGTTAGCTAAGCGCGGGGACCTTCATGCAAGACGGCAGGCGTTTGCCATGGTCTATGACAAGGCTATTGTTAGTCGAGTATTTGAAACAGTGGCACCTTGGTACAAAGATCGCCCAGGTGGCTATACTCGGATACTAAAATTGGGACCGCGTCCAGGTGACAATGCCCAAATGGCTTTCATCGAGTTAGTGGATCGTAAGGAGCTGGGCCCAATCAAGAAGATTGTGGAACCCAAAAAGCCCTTTAAAAAGAAGGTGGAAGGCACAACACCAAAAGTCGTTAAGGCTAAAGTGGTAAAGAAGGAAAAGAAGTAGAAAACGAACTTACACAAAATTTTTGGAGCCCTGTCGAAAGACAGGGCTTTTTTTTGTGTGACTGTCGAGCAAATCAGGAATACTTTACTTCACTTCGTAAGGGTGGTATATTTAAAGGGTATTTCTCATTATTTCACCATTCGGGAAGTCATCTCGAATGGATTTACCTTACTGTTGGGAGCTTTCATTCAAAAACGCTCCAATTTTTCCTTACTAAATATCTCCGCGATTTTTTTCGCGTGGATGTTTTTTGCCTTTTCCAGCAATGCTTTTGCTGCAATTGTTGCTCCCGCCACGCTTTCAAGCACTGTCGTCCCGATTTCTGGGCTACCCACAGCGCCCTCTTATTTGACTGCCATCGCCGGAAACCGATCTGTCTTACTGTCGTGGTATCCAAGTGAGGGGAAGTACCCTATTTCAGGGTATTTAATCTATCGGGGATCTTCTATTTCAAAGATCAATGACGAGCCGATCAATCTGAGCCCAGTGACCGAGAGCAATTTTAATGACAGTCCCGAAAGTGCTGTCGATTCAATTGAGAACCGACGCACGTATTGGTATTTTGTTCGCGCATTTGATACTGACGGACGACTTTCGCCTGCGTCAGACATTGTATTTGCTTTGCCAAATGGGCCACTTTTACCACCGGGGCGAGTCAGTGCACGCGAAGGTGTGGATAGTATTAGCTTGGATTGGTCTCCGCCTATTTCAACTGGTCTGAATGAGCTGGCGGGCTACAAAATATTTCGGGGCGAGGCTTCGGGTAGTGCGATCGTGCCTGTGGGTGGGTTAGTTCAAGATACTCGCATGGAAGATAGCTCGGTGATTCGTGGAAAGCCTTATTTTTATGTGGTTCACTCAGTCGACAGCGTGGGAAACACAAGCGAGGCTTCACCTGAATTAAGAGCGATAGCCTCGATGCCGCCCAAGCCACCTGCAGGCGTTAGCGCATTGGGTGTTGGGGATGCAGTTGTGCGCTTAAAGTGGAATCCGGCCGTCAGCGGAGGTCAGTTTAAAGTTAAGGGATACAATATTTTTAGGGCATCGACGGCGCAGATTCTTTTAACGGGTCTTCCCATTAATAAGAATCTGATTGCAGGAACTCGTTTTGAGGACAGCCCCGAAGAATCTACAGATCCTCCAAAATTGGGCACAAACTATCACTATGCGGTTGTCACGGTTGACGAAGAAGGAAAAACGTCAGGTCTAAGCCTTGCCAGTGTCGCGGGTCCACAAGCGTCGTTAACAAAAATTCAAACGGGCGACATTCAAGTCGGAGAAAATAACTCGCTCCAGATCCAAGGGCGCAAGACCATCAATTTAAGTAATACATGGGTGACAACAAAAAGCGGACAGCAAGTGCCAACTTTCGGCGCAGGGGTTGTCCAGGGTTTTCAGTTGGATCAACAATTGCAAGTTCGATTAACAGGTAAAGTTGGACGTAAGATTAAGGTTGATGTGGATTTTGATGATAAGGCCCCCCCGACCGAGCAACAAAAAATATCGGTTGTCTATACCGGGGATCAAAGCGAGACATTTAAAGAGTTCGCGTTTGGCGATATTACGATGGATCTCAATTCGGCGCGAACCGAATTTACGGGCTACAACAAGAATTTGTTTGGGGCGAAGGTCAAGCTTGAGAGTCCTGACAGCAGGCTGCGCCTGACCGCGATTGCCGCCCAAACGAAGGGGTACACCGAGACAAAGCGTATTGTTGGTGGTTTTGAGCAAGCAAAGACGAACAACAATCTTGGTCGCAATATTCCTGATTCCGCCTTTAGACCAAGACGGCATTACTATCTTTCTCGCGACAAAGATATCATCGAGGGCATTGACTACATTGAGCCTGGCAGCGTTCAGATTTACATTGATCAACCAGGAATAACAAATCAAAGCGGATTGAACACCGTATCTGTACCCGACAGCACGGGGACCGATCGCTTTAATTTTGTCCCGCTCAACGCTGGATCTGATTTCACCATTGATACTGCGAGCGGGCTGGTAACATTCAATGTATCCATTCGTCCAAGCGATAGTATTGTCGTCGCCTATAGACGTCGGCGCGGGGATGGCTCGTTAGAAACGGTTGGTTATGATGGTGGAGGGGGATTTGATTTTGGCTCCACCGGGCTAGATTCGGATGTGATAGGCGGAAAGACCAGCGCCAGCCGCCACATGATTCAGTACGGACGTCGCTATCCTTCTGAATACGATAGTCACATGTCATTTCAGTTCTATGACATGGGAAATCGAGATATTCTTAATCCCCAGTTGGATCCCGATTTCAAATTGGTAGTGTATGGTAGCAACAACACGCCAATTTATGAGCTGGATCCTCGGAGCAACTTCAGTGATGTAGTAGAGTTCGATA
The DNA here is from genome assembly GCA_031365225.1 of candidate division FCPU426 bacterium. Classification (GTDB taxonomy): domain Bacteria; phylum Oederibacteriota; class JAJYGY01; order JAJYGY01; family DAIDJD01; genus JANLXT01. The sequence continues at coordinate 14,319 of JANLXT010000121.1, forward strand.
CACGTCTGGGCGTGATGCGTTTTCGGACACCCTTTCCCTTCAAAAAGGGTCTGGCTATTCCACAACAGTTAAAAATGGACTCGGCATTTTTGGGGGTAGAGGCAAACTTCGTCCCCGACCAGGATGACGTCTATAATTTTGTTCGGACTCAGGGAAACTATCAAATTCATTTGGAATACAAATATAAAGTCTCGAGCTTTTCGCTAAGGTTCAATATTATTCGGGGGTCCGAAGTTATCACTTTGGATGGCAAGCGATTGCGCCGCGATTCGGATTACTTTCTAGATTACGAAACAGGCATTTTGGTTTTCACAAATCCTGATTTATTAAGAGAAAACTCTGTGGTAGAAGCGACCTATGAGTACCTTCCATTTGGAGGGCAGATTACAAGCACGATGTTTGGCGGGCGCGGTGAGTACGACCTCTCTAAGAGCCTTTCGGTTGGATCGACCTATATTCAGAATAGCAGCGACTCCCCAATCGAAACGCCAGACATTAGGAGCGCCCCCTACAGTTTGCAGGTTTTGGACGGTGATATTCAGGCTGTCTTTTCGAGAGAGACAATCGCTGATATTTTTAGCGCGCTTCCGGGCCTTTCGGCGGTGGACCCCAATCTTAAGCTAACCGCCAAGGCTGAGTCAGCGCATTCCTGGTACAAGGCAAACACCTACGCTAAGAATAATGAAACCGGCGTAGGGATGGTCGATAATTTTGAAAGTGTCGACGACATTGTTTCAACTAGTTTGGATGAAGCCAATTGGTATCCAGCGAGCCGACCGATTCGTTATAACGGAGATACGGGGATGCCAAGGGACGATCGGATGTTTAGCCGGGTAGGTAACATCCAGTCCAGAGGGCATGATGCCCAACAACGTTCCGCGAACAATGAGAACCCAAATCGAAATATGTTGCAGATCAATTATGGCGGTTTTGATAACGCGGCGCGATGGGACGCGATTGTTACTCCGATTCAGGCCCAAGTAGATACTTTTAACAAAGCTAGCTATCTAGAAGTTTGGGTAAAGGTGGATAGCGCAGTCACCATGAACTTTGACATCGGCGTGGTGAGCGAGGATTCTAATGACAATGGTTTGTTGGATGCCGAGAGTTTGGACGGTATTTTACGCCAGGGCCAAGATATCGGATTGAACAACGCACTGACGCTGAATCGCGCCTATCCATTACCTGGCGAGGCGCCAGGTCGGTATGTAAACTTGAACTATTGGGGCGAAGGCAATAAACGTGTCGATACAGAAGACTTAGATAGCAATAATGCGCCAAGCCTAGTGAATAGCTTTTATCGCATGAGTCGCGTTGTCCAACCCTCGGGAGCGACCGATACCAATGGATTTGTGCTAGTTCAGATCCCGTTGAATTCGGCCCAAGTCCTTGGTAGCGGAAACCTCAGCGTTATTCCTGGCGACACCAATTATTTTAGTAATGTTCGCCATGTTCGCGTGTGGTTTACCGGTGCTGCCAGCTCGGGTGGCTCCATCATGATTGAGAGCATACAGTTCAAGGGTAGTAAGTGGGTTTCGAGAACAGATCCTGGGTCTACCACGTTGGGTGGCGTCCCAGTGACGGTGGCTTCTTCAAAGTTTCAGATCAACGCTATCAATCGTCTTAACAACGCCACTGTCGCCCCAAGTTTTGTTTATGTGCCAAACACCAATTTTTTCAGGATTGATAGCACGGGCGCCGAAGATAGAGAACAGGCGTTGCAGGTGGAGTATGCGCTCACCAATATTGATCAAAGCAATGGGCGCTCTAATTATCACGCTCGGCGGCAGTTGGCGACGTCGGGTGATCTTGATTTCGCGATTTACAAATTTATTCGACTCGACCTGCATAAGCCGCACGCGACATTGCCCGGCGAGACGTTGAAATTGCGTTTCGGCTTTGATGATGCTAATTATTTTGAATATTCGGTCTATCTAGATCAGATTGGAGTGGCCAGTTGGGCTTCGATTGTTTTAGCACTCGATGGCAGCGACGGACGCAGAGTGGTGGTGGGGCAGCCCTCGCTTCGTAGGATTAAATACGCTTACCTTTCGGTTCTGTGTCCTAACTCTAGCTTGAACACAAGCACGCAGTTAATTCCCAATGGAGGGCGCGAGCTCCTTTGGCTGAATAATTTGCGATTGACGGATGCCGAGACACGAGAAGGGACAGCATCCAAGGTAAATTTAAATTACGACTTTGCGGATGGAAAGGTCGTCATCAACCAAGATATGCGCGAAGTGGATTCGGATTTCGTGAGAATTGACCAGCAAGCCAATGACCCGATACGCCACGATCGATCCCATACCTTGAGCGGCAACATCAGTGCGGTGCCCGGGATCCCTATGACCGGAAGGTGGCAAGAGCGAAGCTTAACCGTGGATCCATCTCGAATCAGCGATCCGAAATACAGTCGAAATTTTCAAGACCCGAACGAGCGTATCAGCAGCTATGGTGGTACGTTGGGTTTTAGTTTGATCCCCCGGGTAGCGTTGGGGAGCAGCGGTAGCCTCGATTTGAGTCGGCGCGAATTCTTGCCGGCTTATGTGGCATCTCAGCGAAGCCTTTTAAGCGACCCGCGAGACAAAGTGGTTAATCCAAATTATTTACAATCAAATCTCGCATTGCATCAAGACGCGACCTATCGGGTGCATCCCCAGGTTCCGTGGCTAGCAGATGACGAGATTCGTTTTGACGTGAATTACGACGAGACAAAGGTGGAATTTGATACCGAGACCGGCAACCCTTTAACTCTAGTCTTTAAAAATAGTCAGCGACGCACAAGAACCATCAAGGGCCGTTATAGTGGACAGTATCGTTGGGGCAGTATCTTAACCTTAAGTCCCAGCTACGCATATGGGCTGACTGAGGCGCAGGGCAATGTGCCGATTTCGTCGTCCCGAAATCCATACTATGTCCTGGGTCCGGATCGAGTTAGTCAAGACTATGTGATGCAATCAAAGGTGATCAGTCCTCAACTAGGACTTCAGTTTGATCGTATTCCTGGACTTAGAACTCCGCGCATAAACTATATTTTTACTCAGACACGGGATTATGTTCGCAATGAGCTTCGCGCGCCTGGCTCGTTGGATGTTGTGACCAGTCTTCAGTTAGAAGACTGGATCGGGGTCAAGGTGCCTTCGGTTGATTTTAATCAAAATTGGAGCGTGGATAGTGTGATCAATAACGACGTGCGTATTCGCGGGGTTGAACGTAGCGGCGTGTTGCGAGAGTGGCTTGATCAGAGTGGCGAGTTTGGAGCGAGATATGCTGGCTATTCAATGCAGAATATCCCCAGTATCGCGTTGCTCGAGCAACAAAATCCGTTGCAATCGGCTTGGTGGGTTCGAATCGATAACCCAACCTTTGGTGAAAATACCAAGGATCCATTGCATATTGAGAATCTGGCGGTGACCGCGTCCCGGCGTAGTAGCACGAGTTTTTCAACGAGCTTTGATATCCCGTTTGCGCCTGGATGGACTGGGCGTTTGAGCCCTCGTACGGGCATGCGGGGTGATCGTACAATGTCCGCGCCAGAACAGGTGACACGCCAAGAGCAATTTTCTGTTGGATCCGGTTTAGTTTTTAGAGAGCCCAAAATACTCTTTTCACATTTATTGAAGTATACAGAATTGAATTTGAATTATGACTACAGCACTGTTGATACCTTTGACGCGTTTGATCAACTAACCATCAATCGACTCTCGAATACATTTAGGGGTTTGTTGCCCGCAAAGCCGACCGATCGGACGGCTTTGACCTTTGGATTCAATTGGGCTGGTTCGTTAGATACGAACTATTCCTATTTTGGATTAAGCCGCCAAGAAATACAGATAGAGAGAAATTCGTATGAACCAAGCGTTCGTTTGGCTTATTTTTTGACCATTGATAAGCGTATTCGTCTCTATGATTTTTGGCCTTTCAATGGGCGAGAGTTGGTCATCAAACAAAGCTTTAAGCTGGACAATGATTTATTCATGACGATTCGGCGAGATAAGCAGCGCAGTACCCGGGCCGTTCCAGATGTTTCTACTGAGCTCTATACGCTCCGAAATCAGCTAAGTTACAATCTATTAGAGAACGTTAGTTTCAGATTTTTGATCGAACAAAAAATGTATCAAGACCATACTTTGATTGAGCAGGTGAATGATTTTTACTCGTTTAAACTCGAACTAGGGTTAGAGGCGACATTCTGATGCGAATAATCAGCTGGATTTTTATTTTTTGGAGCTCGGCCTTTTACTTGAATGCGGCCCCAGGCACGCCTTGGCTCACCTTGACGGCTCAGTCCCATGGTGGAGCTTGGAGCGTCGCGTGGTTGCCGGTCACGGCAACAGTCGCTGTCGGCGCGGTGCGCATAGAAACTGATCAGGGCGCTGGCTTTGGTTTGCGTGCTGTGATTCCGGTGTCATCGAATAGCTATTCTTTTGTGCCTCCATGCGGAGTGACGATCTCGGTTCGAGCGCAAGCGGTAGATACGCTTGGCATTCTCGGAACTTATTCTTCAGTAACTTCGGGGGCGGGCCTATGCGCTCCTTTAGTGGTGCCGGGAGTGATCAATAGCTCTTCGTTGGCGCTTGCCTGGAGCGCTGCTCCAAGCAGTCTTGCTGTCGATGCTTGGGAACTGAGGTATGCGACCTATCCGACGACGATTGATCCATTGCCAGATCTTGAGGCTGTTTTTCCGCCCGCACAATTGTCGACGAATGTCAGTGCGGTGCCTTTGGGTGAAAGTCGGTACTACCGGATTTATGCCGTGCTGAATAACGTCAGCTCTGTCGGCTCGAGCGTAGTTGCGGTGATGCCTCCACCTGTTCTTGCGGTCCCCAATGCAAGTTCGACGGCTGTTCGCTTGGCATGGACGAGCGTCTTGAGCGGTCTCAACCCGGGCGTTCTTTCCTACAACATCTATCATTCAACATTTAGCCCTCCCGTGCCATTTGCGGTCGATGTCACTTTGACTGCAGTTTCTGGCGTAGCGGCCGGCCAAGTTATCGCGGTGACCCTTACGGGTATGACTGATCATCAGGCCTATTATTTTGGTGTGGAAACTGTTGGCGGAGCGGGGTCGGCCCATCGGGGTACCTTGTCTGCGGTTGTCAGTGCCATTCCGCGGCTTGCGACGCCTAGCATCACGAGCTTACTGCAAGTCAAGGGTGGTCCTGTGCAGGCCCAATGGGGAGCAATCTCTGTGAGCGCGCCAGCGGGATATGCGTTAAATCGTTCTTTGGATGCGTCATTGAGTGCGGTTACTTTAGTATCCGTGACCGCCGCGACCCAGTATTTGAGCGCGACAGCCGCCGTTCCAGGGGATAGCTGGTGGTTTGTTTCTGTGACGGATGCGACAGGGGCATTTAGCGACGTTTCGCCCGCCACCGCTGCGATCTATGCGCCAAGCTTGAGCGCGCCAATTTTGACGCAAAGTTTGACGCGGAATGCCAGGGTAAGTCTGAGCTGGAATGCGGTGGCAAATGCTGGCGAGTACGAGATACAACGAGCAACGTTTGGAGTGCCGGCGACACCTTTTTGGGTCACCTGCGCCAGTTGTGTCACGACGGCAAATGACTATGTGGATGTTCAACCTGTGAATGGCCAACCAAATCTCTATCGCGCGCTCTCGAGAAAATACTTAAGCCTAGCGGGGAGTTATGTGGAGAGCTTCTATTCTAATCATGTGACGGCGACTCCCGCTGTATTGCCTGGTGTGCCTGGGCGATTTTATGATGGCGCAGGGGTCGCTCAAAGTTATCTGACGACGACAACCCAAGTGAGCCCAGGTCTCAATCAGGTGGGACTTGAACTTAGCTGGGCAGCCTCAGAGTTGGGGAGCTATGATTTGTCTCGTTATATTGTGTTTCGCGGAGCATCACTCGGGTCCTTGAGTATCGTTGGTTATGTGGCTGTTTCAGCGCGGGCGTATGTTGACCAAGACCTCTATTTGGGTCAAAGCGTGGCCTATGCGGTTCGGGCTGAGGATCTGGATGGAGGGATTGGGATCGCGGTGAGTCGCGTTGCCACTGTAAGCGCGTTCAGTTCACCAGGCACCCCTGTCGCATTATCGGCACAAGCGGGATCGACAGGAGTGACCTTGAGTTGGGCAACACCGAGCGCTGGCACGTATGGAATTTCGGCCTACACGCTATGGCGGCGCTCACCTGCTCAAGGTGTCGCTCAGCAATTAACCATTACCACTCGTATGAATTTTTTGGACGCATACCCCAATACGTCGCTTGTGGGGACTCCGCTTTATCTTTTGCAGGCCCATGATCTTAAGGGCTACGGAGGTCTTACTGCAGCGGCGAGTGTTATTTTGCCAGGTCCAATCTTTAGCGGGCTGGTCCCAACGACACCAACGGGAGTTGTTGCGATTGGATTGACAGGTGGGGCGGCCTTATTAAGTTGGGACGCCGCCGCTGTGTCCGAGAGTGTCACAGCCTATAACGTGTGGGATGGTGTGGTGTTGGTAAATACGACCAGCACTGCTTCTTTGGGGGTGCCCAATTTAGGCTACGGTGGGGTCCACTCTTGGAATGTGGCAGCGATAAATTCAGTTGGCACGAGTGTTTCTTCAGCGGCGACTGTGCAAATGATGACACCACCAGCTCCGGGGGGCTTATCCATTGATACGAGCGTTGATACTACGGGTTCGACGACACCCGCCATCCGGCTTGCTTGGACTGACCTAGGTATTCCTTCTGGCGTAAGTCAATACGTCCTATTTCGAG
>JANLXT010000122.1:0-2658 GCA_031365225.1 candidate division FCPU426 bacterium
AGCCCTGGGCCTTGGTCACCGAGCTGCGCGGGTTGACGTAGCGCTGGCCCGCGACCCCCACATTGGCCCCATCCACGGGCTGCAGGTGGATATTGCTGCTATCGACCTGGAACTCCTGATAGCGGCCGACCAGCTGCCAGACACCCCAGTCCCCGGTGCTCTCTTTATTCCACTTCACCCCGCCAAAGGAGGCGTCCTCGCCGCTGAGGACCCAGCCCAGCGAGACCTGCCAGGCCTCGCGGCTGAGGATGGCCGTGCGGTCCGCGATCGCATTGGTGCTGTTGCTGGCGAAATCCGTGCTGCGCACATACTCACCCTGCAGGCTGTAGGGTCCCTCAAAGAGGTAGGCCTGCGGGGCGATGCGAAAAGACTGGTCCTGCACTGTCGTGAGGGCCTTGTAGCTGGTGATGGTCTGCTGGCCCACACTGCGATAGGTCGTGACCCCGCTGCTCGGGACGCGATGCCCGCTGGAAGCCGCCACGCCCAGCGCGAAGTCGCGCAACAGCGTGGTGTCAAAGAAGCGCGTGGGATGGGTGAAGAGCCGGCCCACCGCCTCTTTGTCGTCGCTGGTGTCGCCCGTGACCGTGGCCCCATCCAGGCCGCCGTTGAAGACGCCGCCGCCCAGGCTGATGGCCTGCTCGAGGTCCGCCAGCTCCAGCCAGAGGCCCGTGTCGCGTGTTGTGGCCAGGCCCAGCGAGAAGCCGGCTTCGACGAAGTCGCGGGCCGGGTCGCTGCGGATATTCTCTAGGCTGAGCGGGGTCTTGAACCTCCCGACTCTCAAGCTTGCCCAGTCGTGCAGCTTGATATCAGCAAAGGCGTCCACCAAGACCGGGGCCGCGCCGCCAAAATCCGCCACCAGGTTGAGCTTGAGCTTCGGGCCCAGCGTGGCCTGGTTGATGAGGCGTGCCCGGCGGACGAGGATGTCGTTCAGCGCCGGCACCTTGTCATCGCCGATGTACGTACGGCTGTCGGCCTGCAACAGGCCGCCCAGATTGATAAAAGAAAACGGCTCGAGCTTGCGCTCGGCGACCTTGAGCCTCTGGTCCAGCCCCTGCAGATCCAAGGGCGCGCTTGCGTCCTCGGCATGCAGGGCGAAGGCTGCCGTGAGCAGCCCCACCAGGGTCCAGCTTATCTTGAGTACCTGTCTCATCACGCGCCCCCTTCGATAGAGAAGAATCGGGCAAAAAAATAGCCCGGACCACTCGGGCCGGGCCTATCTTAGGCACGCGCGCCGCTTTAGCTCCCTGTTCCCTGCCGGCCTCAGATGAGGGGCCGTGCAGGCTGGCCGGGGCAAGTTGGAGATTAAAGCCTCACCAGTCCTACACCGAGACTATAGCAAAATGATCCCGGCTTTGTCAACGTTTTAGTTCAAATAAACATACTATTTTAATACGCTTATTTTTTATCTTATTTCATCCTCTCAAAGACAAAACGCTGGGTCAGATACTGCTCTTTTTGCCCCTGCAGTGCCTGGCGCACACGGTTGAGGACCCGCTCGCGGTGGGCCAGCTCCAGGCCAGGCACTGGCCAATGCGGCGACATCGCCTGAAAATCAATGGGAAACTCAGCCGCCACATCGTCAAAGTCGTGAACCTGGTGCAGCAGGTTAAATCCAGCCGCCTTGGCGTGCGCAAAAAAATGCCGGGGGTTTTTGGGCGGCGCGGGGGGGACATTTTTAGCCGCACGCCCCCAAAGGCCTTCTAAACGCAGAATGCTCTCAAAGGGACCCTGCCACTTTTGCCAGCAGGGCCAGTCCGAACTAGGCGCCCACGCGTGCCACCAAAGATTGAAGATAAACTTGCCGCCCGGGGGCAAGAGCTGAGCCGCCTCTTGCAGGACCCTGCGCTCATCCAACAATTGCATGACCGCGCTCGAGAGTATGGCGTCTGGCTTAAGGCCCCACGCGACCGCGCTATCAAGGGTGCCCCGCAAAAAACGCGCCTGCTTCCCTTCGAGACCCTGGCGAGCGATCTCTAACATAGCAGGGGCGGGTTCGACCACGGTGACCCACGCCTGGGGTCGTTCTTTGAGGATGGCGCGCGCCAAGACCCCTGTGCCGGCCCCAAGATCAAGCGCTTGTCCTGAAAAATCTGGCGCTAGCTCTTGAGCCAAGCGCGTGGCCATCTTGCCAAAGATCGGATACTTGTGGACCAGAGCTTCGTAGGCCGAAGCGCGCTGGTCCCAAAGACTGCTGGTCGTTTGTGCTTGGCTCATGGCAAACGCCTCACTTTCGCGGGATCCACTTGGGACGCGCCCCAAAAAGCTTCTGCCATCAAGTCTTGAAGCAAGCGCGCGCCTTCAATCAGGCGCGGGCCAGGCCGATTGAGCAAACTATCGTCGACGCAGACCACACGCTTCGCCCGCGTGGCATCGAGCCTATCCCAACCTTCGATCTTCAAGATCCCCGCTGGGTCATGCGCTAGGCTGATTCCACAAATCGAATAGACGATCAACTCGGGGTCGAATTCCATCAGATCTTCCCAGCTGATGGCTTCGCTTGGGCGACCCGCGCGTTGCGGAAAATAAGAAGCGCCGGCCAGCGCCGCCAGCTCGGGCACCCAATTGCCAGCGACCATCGGCGGGCTGGACCATTCTTCGATATAGACGCGGGGCCGCTTAGCGTCCGCAGGGATGGCGGCAGCGATGAGCTGCAGCTCA